>CAJUSM010000052.1:18681-21398 GCA_910588935.1 uncultured Oscillospiraceae bacterium
AGTTTAGGCCGTCCACGTCGGCGGCATCCTTACCCAAGGTGACCTGGTGCTTGGGGGTATCTATCAGCACAACGGTTTCCAGCAGCTGCCGGCGGCCGTCCTGGATATACTGGCCCAAGGAGTGGAGGTCTGTAGAGAACACCACGCTGGCCGGGAAAAGGCCCTTGTTGTCCTTGCCCTCGCTTTCGCCGTAAAGCTGTTTCCACCACTCGTTAAACATGGCGCAGCAGGGCTCGTAGCTTACCATAACCTCTACGCTCTTGCCCTTGTTATACAGAATATTCCGCAGGGCCGCGTACTTATAGCAGTCGTTCTCCTCCAGCACCGGGCTGCTGTAAGTCCGCATGGCCTTGGCCGCGCCGGCCATAAGGGCGTCAATATCGCACCCGGCTACAGCAATAGGCAGCAGGCCCACAGCGGTAAGCACAGAGTAGCGCCCGCCTACATTATCGGGAACCACAAAGGTCTCATAGCCCTCCTTGTCTGCCAGCTGCTTTAGGGTGCCCTTTTGCCGGTCAGTGGTGCAGAAAATCCGCTCCCTGGCCCCTTCCTTGCCATACTTTTTTTCCAGCAGTTCCCGGAAAACCCGAAAAGCGATGGCGGGCTCGGTGGTGGTGCCGGATTTGGATATCATGTTTATAGAAACGTCCTTGCCCTCGCAGATGGTGACCAGCTCCTGCAGGGCGGTAGAGCTGATGCTATTGCCGGCAAAGTACACCTCTGGGGTGTCTTTGGGCAGGGCGTTGTAATGGTCCGATTTTAAAAATTCAATGGCTGCCCGGGCCCCCAGGTAGGAACCGCCAATGCCAATTACCACGAAAACCTGGGAGTTCTCTTTAATGCGCTGGGCAGCGGCTTTAATGCGCCCAAACTCCTCCTTGTCGTAGTCTTCGGGCAGGGTGACCCAGCCCAGGAAATCGCTGCCCATGCCTTTGCCTGACATCAGAAGCTCGCTGGCGGTTTTTACCTGGGCCTGAAGACCGTCCAGCTCGTGCTGGGAAACAAAGCCTTTTAAATACCTGTCATCTAATTTTAGCGGCATTTTCAAAACTCCTTTGCTCATTCCGGCCAGGGGCTTGGGGGCCGCCGGGCGGAGTGGAATTCTTTTTCAAGTTCTATTCTACAATAAGTTTGGGAATTTTTCAAGGCCGCTTTCCAATTTGCCTAAAAATCTTTCTGCCGGAACAGAGAAATGGGACAGAAGGCTTTTTACTGGGGCCCCCGGGCTTTCCCTGCCTACATTGTTAGCAGCCCTTTCACCAGGTAACCGAATGCCGACCGAAAGGTAACCTTTTTCACCTCGTTCCCTGCCGTAATATCCACCTGGGCCATTTCCTCGCCATTTATATAGTAGCCAATCTGTCCAATCACTTCTCCTTCCTCCACAGGGGCTTTTAAGCCCCCCCGCCAGCTGATTTTTTCTTCCACTTCGCCGCTGCCTTCTGTGAGGATCTCAGGCATATCCCCTACCACCGGCCTTACAAACTCTTCCATACCCCCGGCCACTGGCCTGGGATCAAGCTGGGGAGCCTGGGGTATCTGTACTTCCCAGCCGCCAAAGCCATAGTCCAGCAGGGCGGCGGCGTCCTGAAAGCGGTCGTCCGTGCTCCCTGCTCCCAGCACCACTCCAATCAGCTTTAACCCGTTGCGCTCTGCTGTGGCAGAAATACAGCTGCCTGCCTGAGAGGTAGTGCCGGTTTTTAGCCCGGTAATGCCTTGGTAGCTGCGGATGAGCTTGTTGGTGTTAACCAGTTGGGTGGCCCCGTCCCGGACATAGTCAATCCAGGTTAGGGTGTAGTCGGTGATCTGGGGATGCTTTAGCAGCTCCCGGCTCATTAGGGCTACGTCATAGGCGCTGGTTACATGGCCCTCTTCATCCAGGCCATTGCAGTTTTTAAAAACAGTGTCGTTCATGCCCAGCTGGGCGGCTTTTTCGTTCATCTTGGCCACAAAGGCCTCTTCGCTGCCAGCTACGTTTTCCGCTAGGACCACTGCGGCATCGTTGGCGCTCATAATTACCGTGGCCTTAATTAGGTCATCCACAGTCATAATTTCTCCCTCTTTCAGCCAGATGTCCGAGCCACCCATAGAGGCCGCGTGGGCAGAGGCGGTAAGGGGGGTATCCATGGCCAGGCGGCCGGAGTCAATGGCGTCGAGGGTAAGGCAGAGGGTCATGACTTTTGTAATAGAGGCGCAGGGCCGGATCTCGTGGGGATTCTTCTCAAAAAGAACCCGGCCGGTGCCAGCCTCCATAAGCACAGCGGCGGGGCATGAGAGCTCCAGCTGGGCCCCCTGTACAGGCATGGCGGGAAAAAGCAGCAGGGCTGCAAGGAATACGGAACAGATGGCGGCAATTTTTTTCATGTAGGATCATCCATCCTTTCGGGAAAACATGAGAAGGGCCGGGCAGGTCCGGTCCCAAAGGTTTTTTTACCATAGTATAACTATGCCTGTTTTCAAGGAGATACCACTGCCTGGGAGAGAAGATAAGGATTCAGATAAACAATATCCTGTTTCTTCTTGCGTGTCCCTGCCCCAACCGCCCATTCTAAGGCAATGGCGGGAGCGGCTTGTTAAGCGGAGAGTGTCCAAAACGAGGGTTTTATGAGGGGGAGTGGAAAAATTTCGTTAGGCTGCAGAATTGTCGGGATTTCATCCCGAAATATTTTTTGTGATGGATGGGGTCTCGCCTGCCGGCTCGGGTGCTGTGTGCCAGT
>CAJUSM010000053.1:0-7878 GCA_910588935.1 uncultured Oscillospiraceae bacterium
CCTCGAAGGGCATAAGGCTCAGCGACCGCCCGTTGTCCCACTTCATGAGCAGGCTTGGCTGGTCGTCTACACCGACTACCGTCCCGCAGAGACCGGGCGGCATATCCCGCTCGTTGTTGCACAGGCTGTGCAGTTGGATTCTCGTCCCCACCGGGTACTGCCGCCTGACCCGCTCAACCTTATTTCTGTCAAAGTTCATCCGGTTTCCTCCCCTCTGTAAATAGCAACCGGTTGGCCGCACTCAGTCCGTAGCCCCGGATCAGCATGGCGGTCTGTATCACCAGGAAGTACCGGGGGGAGAGCATACTTGTGTCGGCCAGTTCTGTGAGAGATACCGTCCTGCTGCCTGTGATGATGTCCTTTGCCACCGTGAAGCAGACGTAGGCCATGGCGTCCAAACGCCTGGGCTTTATGGCAGTGATGTCGATTTCATTAGTCCCGATGTGATTCTCGGCCTGATGCCAGAGCCGGGAGTCTGCTGTCAACAAAAAAAGGGCTGCAGTCATCTTACGACTACAGCCCTTGTGGTACCTGATTTCTTTCTCGAACAGTACGCCGTGGTTATCGTTGCGGAAAACCATATCACATTCCACCCATCTCCAAAATGTTTTTTGACTCAGGCTTCGGCGACGGCCCAGCCAGCCTTGCCTCCCGGATTACCGGGTCATCGTAGTTCCAGTGGTTTATACAGCTCAGTCTCTGCTCAGGTTCGACAAATTTCTGATACAGGCGGGGGAAATAATCCGGCAGATCGAGGGCCTCATATGGATAATTGATCCCCTTGTTGTACTCGATATGATGTTACTTTGATTTGTTTCCATTGCGCTCTCCTTTCCTCCGCTGCTTTCTCTCCAGATCCTGTTGTATCTCTTTGGCCTCCGGCGGGTCCCGCTGGAAACCGGGGATCTGTTTCATGAAACTTTCGTAGGCCCGGTCGGTCTTGTTCTCTGTGAAGTTTGGCATAAAACTTCCTCATCCCTTTCGGTTAAAATTATTTTCGGGCAAAAGAAAAGGGCCAGGAATTTCTTCCTGGCCCACCTGAATTTCTTTATTCATTTTTTCTTTTTCCGCTCTCTTTCTGAACCACGCAGGTTCAGATCCCAAAAATCGAAGACTTGCCGTAGGCAATGTCTTTGGCATCCCCCAAAACACGGGATTTTTTCCGGCCCTCTTTTGGCCCCTTGAACGCCAAAATTCCCCGGAATTCCGGGGAATTTTGGGGATGGCATCTTTTTTGTTAGGTCATCTTGGCTGGGCTGGCGGGATTCGAACCCACGGGTGACGGAGTCAAAGTCCGTTGCCTTACCGCTTGGCGACAGCCCAATACTGAGAGACACGGAGTCTAATCACAAAAATTAAACTCCGTGCCTAAATGTGGGGTGGGTGATGGGATTCGAACCCATGGTCTCCAGAGCCACAATCTGGCGCTTTGACCAACTAAGCTACATCCACCATAATGGCGCGCCAAAAGGGACTTGAACCCCTGGCCTACTGCTTAGAAGGCAGTTGCTCTATCCAGCTGAGCTATTGGCGCATAATGGGGGCAAACCTTTCGGCCTACGTTCTTTGGTCCCTAAAAGGGAATTCCCTAACCAAAGAAAAGCTTTCCTTGGGGGAATATTGGAGCGGGTGATGGGAATCGAACCCACACGACCAGCTTGGAAGGCTGGAGTTCTACCACTGAACTACACCCGCGCAAAGCCGCGGCCCTCCATAGCTACAGCCAAAGCCCTGACGCTTTGAAGATTATACCACATCTTTTGGCATTCGTCAAGCTATTTTTCGCGATTCTTCAGGGACAACAGCAAAAAGCTGGAAAAGAAAATGCCAGGACAGAGTCCTGGCAAAATCTTACTGCAAATTCCCCAAACCAGGGCCTGCCCTGTTCCGGGGTGTTGAAAACCCTGTGGAGAAATGTGAAAAACACCTTTACCCAGGCCAGCTCTCAGTCTGAAAGGCCCCGGCACCAGGTAAGGTACTTGAGGGCATGGCGCTGCCCGGTTAGCTCCAGGTCACCGCAGAAAATGGGATCGTGGAAACCCTCTACCACCAGATCGCCGGCAAAATCGTGCATATACAGCACATGGAACACATCCCGCCAATCTGTGTCTCCATACCCTGGGGTACGGGCCAGGGCAAAATTCTCTCCGCCGAACACGCCGAATTTCTTTACCCGGTTCCAGTCTATGGTGGCGTCCTTGCCATGCAGATGGTACACCCGGCCAATCCACTGCTCCAGCTGGGGGATTGGGTCAATCAGCTGCACCATCTGGTGGGCGGGCTCCCACTCCAGGCCAATGGCCGGGCTGTCCACTTGGGTAAACATCATCTCCCAAGCCTTGGGGTTAAAGCCAATATTACAGGTAGCCCGGTGCCAGGTGCCCCCCATAGGGCAGTTTTCAATGGCTAGGCGCACACCGTTGGCCTCTGCCCGCTTGGCAAGCTCCCCAAAAACCTCTTTGTACCTGGGCATCGCCTCCTCTACCGGCCGGCCCTCCAGGCCCCCGGCAAAGGTGGTAACCAGGTTGGTTCCAAACAGCTTGGCATTGTCAATAAAATGCTCCAAGGTGTGGCGCTGCTCTTCGTTTTCCAGGGCGTTGCAGTAATACCCAATGGAGGAAACCTCCACCGGCGCGCCGCCGGCCGCGGCCTTTACCCGCTGGGCAAAGGTTGCCAGGTCTTTTTCTGGGAAGACCATGTGAAAATTAAAGGAAACGCACTCATAACCATACTTTAGAAACTCCGGCAAAAATTTCTCTACATTGTCTCCGGGCACAATGCTTCCAATGCGAACTCGATTCATTGCAGCAAAACCTCTTTCCTTATGTTTTTCTGATTTTCAGCTTGCTATGTCCTGTCTTCCCATTCCTCCCAAAACTCCTTGGCAAACTCCTTTTCCCCGGTCAGCCCGGCCAGGAGCAGCCGGTAGATTCTGTCTGGGTTTTCGTAAAACCTTTTTTCCACCATTCCTGCCTGGGCCCGGTCTGGCACATACAGGGATACCCCCATCAGCTCCATTCCCTCGCCCCCGGCAATATGGCAGGTTACCAGGCAGCCCTTTTCCCGCTGCTGAATTTCCACCCGGTTTTCCCGGCGGGCCCTGGCCTGGGCCGAAAGCAGCAGCGCCGACTCCAGGGCCTTATCCCGCACAGCCAGGGGCAGGCCGCTGTCCAACCGGTTGGCAATCTCCCGGCCAGTGGGGGTACAGGTGTAGCCGCCGCCCTCTTGAACAATATGCCCTAAATCCTCCAAGGCGGCCAGGGCTTCGCCAGACTCAAAATAGTTGGCAAGGGCTCTGCCCTGAAGCACCTGGCCAATATCCTCCCGGCTTAGGGGTCCGTTTACGCTGGCGAGAATATAACAAATTAAGATGCGGATATCGTTTTTGCTCCAAAGCCCCCCAGGCTCTACCCCGCCGGTAAAAGCGTCGCGCTCCATGTGCTCACTCTCCTTTGCGGGTTACTCTTCAGGCTGGGGTGTAGGCGAAGGCGCGGGCGAGCCGCCGGCAGGCTCATCCAGGCGAATAATGGTATCGGCGCCGGTTACAGTGGGCAGCTTGCCGTCCCACTGCTGAATTTTATAGTAATCAATAAGGGGCTGGGTTAGAGAGGCCGCAATTTTCTCGTTGGCGGTGGCCTCCTTTTCTCCCGCGTAGGCAGCGGCCTCGGCCTCTATTTTGGCCACCTCGGCGGCAGCCTCCGCCTCTATTACCCGGCGGGAGGCCTCGGCCTCTTTTTCCATGGTAAGCTGGTCCTGCTCAATTTTTGCCCGAAGCTTTTCCTGCTCAGCCACCTGCTTGGCCTCAATGGCGGCCACATACACGTCGCTAAAATCAAAATCAATAATATTGATGTCTGAAACCGTAATGCCGCTTTCAGAGAGCTTTTCGTTCAGTTCATCCAGCAGGGCGGTGGAGATCACGTTCCGGTTTGTAATGCTCTGCTCAGCGGTATACATGGCCATAATGGATTTCATCACCTCGTTTACCGCAGGGGTAATAAGCACGTCCTGGTAATTGGTGCCCACGTTTTTCACAATGGAATAGGACCTGCTGGTATCCACCCGGTAATTTACAGCCACATTCACGTTTACGGTTTGCAGGTCCGAGCTAAAGGCCTCAGTGGAGACCTCCAGCTTCACAATCCTGTTGTCCATTTTGGTCACTGTCTGCCAAGGGGCCTTAAAATGGAAGCCCTCCTGAAGGACGTTTTCGCTGACCCGGCCAAAGGTAGAGACCACCCCCGTATGCCCGGCGGTGATCACGGTACAGCAAGAGATAAGGGCCAGCAGGGCCAGCACCAGCGCCGCCACCACAGGGATAACTTTGGGGATTCCTCCCCGCTTGTAGCCTGGGGTGCCGTCGGCGTTGGTGTAATCGGGCTTTTTAGAAAAAAGTGACATAATATCGACTCCTTTTTTAGGTTAATAGAGAGGGATTTAGGGCCGGCGTCAGCAGGCGCTTACCCTGCCTGTTTTAGCGTCTAGGGTGACCACCGCGCCTCCCTTTAAAATTCGGGTGGCATGTTCCACGCCGGTAATCACCGGCTTATCCATAGCCAGGCCGGCAATGGCCCCGTGAGAGTTCATGCCCTCCTGCTCGGTGATAATCCCGGAAGCCCTGCGCAGGCAGTCCACAATAGAGTTGTCTGTTTCCGGCACCACTAAAATGTCCCCGTCCCGAAAACGCTCCTTCACATCCTCTAGGTGCTTGCACACGCACAGCCGGGCAGAAACACATTTTTCCGTAACGCCTGTGCCGGTGCAGAGCACATGGCCCACCACATGCACCTTCATCATGTTTGTAGTGCCAGAAACGCCCAAGGGCATACCGGCGGTAATCACCACAATATCCCCGCTTTTTACCACCCCGGCCTCCTGGGCGGCGTCTACCGCGTGGTCAAACAGGGCGTCTGTGTTGCTCTCCTCGGCAATCAGCAGGGGGGTAACGCCCCAAGAGAGGTTTAGCTGCCTGCACACATTTTCCTCGGTGGTGCAGCCCACAATGGGGTAAAGGGGCCGGAACTTGCTGAGCTGCCGGGCTGTGCCGCCAGATTTGGTCACCGTGATAATGGCCTTCGCCCCCAAATCGTGGGCAGTGGTGCAGGTGGCATGAGAAATGGCATTGGTCACGTCAAAGGCAATGTCGCTGTTATCTCGGGAATTAAAGCGGTGGATGTAGTTAATGCTCTCCTCCGCCTTTTCGGCAATCCGCACCATGGTCTGCAGGGCCTCCACCGGGTACTGGCCGGCGGCGGTTTCGCCAGAGAGCATAATGCAGCTGGTACCGTCATAGATGGCGTTGGCCACGTCTGTGGCTTCGGCCCGGGTGGGCCGGGGGTTTTTCATCATAGAGTCCAGCATCTGGGTGGCGGTAACCACCTGCCGGCCCGCCAAGTAAGATTTCTTAATTAGCTCTTTCTGGAGCACAGGCACGTCTTGAAAGGGAATCTCCACGCCCATATCTCCCCGGGCCACCATAATGCCGTCGGTTACCCGAAGGATTTCGTCAATATTGTTTACGCCCTCCATATTCTCAATTTTGGCAATGATATTTACCGTGTTGCACTTATATTCCTTTAGAATCCGGCGAATTTCCAGAATATCCGCGGCAGAGCGGGTAAAGGAGGCGGCAATAAAATCGAAGCCGTTTTCTATGCCAAAGATAATATCAGCCCGGTCCTTTTCGCTGATAAAGGGCATAGAGAGCCTGGTGCCAGGCACATTAATGCCCTTGCGGTTGGAAACCCTGCCGCCGTTAACCACCTTGCACACAATATCGGTTTCGGTTACATGCTCGGCTTTCAGCTCTACCAGGCCGTCGTCTATCAGAACCCTTGCTCCTGGAACCAGGTCCTGGGGCAGGCCCTGGTAGGTAATAGACACGCACTGGCTGTCTCCAGGCACCTCTCGAGTAGTCAGGGTAAAGCTGTCCCCGGCGTGGAGCTCCACAGGGCCCTCCTGAAAGGTGCCGGTGCGGATTTCCGGCCCCTTGGTATCCAGAATGGTGGCAATGGGCAGGCCAAGCTCTTGGCGCAGGCGGATCACAGTATCCAGCTTTTGCCTGGCGTCCTCATGGTCCAAGTGGGAAAAGTTGAACCGGGCGGCGTTCATACCGCCCAGCATAAGCCGGCGCAAAACGTTTTCATCTTCGGTGGCAGGGCCCAAGGTACAGATAATCTTTGTTTTTCTTGTCATAGGGAGTGCTCCTCTCGCAATGGGATTCATGGCGGCGCCAAGGAGGTAACGGCGGTTTTTTCTTAATCAATTATACCAATTCCCAAAACGAAATTCAATGACTTTTCTCTTAATTTATCCTATCCCCCTGCCGAACTATTATATAGAGAGATTCCCCATTCCCATAGATAGGAGGCAACGCGTATGAAACTGAACCCTGTATCCCCCGCCCCGCCCCGGCTGGCTCCCCCCGCCCAGGCCCCGGCTCCGCCCCAGGAGGAGCCTAGGGAAGAGGGCCGGCAGGACACCATAGAGCTCTCTCAGGAGGCCCAGGACTATTTAAAGGAGCAAGAGGCCTCGCGCCAGGAAGAACCGGTTACCCTAACCGCCGCCGAAAAGCGTATGGCCGAAAAGGCAGAGCAGCTTTCTGCCGCCCAGCAGCTGCTGCAAACCCTAAAACAGCAGAACGAGCAGATTCGAGAGCAAACCGAAAAGCAGGCGGACGCCATAAAAAAGGCCATGGACAAAATGAAAAAGTGCATGAAAATTGCCCACAGCATTCTAAAGGGCAAGCGGGTACCCCCAGAGGACGAGCAGTATTTGCTGGAAAACGACCTGAAAACCTATATGATGGCCATGGCCCTCCGAGAGATGAAAAAGGACCCGGAAAAGGAAAAAAGCGTGCTGGATAAAGAGGATCTTCAGGACGGGCAGGAGCAGAGCCAGGCCCCAGAAGCCCCAGAGGCGGCGGCCGAGGTGGCAGAAACAACAGAGGCATAAGCTGGGGGAAGGCTGCCTATACTATTCACAGCCCAAATAAAAGGAGGTCTTCCCCATGCAAAAAATCAAAGTAGTTCAGTACGGCTGCGGCAAAATGAGCAGGTACACCCTGCGCTATCTTTACCAGCATGGCGCCCAGATTGTAGGCGCCATAGACGTGAACCCGGAAATTGTGGGCATGGATGTAGGCGATTACGCCGGCCTGGGGGTAAAAACCGGCGTGCTGATCAGCGACAACGCCGACCAGGTTTTAGACAGCTGCGATGCCGACATCGCCATTGTCACCCTGTTCAGCCTGGTCAGCGACTGTTACGACCACTATGTAAAGTGCCTTAGCCGGGGCATCAATGTAATTACCACCTGCGAAGAGGCTACCTACTGCTGGACCACCGACCCCCTGCGGGCCAACCGCCTGGATGTGCTGGCCAAAGAAAACGGCTGCACCTTTGTGGGCAGCGGCATGGAGGACACCTTCTGGGTCAATATGGTGGGCATGGTGGCAGGCAGCTGCCACTCTATCCAAAGAATAGAGGGGGCTGTCAGCTACAATGTAGAGGAGTACGGCCTGGCCCTTGCCAAGGCCCATGGGGTAATGCTTACCCCCGATGAGTTCGAGCGGCAAATCGCCCACCCAGAGGTGCTGGAGCCCTCTTATGTGTGGAACTCCAACGAGGCCCTGGCCGCCAAGCTGGGCTGGACCATTAAGCGCCAAACCCAAAGGTGCGTGCCCTATTTCTATGGCGCCGACCTGTATTCCTCTACCATGGGCGCGACCATCCCCAAAGGAAACTGTATTGGCATGGCGGCGGTGGTAACCACAGAGACCTTTCAGGGCCCGGTGATTGAGACCCAGTGCATTGGCAAGGTGTACGGACCCAACGACGGGGATATGTGCGACTGGACCATTACAGGGGAGCCCAACAC
>CAJUSM010000053.1:7888-21394 GCA_910588935.1 uncultured Oscillospiraceae bacterium
TGGTAAAGCCGGCCACCGTGGAACACACCTGCGCCACCATTGTAAACCGGATTCCCAGCGTGCTGCTGGCCCCGGCAGGGCTGGTAACCCTAGACCAGCTGGATGAAATTATCTACCCCGCCTACCCGCTGGAGTTTTATTGCTGAAAAAGGACAAAAGGGAGCTCCCGAAAGGGGGGCTCCCTTTTGCTTAGCGGGACACTCCCCGCCGGCAGGCCCACTTGCAAAATCCTCCCTTTTCCGCTATACTATAAAAGAACGAATCCTAATTTTCATAAAGAAAGGGCGTCTCAGCATGGAAAAAATCATCAGCGGCAAGGTTAGAGAGGTCTACCAGGTTTCCCCGGACCGGCTGGCTATTGTCACCACCGACCGGGTCTCCGCCTTTGACGTAATTCTGCCCACCCCTATTCAGGATAAGGGCAAGGTCCTTAACCGCCTTTCCTCCTTCTGGTTTCACTACACAAAGGATATTGTGCCCAACCATATGATCTCCGAAGACCTGGGGCAAATGCCCCCAGAGCTCCAGGGAGAGGAGTTTCAGGGCCGCACTATTTTGGTAAAGCGCCTGAATATGCTGCCCTTTGAGTTTATTGTCCGGGGCTATCTGTTCGGCTCCATGTGGAAAGCCTACCAAAAGGAGGGCGCTTTCTGCGGCGCTGCCTTCCCCGCCGGAATGCAAATGGCCCAACAGCTGGAAGAGCCCATTTTTACCCCCTCTACCAAAAGCTCCTCTGGCCATGATATCAATGTGGATTTTCAGGCCGTGGCAGACGCCTTGGGCCAGGAAATGGCGGAAAAGGTACGGCATATTGCCCTGGCCCTATACAAGCGCTGCTTTGACTACGCCTACCAGCGGGGCATTATCATTGCCGACACAAAGGTAGAGTTTGGCCTGGACGAAAACGGCGTTCTCACCCTGGCAGACGAGGTCTTTACCCCAGACTCCAGCCGGTTCTGGAGCAGGGACGCCTACCGGGTAGGGGTTTCCCCAGAGAGCTTTGACAAGCAGTACCTGCGGGACTGGCTTACCGCCAACGGCCTGGACGGCAAAGAGCCCGGCCCCCAGCTGCCAGAGGATGTGGTGGCCAAAACCCGGGCAAAGTACCTAGAGTGCCAGGAGCGCCTGGTACCCCAGGCCTAAAGGGGAGCCGCCTGTGTATCGCTTGCTGGTGGTAGACGATGAAGAGAGGATCCGGGCCCTTATCCGCAAATACGCGGAGTTTGAGGGCCACCAGGTAACAGAGGCCTCTACAGGCATGGAGGCGGTGGAGTTGTGCAGAAAATCTGCCAACCGCTTTGACCTGGTAATTATGGATGTTATGATGCCAGAGCTGGACGGCTTTTCCGCGGCGGCAGAAATCCGCAAAACCTCCCCTTTGCCCATCCTGATGCTGTCTGCCCGGGGGGAGGAATACGATAAGATCCACGGCTTTGAGCTGGGGGCGGACGACTATGTGGTAAAGCCCTTTTCCCCCAAAGAGCTTATGCTGCGGGTAAACGCCATTATGGCCCGCACCCGGGCGGCCGGAGGCCCGGCCCGGCAGCAAGAGAGCTTCGCGGGCCTTACGGTGGATTTTGGGGCCCGGGTGGTTACCGTGGACGGCCGGCGGGCAGAGCTTTCCCCCAAGGAGTACGACCTGCTCAGCTATATGATAAAAAACAAGGGCCTCGCCCTTACCCGAGAGATGCTTTTAACCAATGTGTGGGGCTACGACTTTTACGGAGACGACCGGACCCTAGACACCCACATTAAGCTTTTGCGCCGAAGCCTTGGTCCCTACAGCAAGTTTATCGTCACCCTGCGGGGGGT
Source organism: uncultured Oscillospiraceae bacterium (assembly GCA_910588935.1). Lineage (GTDB taxonomy): Bacteria > Bacillota > Clostridia > Oscillospirales > Acutalibacteraceae > Acutalibacter. Next base: position 9,701 of record CAJUSM010000053.1, read on the forward strand.
GGGCTACCGGTTTGAAGGGGACGGAAAGGAGGGCGGGTCTTGAAGAAAAAACTCTTTTGGCTGCAGCTGGCTGCTTTGGGGCTTTCCATTTTCAGCGTAATTGCCCTGGGCATACTGATCTTCTCCCGGAACGGGCTGGAAAACCTGACCCCGGTGTATGTGTTCGCCGGCCTGGCCTTGGCAGGCGTTTTGGCCAACGCCGGGCTCGCTATAGCCCGGGTGCTGTGGGAGCTGCGGGAAAGGAATCAACAGAAATGAAAAGACTCCATGCCCTTGCGAAAGGGCTAAGGCGCTTCCCTACAGGGATACGCTGGCAAATGGCCTTGGGCTTTGCCCTGTTTACCCTGGCCGCCTTGGCCCTGCTTTGGGCTTTCCAAATCTTTCTTCTCAACCCCTTTTACCAGGCCATTAAAACCGCTGAGATCAAGCAGGTTTCCGCCGCCCTTTCCCGCTGCCTAGACGACCCCCAGCTGGTTTCTGTGGCCAATGATCTTTGCGTGCGCACCGGGGCTACCATTGTGGTTTCCGACGAACTGGGCCGGCAGGTGGTGGGCTATATGCTCCCCTACAAAGAAAGCCTGATTTCCGGCCTTACCCGCCGGGAAATGGCCCAGCTGTTTGAAAAGGTTAACCTGAACGGCGGCAGCTACACCCAAGAGTTCCGGTATGCTGTTCCCGGCCAGGGAACGGCCCGGCTGATGGTTTATGCCATAACCGTGCGCACCCCAAAAAACAATAACCGCATGGTGGTGGTAGAGGCGGAAATTACCCCCCTAAACGCCATGGTAGAAACCCTGGTAGCCCAGCTTGCCTGCCTAACCCTGGTGCTTTTGCCTTTGGGGGCCATACTGGCCGCTGTGCTCTCCAGGCGCATTGCAGGGCCGCTAACAGAAATTAACGAGGCCGCAAAGCGCCTGGGCCAGGGGGACTATTCTCAGCGCTTTGGGGCACAGGGGGCACGGGAGGTAACCGAGCTGGCCCAAACCCTAAATTATGCCGCCGACGAGCTCTCTAAGGCGGACAGCCTGCGCCGGGAGCTGCTGGCAAATGTTTCTCACGACCTGCGGACGCCCCTTACCATGATTAAGGGCTATGGGGAGGTTATGCGGGATCTGCCAGGGGAGAACACCCCGGAAAACCTGCAGATTATCATAGACGAGGCGGGCCGGCTGAATGATCTGGTAAACGACCTGCTGGACCTTTCCCGGCTGGAGGCAGGGGTGCTAAAGCTGGAAATGGCCAGGTTCTGCCTAACCCAAAGCGTGCGGGAGATTTTGGGCCGCTATGACAAGCTGGCCGGCTACAGCTTTCCCTTTATGGCAGAGGAAGAAATTTATGTAGTGGCCGACCAGCTGAAAATATCCCAAGTGGTGTATAATCTGGTGAACAATGCGGTGAACTACGCAGGGGAAGACAAAACCGTTTTCCTGCGCCAAGAGGTTTTGGGAGACCGGGTTCGGATTTTGGTAACCGACCGGGGAGAGGGAATCCCTGGGGACAAGCTCCAGGATATTTGGGAGCGATACTATAAGGTGGACCGGGAGCACAGGCGGGCCCAGGTGGGCACGGGGCTGGGCCTGGCCATTGTAAAAAATGTGCTGGACCTCCACGGCGGGACCTACGGGGTGATCAGCCAGGTGGGAGAAGGAAGCACATTCTGGTTTGAGCTGCCGGTAGCCCCCGAGGAGTAAGGGCCGGGATATTTTCAGCAAGGACCGAGCCCGGAGAAAAGCCCGCCTCCGCGGACCAGGCTGCCAGGGATTACGCCCAAAGCCTGGTGGATGAACTAATTGCCCAGAATAAGCAAGCCCATAGGGTGGAAGAGTAAAACCGGGTCCGCTGGTTGACAAAGGCTGGCCAGAGGGCTAAAATATAAGGAAAAGATTCCCAATTATTGCATATGCTGAATCAAAAAGGAGATCGAAGATGAGCGAAAATTGTACTCATGATTGCTCCAGCTGCGGGGTAGACTGTCCCTCCCGCCAAGAGCCGGAAAGCTTGCTGGAAAAACTCAATGACCTTAGCCAGGTAAAAAAGGTAATCGGCGTGGTCAGCGGCAAAGGGGGCGTGGGAAAATCCCTGGTTACCTCCCTGCTGGCCACCACCCTCCGCCGGAGAGAGGCCTCTGTGGCTGTTCTGGATGCGGATATTACCGGCCCCAGCATTCCCAAATGCTTTGGCCTAAAGGGCAAGGCCACGGCGGACGAAAACGGCATGTACCCCCGAGAGACAAAAACCGGCATTAGGGTAATGAGCATTAACCTGCTGCTGGACGCGGAAACCGACCCGGTGGTATGGCGGGGCCCGGTAATTGCCGGGGCCATTAAGCAGTTTTGGTCCGATGTGGTATGGGGAGATGTGGACTATATGTTTGTAGATATGCCTCCCGGCACCGGCGATGTGCCCCTTACCGTGTTCCAGTCCTTGCCCCTGGCGGGCATCATCATTGTCACCTCCCCCCAGGAGCTGGTGGGGATGATTGTCTCTAAGGCAGTGGAAATGGCCAGGCTTATGGATGTGCCGGTGCTGGGCTTGGTAGAGAACATGAGCTATGTTCAGTGCCCAGACTGCGGCAAACAGCTGCAGGTATTTGGCGAAAGCCATATTGACCAGGTGGCCGCCAAGTATGCCCTGCCAGTGCTGGCCAGGCTGCCCCTGGATCCTGTGCTGGCCTCCTCCTGCGACCGTGGGGTAATTGAGCTGTTTGAGGGCAGCTGGCTGGAAGAAGCGGCAGACGTTATTGAAAAGCTGTAATTGGGCAGGACTCTCAACCCCCTGGGTTTCCCAAGTCTTAAGGTAATACCACACAATTCCAAATGCCGTATGGCGCAGTCAGATTTTTCGTCAGAGTTTACAGATTGAGTATAGCCAAATCTGGAGATTGGCAAATGAAAACTGCGGGCTATAACGGAAAATATGCAAGCAAGACGGCGCTTAAGGCCTTGGCCGTGAATGATGCGGTGTTGCCTTAAGAATCCCTTTGTAAGGATTGGGGGCGAAAACAGGCAAGCCGGCCCCTGCCTTGAAAAGTCATCCTTCCGCGCAAAACAAAAAAAGGAGTGACGCCAGATGAAATGCCCTCGCTGCGGTGAAAGCATCCCCACCGGCGCAAAGTCCTGCACCCGCTGTGGAGCCCGGCTTGCCGCGGGTATGTACTGTCCTCACTGCCAGGCGGTTATTCCCAAAACCGCTAAGACATGCCCAAAATGCGGCAAACCCATTCCAGGCCCTGGGGTCCCCCAATCCGCCAGCCTGAAAAAGCCCCTTACCAAGCGTTGGTGGTTCTGGGCGGCGTGCCTGCTGCTCACCTTGGGAATCCTGGGGAATCTGGGTAACGCAATTTCTGGGAAGAGCGGCAGCGCTGGGAAAAGCCCTTCTGCCGCCAGCCCATCCCCAAAGCAGGAAAACAGCAACAACTTTTTGTCCCTTCCGGTTCAGGAAGGGGATGTGATGAACGGTACCCAAACAGAGAAAATCGGCACCTGGGCATACATCGAAATGGACAAGGCTGCCGCAAAGGCCGCCAGTCCAGAGGATTATGCCGCCTTTGCCGGCCAGACGGTTTCGGGGAGCAAGTATAAATGGTTTTCCATTATTTTTCCGGATCATACCGGAATCCACTTTCCCGGGTGCCATGTGTATCTGGCCACCTATGGGCAGGTGGATCAGGAAGGCTGTATAACAGAACCCATTGGGGATATTTCCCTAAGTACCAAAACCGGGAAAGCCGTATATCAGGCGCGGGAATCCCCTTCCGCCTTAGAGTCCGCAGAGGAGTCCACAGAACAGGCTCCCCTGCAAACCGCCGAGCCCGGGCCTGACGAATCCTCTGCCCCGCCCCCTTCTTCGGCTCCAGAATCCGCGCCCCAAGAGAACCCTCCAGCCCCAGCGGCAAAACCAGAGGCCACCCCAGCGCCCACCCAGAAGCCCGCTGAAATCGCTTTGCCTGGAGAACCTGAGGAGCAGCCTAAGGAAGAGCCTAAGGCTCCTTCCCATGAGGGCGGCACAATCTATATTACAAAAAGCGGGAAACGCTACCATTATGATAGCCAATGCAATGGCGGCACCTATTACGAGTCCACTTTGGAGGAAGCCCTCGGCCGGGGACTGACGCCGTGCAATAAATGCGTGCAATAAAAGCCGAAAAGGGCAGATGTTTTTTGAGAGCATCTGTCCTTTTCCTATGTCCTCTTTTCTGGCTTTTGGGAGCTCTTGGCCTTGAAACACACCGTTTTGCCTGCTCTCTCGGGCCCTCCCGGAGCCTTTCCCCTATTTGACATCCCTCTTTAAATATGATAGAATCTTCTATATTCCGCTATTACGCAAAAAAGGGGATCGCATTATGAAAAATTATCAAATCACCGTCCTGAAGGGCGACGGCATTGGCCCGGAAATTGTGGACCAGGCCATAAAGGTGCTGGACCGGACCGCCCAGAAGCACGGCTTTGCTGTAAACTACGACTGCCAGCTTCTAGGCGGCGCGGCTATCGACGCCACCGGCGTCCCCCTGCCCCAGGCTACTGTGGATTCCTGCAAGGCTGCCGATTCTGTTTTGCTGGGCGCTGTGGGCGGCCCCAAATGGGACAGCCAGCCTGGGAATAACCGGCCTGAAAAGGGCTTGCTGGGCATTCGCCAGGCCTTGGGGCTGTATGCCAACCTGCGCCCCGCGGTGATCTTCGGCCCCCTGCGGGACGCCTCTCCCCTTAAGCCTGAAATTATTGGAGACAGCCTGGACATTATGGTGGTGCGGGAGCTTACCGGCGGCATTTATTTTGGCGACCGGGGCACAGAAGAGGTAAACGGCGTAAAATCCGCCTACGACACCGAGCGCTACAGCGTGCAGGAAATAGAGCGCATAGCCCGGGTGGCCTTTGATATGGCCCAAAAGCGGGACCGCCGCCTGTGCAGCGTGGACAAGGCCAATGTGCTGGACTCCTCCCGGCTGTGGAGAGCCACTGTTGACCGGCTGGCCCCTGAGTACCCAGAGGTAGCGGTAAGCCACCTGTATGTGGACAACTGCGCCATGCAGCTGGTGCGGGATCCCGCCCAGTTTGACGTGATTCTAACCTCCAATATGTTCGGCGACATTCTTTCCGATGAGGCCTCTATGATCAGCGGCTCTATTGGCATGCTTGCCTCCGCCAGCTTGGGCAGCGGGGGATTGGGGCTGTATGAGCCTATACATGGCTCTGCCCCAGACATTGCCGGGCAAGACGCGGCCAACCCCCTGGCTACCATACTCTCTGTGGCTATGATGCTCCGGTATTCTCTAGATCAGCCCCAGGCAGCCAAGGATATTGAGGCGGCGGTGGCCAAGGCGCTGGATCAAGCCCGAACCCGGGATATTGCCACAAAGGAAACCGGGGTCAGGCTGGTGGGCTGCCAAGAGATGGGAGATATTGTGGCCGGCTTAATCTAAAAAACCGGTCGGGAACAGCTGAAAAAAAGCTCTGCCCCATTCCTGGGCAGGGCTTTTTCACTGCCGCTGTTTTCTCCGAATTCCTGTTGAATCCCGCCGAAATCCATGGTATAATCTGGTTTGTGTCTTCCGCCCCCTCTTCCCGCCCGGTACAACCTAACACCTATAACCCCATAAAGGAGGCATAAGCTTGCGTTCTCTTTCATCCATTAAAAACCGGTACATTGGCACTAAGGCCTTTTACCTCGCTGTAATTGCCCTCATCATTCCCATGGTTGTGCAGCAGGGCATTACCCAGTTTGTCAACCTGCTGGACAATGTAATGGTGGGCCGGCTGGGCACCCAGCCCATGTCCGGCGTGGCCATTGTAAACCAAATTATCTTTATCTTTAACCTAACCATTTTTGGCGGCATGTCCGGCGCTTCTATTTTTGGAGCCCAGTATTACGGCAAAAAGGATTACGACGGCCTGCGCTACACCCTGCGCTTTCGCATGTATTTTGCCCTAGCCGCCGGTGTGCTTGGCATGCTGGTGCTGGTCCTGTTTGGCAAGGGCTTTTACATGCTCTTCCTTACCGACCAGGCCTCCTCCCCAGAGGCTATTGCCGCCACCCTCTCCTATGCGGAAAGCTATGCTGGTATTATGCTTTGGGGCCTGCTGCCCTTTGCCATTTCCAACTGCTATGCCAGCGTGCTTAAGGACACCGGGGAGACCTTTGTGCCCATGGTAGCCAGCGTTATCTCCATTGGGGTAAACCTGGTGCTCAACTATTTCCTCATTTTCGGCGCCTTTGGCTTTCCCAAAATGGGCGTGGCCGGCGCGGCTCTGGCCACGGTAATTGCCCGGTACCTAGAAATGGGGTACTTAATTTATCAATCCATCCGGCAAAAGAAAAAATTTGTGTTTTTCCAGGGCGCTTTCCGCAGCCTAAAGGTGCCCCTGCCCCTTGTAAAGCGCATTACCATTACCGGCACGCCCCTTATGCTTAACGAAAGCCTATGGTCTGTAGGCGTGTCCCTTATTCAGGCCTGCTATGCCTCTCGGGGTCTGGCCGCAGTAGCCGCTGCCAACATCAACGGCACTGCCTTTAACCTGTTTTCCTTGGTCATGATGTCCATGGGCAACGCGGTGGCAATTTTGGTAGGCCAGCAGCTGGGGGCAAACGATATTCCAGAGGCCAAGGCCACGGTGCGCAAGCTGATTGTTTTTGCCGTAGGACTAAACCTGGTAATGGGCGGCCTGCTGGTGGCGGCCTCTCCCCTAATCCCCCTAATCTACAATACCGAGCCCGCGGTACGCCAGCTTGCAACCCAAATGCTGGTAATTTCCGGGGTGTTCCTGCCCTTTTCCTCTTATGTAAACTGTGCCTATTTCACCATCCGTTCTGGGGGGCGAACCTTTATTACCTTCCTTTTCGACTGTGTTTACACCTGGGTGGTCTGCCTACCGGCGGCGCTGTTCCTGTGCCATTACACCACATGGCCTTTGCCGTGGATTATTGTGGCGGTACAGGTGCTGGACAATGTGGTAAAAGGGGTGATTGCGGGAGGAATGCTGAAATCTGGGCTATGGGCAAAAAATGTGGTGAACAGCTAAACCCATCTGCCCTAGCCGTCCTTTTACAAAAAGGGCCGAAAGGCGGCTTTCCGTGCCAAAAGACCGAACCCGCCTTTCAGCCCCGCCCTATATCTTTTACAGAATCGAGGTTTCCCTATGGACGAATCAGTTTATCAGTATCGCTACGAAACCCACTGCCACACCAGCTGGTGCAGCGGCTGTGGCCAAGACTCTCCCCAGGATATGGCCGCGGCCTATTACCATATGGGCTATGCGGGCATTGTGATTACCGACCACTTTCTTCGGGGCAACTCCTGCGTAGACCGCAACCTTCCCTGGGCCGACCAGATGGGCCGGTATTTCCAGGCCTGCCAGGCCGCTGCCCAGTGGGCAAAGGGCAAGGACTTTGACGTGCTATTTGGCATAGAACACTGCTATGGCAATGGCAAAGAGGTTCTTACCTATGGCATTACCCTAGAGTTCCTGGTGGCCAACCCGGATATTCACCTGCTGCCCATCCACCAGTACGCGGACCTGGTGCACCAGGCAGGGGGCTTTCTCTCCCTGGCCCATCCCTACCGGCAAAGGTCCTATATTACCCCTGGCCTTCCGCCTCAGCCCCAGCATATGGATGCCTTGGAGGTATTTAACTACTATAATTACCCAGAGGAGAACCAAAAGGCAGTGGCACTGGCTCGGGAAACCGGCCTGCCCGGCACCTCGGGCGGGGACGAGCACAGCTGTAAGGGGGAGGCCATCGGCAAGGCCGGGGTGGCTTTCCGGGAGCGGGCACGCACCGGGCAGGAACTGGTACAGGCCCTGCGCAGCCGGGATTATGGCATCTATGTAAACGGCGTGCTGAAAAGCTGTATGCAGTAAAGCCAGAATAGAAAAAGCGCGGCGGGAAAAAACCGCCGCGCTTTTTCTGTTTTTTTGGGGAGATCAGCCTTTCTGCCCTCTGGCTGGAACCGCGCTCCCCGCGATATATGTCAGGTGGTCGCCCAGCCTTTCCAGGTTAGAGACCATATTGATAAACACCCCGCTGCACTCTGGCTTGCATTCCCCTAGGTTCAGCCGGCGGATGTGGTTATCTATAGAGCTTTTCCGCAGGCCGTCCACCGCCTCCTCAGCCTGGTCAATCTGGGGCAGCAGCTCTGGGCTCTTTTCCTCCAGGTATTCCCTAGTCAGCCTGTACAGCTCCTCCACCTGGGCCACCATTTGCGCCAGTTCCCCCTGGCCGTTTTTAGAAAACTCCAGGCCCTGGTCCGTTACCCGGGCTGTGTACTTGGTAAAATTATCCGCAATCTCCGCAATTCTCATTACGTCTCCCACATCGTTGTAAAGCTTAGAGATGCTCTCCTCCTCTGAAAGCTTGCTCTGGGCCGAAAGGCGGATAAGGTAGTTGATAATGGACTGGGCCCGGGTGTTGGCCTCCTCAATCTGCCGCTGGGTTGGGGGAATCAGGGCCTTGTCTCGGGTTTGAAAGGACCGGTATGCCCCCCGAAAAGCCTCCATAGCGGAATCGGCCAACAAAACCAGCTCCTTTTCCAGCTGGGAAAGGGCCAGGGAGGCAGAGGAAAGCATGCGTTCATCCAAATAGGTAGGGGCTTCCGGAAAGCTCTGCTCCCGCACCAGCAGCTGAGACACCTTGACAAACAGGCCGCAGAAGGGCAGGAAAAGCACGGTGCAGGTTACATTGAAAAAGGTGTGGAACATGGCGATCTGCGTAGCCACCGAGGGGAACCAGCGCTGGAAGGTATGGGCCATAAACCCTGGCCAGCACAGCAGCAGCACCAGAAAAAGCAGAGAGCCAAAGGTGTTGAACAGCAGGTGGATAAGCCCTGCCCGCCGGGCGTTGGGCCCTGCCGTAACCGAAGACATAAGGGCTGTAACGCAGGAGCCAATATTGGTGCCTAAAATGAGATAGAGCACCTCGTTGCCCCCTGTGCCCACAGTGAGCCCTGCCACAGACATGGCAATAATTACCGAAGTAGTGGCCGAGCTGGACTGGACCAAGGCGGTTAGCACAATGCCAATAAGGAACAGCAAAAAGGGATTGGTTACGGTTTCGAACACCCCCTGTATGGCGTCCCGGCTGGCCTTCATGGCATCGGACATGAGAGAGAGGCCAATAAAAATCAGGCCCAGGCCGGCTAAAATCATACCCCCCCGTTTTAGGTTGTCGCTTTTACAGGCCATGCTCATCATGATGCCAATAAAGATTAATATCTGGATATAGGTGGTAACCGGAAAGGCGCTCAGCGCCGCGATCTGGGCTGTAATGGTGGTGCCGATATTCGCGCCCATAATCATGGCGGTAGCTTGGTACAGGTTGATTACCCCCACATTTACAAAGCCCACAATAAGCACTGTGGTTACGCCAGAGCTTTGAATAAGGGCAGTGGCCGCAGCCCCAATGCCCACATTCACCAGGCGCTTGTCTGCCGTGCCCTCGAACAGGGACTTAATTCTCTGGGTAGCCAGCTGCTCTATGTTGGCCGTAAGCAGCTGCACCCCTACCAAGAATACGCCGGTGCCGGCCAGCAGCCGCACGACAAACATGATTAGTTCCGCAAAATCCATTTTCTTCCTCCTTAATTTTCCGCTTCATCCTAAGCATTCCCATAGAAAAGAGGCATTTGCCGGCATGGGCACAGAAAAATGGCGGGACCTTGCCGTTAACTATCACAGCAAAGTCTCGCCATTTCATTACAGAGCCGGATAGAAACATCGTATTGACGGCTAAGTAAACACAGAAACCTGTGCCAGCTACTCCCTTTGTAATTACAGTATAAGGGATGGAGCGGGAGGATGTCAAGCTCTTTTTAAACCATCGGCAGGGGGTAGGGCTTGTTTGAAAAAACGAAAACATTGTCTTATTGCCCAGAAGCGGCCGTCTTCCGCGTCGAAAAATCCTGGTAATACAAGTACTACTTACGGGTTCTTCCTTGAAGCTGACCACTTCTACTCAAAAAGTCTGTCATTTCCTCTATTTTCAAACAAGCCCTAAGAAATTTTCTATTCTTCCTCCTCCATCATCCGCTGGTAGTTTTGCCAGTACAGCCCAAAGGCCCCAATATTCTCTCCCAAAACCTCTGGGCTAATCCGGAACCGGTCCTCCCGCGCCATAAAGGCCCCCGCCGCTTTTTCTGGCTCCGCCATGTACATGGCCTGCTCTGGGTAACAAAAGTTGTTAGACTGCTCCAGCGCTGCCTCTGCCGCCCCCTGCTTCAGCGCCTCCAAGTCAAAGCCCTCTGCCTTTCCCCCATGGTCCTCCATCCTAGCGTAGGCATCCCAGGCAGCCGCCAGCAGAGCCAGCTGCTGGGCCCCGGTCCTTCCCTCCCGGCTCTCCAGGGCATAGCCGGCCTGCTCCAAAATATAGGCATAGTAATTGGGATTCTCCGGCGCGGCGGCGGTAAGGGCATTCAGCCCCAGCACCACCCAATCTCGCTCCTGCCCTGAAAGGCTTTGGCCCATCAGCTCCTTTGCCAGGGCCTTTGCCCCCTCCAGCAGGCTCTCCTCCCGAAGCAGGCCATAGAGCCTGCTTAGCCCATAAATGGCCTGGCCGGCCTCCGCCCCTGTGGCGTTGCCAGACCGCTTTAAAAGCTCCTCTCCCAGCGCTTGGCAAGAGGCCTCTTTCTCTCCAGCGGCAAAAACCCCCTGGTACAGGGCCAGGGCCCCTGCGGCCTTGGCCAGTTCCCCGGTGCCCTGAAACTCGGCCTGGGCCAGGTTTTCCGCGCATTTGCCCAGGCGGTCCTCCAGGCCCTGGTCTCCTGTAAGGGTGTAGGCAAATACCAGCGCCTCCAAAGCCCTAGCCTGGCCTGCCAGGCTCACCGCCTCCAGGGGCTGGCCGGTCCCCGCATAGCTGCCTGGAGAAAAGCCGCCGTCCTCCCCCAGCATCCCGGCCAGGGAGCTGGAGCTGTCCAGAACCAAAGCCAAGGCATAGGAGCCGTCCACCCGCTCTACCTGGCGATTCCCGTAGCCCTGGCCGCTGGCGTTAAGCCGGCGCACAGTATCCCCGTCATCACAAAGCCAGGCCGCGCACTGGAACACCCGCACCTCTTCCGGCAAAGCTTTCCACTCCCCGCGGCCTTTAGACTTTAGGCAATGATTAAGTGCCTCCAGGTTCAGGCAGTCTGTGGTGTAAGCCCCCCAGGCGTTAAGCTCCGATTCCAAAAGGGCGGTATCAAATTTAGGGTCCAGCGCAATGCCATAGCGAAAATTTCCCGGCCCTGCCGCCTCAATAGATTGAACAAGGGCAGCGGCATCTACAGAATTTGAAATATACACCAAATCCGCCCGAACCCAGTTAGGGGTTTTGCCAGAGCGGCGAAACGCCCTAAGGGCCTTTTCCTGGGCGGCGCCCCAAGCCGCTTCGGGAGTGGCACCGGTGGCAGAAAAGACCTCTGCCCGGGTTTCCACATTGCTGACAGAGAGGAATACCCCGTGGCCTCCCTGGCCAGCAGGGGCAGTGCCCAGCTCTTCCAGAACCCAATCGGCCAGGGCTTGGTCCTTCAGGCTGTCCAGCTTGGCCTGAAGAGCGGAGGTATCCTCCCAGCCCCAGGCAAGGATATACGCCGCCATAAAGGCGGCAATGGCCACGGCGCACAGAATGGGCAGCGCAATCAGCCAGCGCCGGGATGGTTTCTCTTTCATATATATTAGCTCCTGTTACAATATATTTGCCCCATATATGTGGCAGCCAGCCACAGGCTTG
>CAJUSM010000054.1 GCA_910588935.1 uncultured Oscillospiraceae bacterium
GCAGCCTAACGATATTTTTCCACTTCCCCTCATAAAACCCTCGTTTTGGACACTCCCGAAATAGGCAATGCTGTTTTGGATGTTCTCCGTATGTGGTTCGGCACCGTGGGAGAAGTGATCGCCCTGGATGGAAAGTCCATTTGCGGTACAGCAAAATCAGGGGAACCCCACAGCGCGCTGCGGATTCTCAGCGCATATGTGACAGAAAACGGCGTGGTGCTGGCGCAAGAGGCCATTCATGAGAAAACCAACGAGATCCCTGTTTTCCAAGAGATGCTCACATATCTGGACGTCGAGGGGAAAACAGTCACTGCCGACGCCATGCACTGCCAGAGGGAAACCTGCTGCGGAGTGATTCAGCGCAAAGGAAACTACCTGTCCGGCCTGAAAGAGAATCAGCCCTCTCTTCTTGAGGATGTCCGCCTGTTTTTTGAGAGCGTTGACGAAAAGGAAACGGACAGTTTCCAGGCTGTAGAGAAGAACGCGGGGCGAATTGAAAAGAGAATATGCCGCAAAATCAAGGATATTTCCTGGCTGGAGGAGCACAAATGGCCCGGGCTGCAGTCGGTATTCTCCATAGAGCGGGTGGCGGAGGCCCGCGGACATCACAGTCGGCAGGCCAGCTATTTCGTTTCCAGTCGAGATGTCTCTGCAAGGCAGTTGATGGGGCTTGCCCGGGAGCATTGGAAAATTGAGTCCATACACTGGTTTTGGGATATGGCTTTTCCGGAAGATGATTGCCGCTTTCTGAGCGAAAACGCCAACTGTACCATGAGCGCTTTACGAAAATTCGCACTGGCTGTCCATAAAAACTTCATTGCTAGCCATCATAAGGAAGTTTCCTTAAAGGCCCATATGTTTTCAGCTTTTTTGCACCCTGCGCTCTTCCTCTCTAGCTTTCGCTTTTTATGGGACGGGCGTGTCACATCCCTTTCATTCCCCTTGCAAGTTAAACAAGATTGTGGTAAAATAAAGCGTATATATTCAACGAATTGTGCCAGGAGGAAACATGTGAACATAAAACGCTGGGAACTGTCTCCCATTAACCGGCCGGCTTCTGAGCGCCTGGCCAAGCAATATGATCTCCCCTATGCTCTGGCCGCCCTTTTGGCTGTGCGAGGCTTTAACTCCCCCCAGGAAATTAAAGGGATGCTGGAAGAGGAGCCTCTCTCGGATCCTTTTCAAATGCTGGACATGGACAAGGCTGTAAAGCGGATTGAAAAGGCACTGGATGACTTTGAACGGATTGCGATATATGGCGATTATGACGCGGATGGAATTACATCTACCGCTATGCTCTACATCTATTTACGGGACCGGGGGGCAAATGTCAGCTACTATATTCCCCAAAGAGACAGCGAAGGCTACGGTATGAACCGGACTGCTGTGGAGCTGCTGGCCCGAGAAGGGGTTGACCTGATCATTACTGTAGACAATGGCGTTTCTGCCATTGATGAAATTGCCTATGCCAAAACCCTTGGTATGGATGTGGTGGTTACCGACCATCATCAGCCCCATGAAAACCTGCCCCAAGCCTGCGCTATTGTAGACGCTCACCAGGCGGCAGATAAGAGCCCTTTTAAGAAATTTTCCGGCGCCGGCGTGGTCCTTAAGCTGCTGATTGCCCTAGAGGGCGGGGCGCAGGAGCTAATTTTGGAGGAGTTTGCCGACCTGGCGGCAGTAGGCACGGTAGGCGATTCTGTGCCCCTGCTGGGAGAAAACCGGACCATTGTTCGCCGGGGCCTGCAGCTTATGGAGCGCCGTGACCGGCCGGGCCTGGACGCCCTGCTGGATTTGGGCAGCGACCATGCCTCTGCCACCAAGCTTTCTTTCTCTGTGGTTCCCTGCATCAATGCCACTGGCCGCATGGGGGCGCCCCAACGCGCGGTACGGCTGCTTACCTATGAGCCGGAGGATGAGCCAGGACAGGTGCAGGCCCTGGCCCAGGAGATCCGCGGGGAAAATGACCTGCGTAAACGGGTAGAGGCGGAAATTACTGCCCAGGCTGTGGAAAAGCTTATGGCAAATAAAGACCTGCGGATGGACCGCGTGATTGTGGTGGAAGGCACTGGCTGGCACCATGGGGTGGTAGGCATTGTAGCCGCCCGGATTACCGAACGCTTTGGCAAGCCCTGCCTGGTGCTGTCTATAGATGAAGACGGCACTGCCCGGGGCAGCGGCCGGAGCGTAGAGGGCTTTTCCATGTTTGCCGCAGTCAGCAGCTGCCAGGATCTGCTCATCCGCTATGGGGGCCACCCTATGGCGGCAGGGGTAACCCTGCAAGCCGGTAATATTCCGGAATTCCGGCGCCGGCTGAATTTGTTTGCCAGAGACAGATACCCCAATATGCCCGCCCCCTCTCTGCGCTTGGACTGTATGCTGAACCCCTCTAACCTTACCTTAGGCGTGGTCAAAGACATGCTCCCCCTGCAGCCCTTTGGGGCGGGAAACCCTCAGCCTATGTTTGGCATATTTGGCGCCGAGCTAAAAGCCGTGCACCCTTTAGGGAGCTCAGGAAATCACTGCCGGCTGCGCTGCGCTTGGAAAGGTTTCTCTTTCGACTGCCTCCGGTTCGGTATTGGGGCAGAGGCTTTCCCCTTTGAAGCCGGTGACCAGGTTGACCTGGCAGTAAACCTGGAGATTGACAATTACCGCCGGGACAAAGGATTTGACTTTATTGTACGGGATATGAAACTGGCCGCTGTGGATCCGGAGCAGAATATCTTTACCCTACAGGCCTATGAGAAACTTTTCCGGCAGGATCCCCTTTCACAAGGAGAAGCGAAAGCTCTGCTGCCCACCCGGAACCAGCTGGCTGCCCTTTACCGCCAGCTGGCCAAAGAAAGCGGTCGGGCTGTAGATCCGGAAAGCCTGCTGGGCAGGTTGGCCTCCCACGGGTTCAGCTTGGGAATGCTGCTGCTTTCCCTGGATGTTTTGGAGGAGCGAGAGCTGATTGCTCAGGAACGCCAGGGAGAAAAGCTGGTTCTCAGGCTGCTGCCCCAAAGCGGGAAAGTACAGATTTTTGACTCGCCGCTTTTTACCAGACTCCAATGAATGTAGGCCCTGAATAATGGTAAAATTTTTGTCGCGAAGCCTTTTGAGGAGGGATTAATATGCCAGCCGTCAGACAGATTGGCACCTATGAGGAGCTCCAGCAGATTATACGGGACAGCGGAAAGGAATACGACCGGGTGATCATTGGCCAGGCTTTCCGGTTGGCCGACCGGAAACACCGGGACCAAAAACGCAGCTCCGGCGAGCCCTATATTATTCACCCGCTTTCCGTAGCCGCCATCCTGGTAGACCTAGGCATGGACACACAGTCTATTGTAGCCGGCCTGCTCCACGATGTGGTGGAGGATACCGACTGCACCCTGGAAGAAATTATCCAGCAATTTGGGCAGGAGTCTGCCCTGCTGATTGACGGTGTAACCAAGCTGGATAAAATCCCCTTTTCTTCCCGAGAAGAGGAGCAGGCGGAAAACTTGCGGAAAATGCTGATGGCCATGGCCCAGGATATCCGGGTTATCATTATAAAATTTGCCGACCGAATGCACAACCTCTCTACCTTGGAGTTTGTCTCTCCTCAGAAACAGCGGGACAAGGCCCGGGAATGCCTGGAGGTCTACGCCCCCATTGCCCACCGGCTGGGCATCCGCACTGTAAAGGAGACCATGGAGGATGTCTCCCTAAAGTACCTGGATCCTGCTGCCTACCAGGAAATACAAGGGTACCTTACCTCCCGCAGCGGGGCCCGAAAGCAGTTTATCGATTCTCTGCGGGAACAGCTGAGATGCCGGGTAGAAATGGCTGTGCCTGGGGTATATATTGAGGGCCGTGTGAAAAGCGCCTATAGCATTTACCGAAAAATGTTTATCCAGGGCAAGGACTTTGAGGAGATCTACGATGTATTCGCCATGCGGGTGATTGTAGATACCATTGAGGACTGCTACAATGTGCTGGGCATTGTTCACGATATGTTCACCCCTCTGCCCAACCGGTTTAAGGACTACATCTCTACCCCAAAGCCCAATATGTACCAGTCTTTGCATACTACGGTAATTACCAAGGCCGGCGTCCCCTTTGAGGTACAGATACGCACCTGGGAAATGCACCAAACCGCAGAATACGGCATTGCCGCCCACTGGAAATATAAGCTGGGCATGTCCGCCAGGCAGGCCGACAACCGCTCTTTGGACGACAGGCTGGCATGGATTCGCCAGATGCTGGAAAACCAGGCTGAAAACGAGGACATCACTGACCTAGTCCACTCTATTAAAAGCGACCTGATTCCAGAAGAAGTCTTTGTCTTTACCCCAAAGGGAGACGTGGTGAACCTGCCACAGGGCTCCAGCGTTATAGATTTTGCCTATGCCATTCACAGCGCTGTAGGCAACCGGATGGTAGGAGCTAAGGTTGACAAAAAGATCGTGCCCTTGGATTACAAAGTGAAAACCGGCGAAATTATAGAAATACTAACCAGCAAAGAGGCCGGCAGAGGCCCAAACCGGGACTGGCTGACCATGGTGCGCACCAGTGAGGCCAGAAGCAAAATCCGCTCCTGGTTTAAAAAAGAACGCCGGGAGGAGAACATTACCGAGGGCAAGGCAGAACTGGAGCGGGAGCTCCGGCGGATTGGGATTGCCATGAGCCCGGAACTCATGAGCTATATGGTAGAAAGCGTGGGCAAGCACCACAACTGCTCCACTGCCGATGATCTTTACGCGGCCATCGGCTATGGAGGTATTCAGCTGTGGAAGGTGCTGCCCCGGATACGGGAGGAAAACCAGCGGTTGATTCGGGGTGTGGGCCCCCACGAACCCGCCCCAATAAAGACACCGCCAAAAACCCAAAAAGTGGCCAGCGGTGTTTTGGTAGACGGAATGGACAACTGTCTGATCAAATTTTCTCGGTGCTGCAACCCACTGCCTGGCGACGATATTGTGGGCTTTATCACCCGCGGGTTCGGGGTCTCCATCCACAAGCGGAGCTGCCGGAACGTGCCGCCGGACCTAATGGACTGCCCCGAACCCGACCGTTGGGTAAACGCCCACTGGGAAGGGGATGTAAAGGACGACTTCAAATCCACCCTGCACATTGTGGCTGTGGACCGGGGCGGGTTGTTGTTTGATGTGACCCAGCAGCTTTCCAACATGAACATCTTTATCCACTCTTTGAACTGCCGGCAGGAAAAGAAGGGAGGAAACGCTGTCATTTCGGCCACGATTTCCATTAGTGGGCTATCCCAGCTTCACAGCATAATAGAAAGGCTTTCCCGGGTAAAAGGCGTGCTATCCATTGACCGCACCTAAAAACCATGATATAGGAGAACCCGCCTAACTTCAAAAAGCCAGATCGCGACACTAAAAGCAAGCAACAAAACATTATCCCCCCAAAAACAACCCTAGAAAGGATGATTCCCCATGAACACAGAACTGGCCAAGGCCTACGAACCCCAAGAGGTGGAAAAACGCATCTATGAATTCTGGCTAAAAGGCGGCTACTTCCACGCAAAGGCTGACCCCCAGAAAAAGCCCTATACCATTATGATGCCCCCGCCCAACATTACCGACCAGCTCCATGTGGGCCACGCTATGACCATGACCACCCAAGATGTGCTCATACGATGGAAACGAATGCAGGGCTACTCCGCCCTGTGGCTCCCTGGCACCGACCACGCCGCTTTGGCTACCGAGGTAAAAATTGTGGAGGCCCTGGCCAAGGAAGGCCTGAGCAAAGAAAGTATGGGCCGGGAAAAGTATATGGAGCGGGCCTGGCAATGGAACGAAAAATATGGCGGGCGCATTACCGAGCAGCTAAAGCTGCTGGGCTCTTCTGCCGACTGGGACCGGCAGCGTTTTACTTTAGACGAGGGCTGCTCCCGAGCTGTGCGCCATGTTTTTGTTAAGCTCTACGAAAAGGGCCTGATCTACCGGGGAGAGCGGATGACCAACTGGTGCCCTCACTGCAAAACCGCCCTTTCTGACGCGGAGGTGGAGTTTGAGGAAAAGGAGGGTTCCTTCTGGCACCTGCGCTATCCCTTGGCCGATGGCTCCGGATATATCCAGCTGGCCACCACCCGGCCGGAAACCATGCTGGGAGATACTGCTGTAGCGGTGCACCCTGAAGATGAGCGGTATAAGAACCTGGTTGGCAAAAACGTGGTGCTGCCTCTGGTCAATAAAGAAATTCCCATTGTTGCAGACGAGTATGTGGAAATGGACTTTGGCACCGGCGTGGTAAAAATTACCCCTGCCCATGACCCCAACGATTTTGAGGTGGGCAGGCGTCATGACCTGCCTATCATCAATATTATGAACGAAGATGGCTCCATCAATGAAAATGGCGGAAAATACGCGGGACTCTCTGGCCTGGAGGCCCGCAAACAAATTGTAAAGGATCTGGAAGAGGGCGGCTTCTTGATTAAGACAGAATCCCTAAAGCACAATGTGGGTACCTGCCACCGCTGCCATACCGCTGTGGAGCCTCGGGTTTCTACCCAGTGGTTTGTAAAAATGGAATCCATGGCCAAGCCCGCCATTGAGGCTGTACGGGAGAAAAAGACAAAGATTATCCCCGAGCGCATGGAAAAGGTTTACTACAACTGGATGGAAAACATTAAAGATTGGTGCATTTCCCGGCAAATTTGGTGGGGCCACCGCATTCCTGCCTGGTACTGCCAAGACTGCGGAGAGACCATTGTCCGTGAAAATGCCCCTGAGAAATGCCCCCATTGCGGCGGCGCCCTCCAACAGGATGAGGATACCCTGGACACCTGGTTTTCCTCGGCGCTGTGGCCTTTCTCCACATTGGGCTGGCCAGAGGACACAGAAGATCTCAGGTACTTCTACCCCACCAGCACTTTGGTAACAGCCTATGATATCATCTTTTTCTGGGTTGCCAGGATGATTTTCTCTGGCATTGAGCAGATGGGTGAAGTGCCCTTTGATACTGTGCTGTTCCACGGCTTGGTACGAGACGCCCAGGGCAAAAAAATGAGCAAATCTCTGGGCAACGGCATAGACCCAGTGGTGGTGATTGACCAGTATGGCGCAGATGCCCTGCGCCTGACCATTATTACCGGCACCAGCCCTGGCAACGATACCCGTTACTCTGACGAAAAAGTGGCGGCCAGCCGAAATTTTGCCAATAAGATTTGGAACGCGGCCCGGTTTATCCACATGAATATTGACGGCAAGGAGGTGCCCTGCACCCTGCCCGATACACTGGAGTTGGAGGACAAGTGGATTCTCAGCCGGTTTAACACGGTGGCCAAAGACATGACCGAAAACCTAGAGCGCTTTGAGCTGGGTGTGGCTGTACAGAAGGTTTACGACTTTCTTTGGGGAGATTTCTGCGACTGGTATATTGAACTGGCCAAGCTGCGAATGAGCAGTGAAGACCAAGCCAGCGCCCAGCGGGCCCGACAGGTGCTGGTGTGGACTATGGGCAATACCCTAAAGCTTCTCCATCCCTTTATGCCCTTTATTACGGAAGAAATCTGGCAGAGCCTGCCTCACCAGGGCGAGGCTTTGATAGTCTCCCCTTGGCCGGAGTATGAGGAAAGTTTGCATTTTTCTCAGGAAGAAGAGGAGATGGAGGCGGTTATGGAGCTGATTACCGGTGTGCGTACCCGGCGCAGCGAGATGAACGTGCCTCCTTCTCGGAAAGCCCATCTTTATATTGAAACCGCCCATCCACAGGCTTTTGAAACAGAGAAAAGCGCCATTGCCCGGCTGGCCTACTGTAGCGGGGTGGAAACCGGCCCCAGCTTTGATGTGCCCGGGGCGGTTGCCGTGGTCACCCACGCCTGCAAGGGCTACCTGCCCATGGACGACCTGGTGGACAAGGCCGCTGAAAAGGCCCGGCTGGAAAAAGAGCTGGCCAGCGCCCAAAAGCAGCTAGAAACCGTGGAAAACAAGCTGGGCAACGAGACCTTTATGAGCAAGGCCCCGGCCAACGTCATTGAGGGCGTGCGGGCCAACGGCGAAAAGCTGAAGGAGAAGGTGCGGATGATTCAGGAATCGCTGCAAGCGCTTTAATAGAAAATTTAGGAGGAGTAAAAATGGCTATTATTCAGTGCAATTTCTTTTCTAAGTCTTTGGCCCGCACCGTACCCATACAGGTGGTGCTGCCTACAGACAAGTTCGTCTTTCCTGGCCAGCCCCAGCCAGAGGAAAAGCCTTTTCAGACCTTGTACCTGCTCCACGGCATTTTCGGCAACTATACCGACTGGGTAGCAGGTACCCGCCTGCAGGCCTGGGCCCAAGACCGGAACCTGGCGGTGGTAATGCCCAGCGGCGACAACAGCTTTTATGTGGACAACCGAAAGACCAGCGCTCTTTATGGCTCTTTCATTTCTTCCGACCTGGTGGACTTTACCCGCCGCAGTTTCCCCCTCTCCCGGAAACGGGAGGATACCTTTATTGGCGGCCTTTCCATGGGCGGCTTTGGAGCCATTGTGAATGGCCTGCAGCATCCAGAAACCTTTGGCAGCATTGTAGCCCTTTCTGCTGCCCTGATTCTGGATACCGCCCGCCAAAACGCAGAGTACACCGATAACCTGATGACAAACCGGGGCTATTACGAGTCTGTGTTCGGCGATCTAGATAAGGTTTGGGCGGCGAGAACGATTACAACGCCCTGGCAGAGAAGGTGGCCGGCCAGGAAACCAAGCCAAAAATCTACATGGCCTGCGGCACAGAGGACGGCTTGATGGCCCCCAACCAAGTGTTTCGGGACAAGCTGACCCAACTAGGGTATGACCTAACCTGGCAGGAAGGGCCTGGAGGCCATGACTGGCAGTTCTGGGATACCTATATCCTGAAAGCAATGGACTGGCTGCCTTTGGGAGGGCCAGTGCAAGGAATCAGCTCTGGGCATGTGAGCGAATAAATTCTGGGGATCATGCCAGAAGCTCTCATCGATACATAGGTTCTTTTAAGGCAAAAACTCTATGCTCTATTATAGAAATCATTGAGAAACAACTCTATCTTTCACTCATGAATCCCAACGAGGTAGGTACCTATCTGAAAATAGATGGATGAGGGCCGGGGCTTGCGGTAATCTTTGGTCAGTACAGGTCAGATATTTTGGAGAAGTTGGGAGATTGCCTGAGGCGGTTTTTAAAGATGGCAAATATGTAGATAAAATTCACATAGCTCTATTGAAAGATAAATATACGGCGCTAGGGCCTGTCTAAAAAATCAAAAACGCTGTCTGATTGCCCAGAAGCGGCCATCTTCCACATCGAAAGCTCTCGTAATACGCAAACTTGCGTTTTTCCCTTGAAACTGGCCACTTCTAGTGAAAAGTCCGTTATTTCCTCTAGTTTCAAACAAGACCTAGACACGAACAGGTATTATTTTGGAACAAAAAAATCTTGAAAGCGAGGTTAGGCCAATGAGAGACGAAACCAAATGCCTCCATTCCGGCTATACGCCAAAAAATGGAGAGCCCAGAGTGCTGCCAATTGTGCAAAGCACCACCTATGTATATGATTCCGCCGCGGAGGTAGCCGCGATTTTTGATGACCCCACCAAGGGGCTGTGCTACTCCCGCTTTGGCAACCCTACCGTAATGGCGGTGGAAAACAAAATTGCTGACCTGGAGGGGGGCGTGGGGGCTATGTGCACTACCTCCGGCCAGGCAGCTACCCTGCTTGCCATCCTGAACATCTGCTCTGCTGGAGACAGTATTGTCAGCCTGCCCACTATCTATGGCGGCACCATCAACCTCTTCTCTTTTACTCTGAAAAAGCTGGGCATTGAGTGCATCTATGTGAACAGCGAGTCCAGCGACGAGGAGATTAAGGCCGCGTTTCAGCCTAACACCAAGCTGGTCTTTGGGGAAACCATCGCCAACCCGGCGCTAAAGGTATTGGATATCCAGAGATTTGCGAACATTGCCCACCAGATGGGCGTTCCCATGGTTGTGGATAACACCTTTGCCACCCCGGTTCTGTGCAAGCCCTTCCAGTTTGGAGCTGATATTATCATCCACTCCACCACAAAGTATATGGATGGTCACGCGCTGCAGGTAGGCGGCGTAATTGTGGATAGCGGCAAGTTCGACTGGACCAACGGGAAGTTCCCGGAGCTCACCCAGCCAGATGAGTCTTACCACGGCATTTCCTATACCGAAAGTTATGGCAATCAGGCCTACATCATCAAGGCCAGAATGCAGCTGATGCGGGATTTTGGAGTATATCCCGCGGCCCACTCCGCTTTCCTGCTTAATTTGGGCCTGGAAACACTGCCAGTGCGCATGCGCCAGTATTGCGATAACGCCATGACTGTGGCCCAATACCTGGAAGGCAGCGACAAAGTGGAAAGCGTGGCATATCCTGGCCTGCCCTCCAGCCCGGACTATGCCCTGGCCCAAAAATATCTAAAAGGATGCAGCGGGGTAATCTCCTTTATCATTAAGGGTGGGCGGCAAGCTGCAGCCCGGTTTATGGATGCCCTGAGCCTAGCCTCTAACGAGGTGCATGTGGCGGATATCCGTACCTGTGTGCTCCACCCGGCCAGTGAAACCCACCGGCAGCTTACAGACGAGCAGCTGGCTGCCGCCGGCATTGACGCCGGCATGATCCGCCTATCGGTAGGGCTAGAAAATATAGACGATATCCTGGAGGATATTGAACAAGCTTTCCAGTCTATATAACAGACTCTCCAATATACCTAATACTTTACACGCGAGGTGCTAACATGTCCCTTGTCCACTTGAACTTTCAAAGCCAATTTCTGGGCAACAACACAGATGTGAATCTTATTTTGCCAGACCGCCCCATGGGCAAAAAGCCTGACCAATTCTATTCCTCTGGAGAAAAATTCAAGGTGCTTTGGCTGCTTCACGGCACCTTTGGCGACTACACCGACTGGTTGCGCAAGTCGAATATTGAGCTTTATGCTGCCCAACGGAACCTAATTGTTGTTATGCCTAGCGCAGGGAACGCAAACTATGTAAACTGGCCGGGTTTTGCCACCGGCTACAACGCTTGGGACTACCTGACTGAGGAGCTTATGCCCCTGGTCCAGGGCTGGTTCCCCGCCTCGCCCCGCCGGGAGGATAATTATATTGCCGGCCTGTCCATGGGCGGCAATGGAGCCATTCAATACGCTGTGGGCCACCCAGAAAAATTTGCCGGCGCGGCCAGCCTTTCCAACGCCCCCACTGATCTCCATAAACTAACCGTGCCCCAGTATGACGGGAACACAGGGGAAAATGAAGCCACTGCCCTGTTTGCCAAGCGGGTGGAAAACCTGCTGGAAAATTTTGGCGGCCTAGAAGGGTATGTCAATTCTCCGATTAATGTATGGGATAAGCTGCCTGAGTTGATGAAAGCCGGCGCCTTGCCCAAGCTCTACTTCTGTTGTGGGGAAAACGACCAGTTGATTTGGTCCAAGTATTGCCAGTTTAAGGCTTATGCCCAAGAGATTGGCCTGCCCGCCCAGTTTGAAGAGGCCCCAGGCTATACCCATGAATGGCCTTTCTGGGATCTGTTTATTCAAAAGGCTCTGGATTACTTTGAAATATAACTTTTCGTAAAAACATACGCCGGGAGAGCACAAAGCTTTCCCGGCGCTGTTTTATTCATTTGGTGTTATTCTTACGGAAAATCCCTAGGGGGAATGTCGGAAACATGGGCCTCAGGACCTTTGGCAGCCTCAGCGGCAGCCTGGTCGTTGGGTCCCCCCTCCTGGGGAATGGGCTCGGGCTGAGGCTCGGTAGCCAGCTTTGTGCCGCAGCCAGCACAGAACTGGTCTGTGTTGCTGCACTGCTTACCACAGGTAGGGCACACTACCTTGTTTTGTTTGTCACCCAAAGCCTGGGCAATGGCAGTGGCCTGGGTCTTCAGCTCGTCGATCTCAGCCATTTTTCCAACTGCCTCGGGATCACCTGCCAAAATCTGACGGCTGGTCTCGTACACATAACGGCCCAGCACCTCGTAACGCTTGGAGATCTCGGAATTCAGCTCGGCAGCGCTGATACGCAATTTGGAAATATCCACAATCTGGCCGGCTTTCCGGCTAACTGCCTCGGCAGCGGATTTTGCGTTTATCACCACATCGTCTAAAATACCCATAAATCGTCCTCCTTGTAAGATGATTGACAGAAAATCTACTCCTGCCCTCTGTCTGTCCATATTATAGCAAGGCCTGGGCGGAAAGTAAAGCGGAATTCTCTTTCAAAATATTTAAAAATTCTTTAAGACAGCCAATTTATCCTTTGCCTAGGAACTCTCTGAGCATAGAGGTCTCTGGTACCAAAGCCTGGTCCACTGGCTCAAAGCGCATGAGGCGAGATTCCAAATCTCTGGCTTTTTTATAGTAAAGGCTGTCTGCCGCAATGGCCCGAAGCAGGGGGATCGCCACCGTGCGCAGGACACAGGGCTCGTAGATGTGGATAGAGTTTACTGTATAGTCCGCGCTAATCCGGTAGGGGCGGATATACCGGTTCTCCCCCTCCACCACCTTGGGCCACATAGAAAGGGTCAGCTCTGCCGGGGCGTCCCGGAACTGGATATCCCGGACAATCCGCCGGACCAAGCCTAGGTCCCAAGGAGAAATCACCTCGCCGTTGACATCTTTAATCTGCTGCTTAATGCTGACATAGAGCTTAACACAAGATTCCTCCGGCAGGTCTTGGGTAAAGACAGGGTTCAGGCCATGTATGCCCTCCACTATGGCCAAATCCTCTGGGGCCAACTGGTACTCCCTGTCCGGGCCATCCGGGCGCTTCAGCGCAAAGCTGTACCTGGGTACAGTAAACCTGCCAGTAGTCACCACATCGGAAAGGCATTGGCGGATACGGTCCTCGTCTAGGGCCGCAACAGTCTCGTAATCCCTAGTGCCGTCAGGCAGCATTGGGGCCCGCTCCGCGCCTAAATAGAAATCGTCCAGGGAGATAATCTCCGCCCGAACCCCAAAGGTGCCCAGATAATCTCGAAGCAAGTGGGCGGTGGTGGTCTTGCCGCTGCTGCTGGGCCCAGAAAGCATTACCAGGCGCACAGGCGTTTTTCGTTCGGTAATATTTCTGGCAATGTTCCGCAGGTGCTCCCGATAGGAGCCCTCCACCTCGTTGATCATCCGGGCGGGATTGGATATGGCCGCGTCGTTGATCTGCTCCAGGTGGTTGATATATTTAATGTAGCCGCTGGCGAAATTGCTCATAGATCTCTGCTGCGCCGTCCTTTCTCTCCAAAATTTCCTGATGGCGGGAGATGTACTCAAAGGGATACTTAAAATTGAAAATTCGTTTTAGGTCCTGGGACCAAGGATCTTTCAGCTTGCTCACGCCTCCGGCCCCGCAGGCGATTACAGTGCCGCTCTCATCCATGGTATAAATATTGTACCGGCAAACTGCACCGGGTTTTGCCCAGCCCACATTTTCCAGGTTGCCGGCCATGCGGGTCTGGCGGTAGAGATAATAGGGCACAAACCCTGCCTCTGTCAGCCGGTTTATGGCGTAATCTGCCATTTCCGCAGCCTGAGCCGCGCTTTTGTGGGAGCTTAGGTCTTCCCCCTCTGTTACCAGCCTAGCGCTGCGCTTAAGGGCTAGGGAATGCACAGTAATATTGTCTGCGCCAAAGCCCATTACCCCCTGCAAGCTCTGGCAAAAGCCGGCCATATCGTCTCCTGGCAGGCCCACAATTAAATCGGCGTTAATGTGGGAAAACCCTACCTGATGAGCCAGGGCAAAGGCCTCTTCCACATCCCTTGCGCTATGCTTGCGGCCAATGTTATGCAGCACCTGGTCGGAAAGGCTTTGGGGGTTTATGCTGATCCTTGTAACCCCGCCGGATTTTAAGGCTTTCAGCTTTTCCCAGGTAATGGTATCTGGGCGGCCGGCCTCCACGGTAAACTCCTGGCAGCGCTCCATGGGGAACAGACGGTGTACCGCCTGACAGAGCTGGGCCAGCTGCCCGGCAGAAAGGGTAGTAGGCGTGCCCCCGCCCACATAGGCAGAAACCATGGTAAGGCCCAAGCCCTTTACCACCTGAGAGACCCTTTCCAGCTCTGCCAGAAGCAGCTGAAAATAGGGGTCCATCAGTTTGCCGGCGTTAGCCAGGTCTTGAGAGATAAAGGAGCAATAGGCGCAACGGGTGGGACAAAAGGGAATAGAAATATACAGGCAGAAATCCTCTGGCCTCAGAGCCTCTGTGGCCTCTCTCTGGGCCTCCAGCACCCGGCGGGCCAGGCTGGTCCGCCGGGGACTTACCAGCCACTTTTCCTGGAACTCTGTTGTGCCCTCCTCAAGGCCCTTTGCCTGGCAGTGCATCCGCAGCAGCTTTACCGGATGGACGCCAGTAAGCATACCCCAGGCAGGCTGCAGGCCGGTTAACCGGGAAAGCACAGAAAAGAGCAGGCGGGTCATAGGATACTCGGCCAGCTCCCCGGCGGAGCAGCCCTCCTCCAAGGCGCTCTTGCCGTCGCAGGCAACGGCGGTATACAGGTACGCCTCCCCCTGGGCCCGAACCTCTGCCCGAGCCCAGGGTTCACCGGGGGCGGCCTCCTCCCCGCCCACACGAACAGGGCTGTAAGGGAAGAACACCCGGCACAGGTTTTCGCACTCGTAGCGAAAGTTATGGCCGGACAATGTGAGAAGCAAGGGGATCACCTCCTGTAATTTTGGATATCGCTAGAGTCTGTTGGAAACCGGAGAAATGCTGAATTTTTGGCCAAAAGCGGCTATCTTCCGCGTTGAAAATCCTGGTAATACGCAAGTATTACTTGCGGTTTTTTCCTTGGAGCTGACCACTTCCGCTCTAAAATTCGTCATTTCCTCTATTCTCAAACAATACCTAGAATCGTGTAAAGCTCCAGTTCTTTATTCCATTTCCGCATACCGGGCGAAAATGGTGGCCGCATCCCGGCGCAGGGTATTGCTCTTGGGGTTAAACCTTCCCTGGGCATCGCCTTTAATCAGCCCGGCAGTAAAGCAGGCCAACACACCGTCCCGGGCCCAGCTGTCGATTTTGCTAGCGTCAGGGAAACTTAGGCTGCCAGTGCCGCTGTCTACATCTAGAGCGCGGTGAATCACCGTACACATCTCCTGGCGGGTAATGGGGTCATTGGGCCGAAATTTGCCGCCGCTGCCTGTCATAACCCCTGTGCTTTTGGCCCATGCCGCAATTCCTGAGCACCACATACTGGTAGGCACATCGCTAAAACTGTCCATCCCACGGTAAAAATCGGTATTCACATCCAGCACATTGGCCATTACTTTGGCAAATTCCGCCCGGGTAATGGTAGTGCCGGGGCGGAAATTACCACTGGAATCCCCCTGAAAATAGCCTAGGTTTGAGACCTTTTCCACGCTGTCATAAAACCAGTCGGTACGCAGCACATCCGGGTAGCGTGTAGGCGGATAATCTTCGCCAATATACTGGTATGCCGCCGTATTTTTAGTGGGATAGGGCCAGTTGGATTGAATGGTCACGTTCCGCCCGTCCTCCTTATAGGGGTTGGACTCCCGATGGGAGGCCTGCTGAGAGAATGCCTGGCCACCGGCTACGGTTTGAGAGCCGATGAGAAAATAGTCGTAAATAATTTTGCTGTCGTTTCCATCGTCCCAGGTAAGATCCAGGTTATACCAAAGGCCGTCGTCCATACGCACATTGTTCCACATATGGGTGGGGCTGGAAACCACCAGGCAAGGAATTTGCATAAGATCGCATACCAGCTTAAAGGCCTTGGAGTAGCCATCGCACACCGGATGGTACCTGTCGTTGGGAATGATGGCGCTGTAGGCGCTGTGGATCAGCGTTTTTTCCATGGCGCTGCTTTGGGTATGGCTATAGCTGCACCGGTCGGCAAGAAGGTCGTGAACCACCTTAAGCTTATTGTAGGTATCCTTTTCACGGTTGGCCTGGTTCGCAATGTTTTGGGCCTCCTGAAGCATGGCGGTGCGCATGGTGCCCTCCTGGCCCCCGTAAGGCATAGCAAAGCCAAAGTATACGCTTGTAATACGGACCTGGTCGGTGTTGGTAAAGCCCGCAATGCTGGTGCCGTAAGAAACGCCGCCGTCCATCCAGAGCATGTCGGGGCGGTCGTAACGAATGGCAATGATAGCAGCCTGGAGGTCGTTGCTGATT
Source organism: uncultured Oscillospiraceae bacterium (assembly GCA_910588935.1). Taxonomy (GTDB): domain Bacteria; phylum Bacillota; class Clostridia; order Oscillospirales; family Acutalibacteraceae; genus Acutalibacter. The sequence goes on from CAJUSM010000054.1 coordinate 16,100, forward strand.
TCGTTGTAGGTTTTGGTAGAGGCGGCGTCAGACCCCACAAACTTTCCGCCGGTCACCCTGCCCCGCAGATAGGTATTGGTAACGCCTTCAATATTTAGGAACACATTGTGCCGGTTGGCAGACATAATCTCCTCAAAGCTTATACTCTGCAGGGCATTATAGCAGGCCTTCTGGCGTTTGGTCAGCTGGCTGAACATAGAATTGGGCACATTGGCGTTGGCTGGAGAGGAAAAAATACCGGGAACCGAAACCCCCAACTCTTCTTCCCCTCCCCCATGGGGCGCGGGGATTTCCTCATTGGGCTCCACCCAAGCGGGATAGCTGGCGCCCATTTCCGCCAAGGCCTCCCCGCTTTCTGGCCCGTTTTGGGCAAAAGCAGGCAAAGGCAGGCAAGCGGTAAAGGCAACAGCCAAAAGCGCGGCCAAAAGGCGCTTTATGTTTTTTGCTTTTTTTCTCATCTATTTCACCTGATCCTTTCCGAAAAATGTCGATATCATCTATAATTATCCCCTAATTCCCGCCGTATGTCAATGGGTAATTTCCGATTGGCGGGGAATTCCTATCTTTTTCCATCTCTACAGGGTATAATGGAAACAGCGGCCCAAAAGATTTGCCGGTCTTTGTAACCTCCCGCTCTCAATAGCGCTATGCAGGGTGAGCACCTGAAAAAGGAGAGAAAACATATGGAGGATGAGATGATTGTCAATTTGTATCTGAATCGTGACCAGTCGGCCCTGCAGCACACCATGGACAAGTACGGACTCCAGCTCCGTACCCTGGCCAACCATATCCTCAACGATCTGCCGGCCGCTGAGGAATGTGAAAACGATACCTATCTCCAAGCCTGGAACGCCATCCCTCCCCACCAGCCCAAGCAGTATCTGTTTCCCTTTCTGGCCAAGATTACCCGGCACCTGGCCCTGGACCTGTGCCGCCGCCGCAACCGCCAAAAACGCCGGAGCCCTTTGGCCAGCCTAACCAAAGAGATGGAACAGTGTATCCCAGACCCCAATGATACCCAGTGCCAAGTAGACGGCGCGCTGCTGGCCCAAGCTGTGGGAGAGTATCTCCGCTCCCTGCCAAAAATCCGGCGGGACATGTTTCTTCGGCGGTACTGGTACCTGGACCCGGTGGATACGGTGGCTAAACGATTTGGCATAAGCAAAAGCTGTGTGAAAACTACTCTGTACCGAGTGCGCCAAGGTTTGCGGGAATACCTGGTTCAAGAAGGATATCGGCTTTAAAACAACAGCCAGAAAGGATGGGATATTTTATGCGTGGCAGTGAATTTTTAGACAAACTCCAGCTGCTGGAGCCAGATCTGATTCAATCCGCAGCCAAAGAGCCAGAAAAGCCGGTCTCACTTTGGAAACGCCTTTCACCTCTGCCGGTAAAAGAACAGCGGGAACCACTGCTGATAGAGGACCATACACCCCCAAGAAAACGCCGTCCATTCCTTTTGGTTACCATGGGCGCGCTATGCCTGTGCCTGCTGCTGGCGCCTATGGTGCTTACCCAAAATAGAGGCCCTACGGGATACAGCGACTCCTCCGCCATTGCCGGAAAGGGAGCAGAGGCCGGGGAAAAAGCTGCCGATTTTTACAATGAAACAAAAGCAGGCGCATGGGAAGGGGGAAATATTGAAAACCTTTTTCAGGGAAATACGATTACCGGCACAGGTACCCTACGGGACCCAAATAGAATGGATTCTTATCACGATTCCCTAACCCAGCTGTTCGGCACCGTGGGCCTGGAGGAGCGAAGCGGCTCTTTGTTGGATTGGGACGACTGCTATTTTCTCACAGAGGATTGGGGAACCGGGCGGCTGGCCTCCCTGTTCTCCAACGCCAAGTTCTCCGCTATGGTTCTGACAGAGGAAGATCCAAACAAAGGCTCCCGCAAAACAGCCGCCCTAGAGGCAGAGGAGTTTTACGCTGCCTGGCGGTTTGGCTCCCCAGATGACCAGGAAACCCAGGAAGAAATTGTAATGATGGTCTCCCGCAAGGAGGAATGGCCGGAGTTCCATGCCTTTGTGCAGGCCGGCAATTCTCAGTCCCAAGTGGACACCCATGGCCTCCAGCTTTACACCGTGGGCACAGAGGAGAGCGAACGGGGCATTTGGTTTGAAAAAGATTTCTTTTGGTTCCGGATTTACGCCAGCCCGGGGATCCACCTCCAGCAGATATGGGATGTGCTGGGCTGTATTCTCTCCGGGTCTGAGGGCGCGGGCCTTCCCTCTCTTAATTTCTGGGAGTCCGGTTTCCGGCAGTATCGCTCTGGCCAAGACTTGGGACTGCTGGCCAGCTTGTTCCCTCCACCGGGGTTTGCTCCGGAGCCTGCCTACACCCGAGTGGTAGAGAGCCTTTACACCGGCCCCACCCCATGTACGGCCGAGATGGCTTTTCGGGAGGAGGACGGAGCCCTGCTGACACGCTGGACCGTGTTTGCTGAAAATGACTTTGACTATGCCACCCCCTACGACTTAGCCAACAGCTTGGGAGAGCTGGAGGGAATCACTAGGAAGAGCCTGGAAGAAAGTTACCGCAAATCGAAATCAGCCGGCATATACCAGCTGTTCTTTCAGTATAATGGCTTCCAAGTTCGAGGAGAATACCAAGATTGGGGCAAAAAGGACACGGTAGATCAGCTCTGGGCCCTAATCAGCCGGTTTCAGAAGGAAATTAGCAGATACTCGGTTACCGGCCAGTGGACTGAGGATTTCTCCCCAGAGAGCTATTTCCAGCACAGCGACCTGCCTGGGGAGAAGGAGTCTTTAGAGGGGGTATTTGGCCCCGCCTATGGCAGTGTCCAGGGAGAGCGGAGTTTCAGCCAGTACCGGCAGGTGCTGGAGGACGAAAGCCAAAGAATTATGCCCTGGTCTGACCCCAACCAGGAGTTTGAAGCCTGGGCCTCCTATGACGACAAGGGCCAAGTGGAGCTGCTCACTGTCACCTGGACCTACCTTGACGAAGAAAATTATCCTCTATCCTACTTGAAGATGGAGTGCTCCCCTAAAACCCAAAAGGGCTACTCAGACCGAATCTGGGACGGAGGAATGCACTATAGCAAAACCATAATCAACCGAGATGGGGTGGAGATTACCGCCATCGGCTTTCTGGACACAAGCCGATGCTTATGCTACGAGACAGAGAACGGCTGGTATCAGTTTTCTTGCGACGCCAACACCAATGTGTATGATCTGGTACCCCTTATGGATTTCTTCTGGCTCTATCCCATCGACTTTGACCGCTTCCGCTAGGACAAGGGGGACCGGCACGAAATTGCCAAACGGAACGACTGCCCAGACGCATTTTCCGGATACTATCCCACCGGCCAGTGTTTCCGCTCCCAGCACCGCTATGGGGAATGCCAGCCGCTGAACGGGGTCCCAGTGCGTCTGCTTATCTCCTATGAGGAGGCAGAGTGGCCAATAAACAAACTGGACGATATGTGTCGAAGGCGCCGCCATGCCCCCCAACCGGATGATTGCAGACGCCCAGAACACGGGCTTCAGCATTGGGGAACTGGGCAGCCAGACCCCGAAAGATGTAGCTGCGTATATGGAAACAAATGCCATAAAGTATAACTATCGCTTTTTTCCTGATACGGCTATTTGACCGCCGCCCTGCGGCCAGAAACCATACAAGAGGGGCTGCGGAAGCTTATCCAGCACCTTTAGAGCCTATAACTTAGAGTTTATCATGAAAGTATGCCCGGCCTTTGCTCTGGGCCTCCCTTTTCCTTGGGAGCCCAGAGCGTTATTTTTCTCTACTGAGGCTGTAGGGCTTCAGGCTGACCCAATTATGTTTACTAAAAACAAGGGATTTGCCTCCTGCTCTGGGCTTGACACTCTGGCCGGGAAAAGGTATACTGATACCAAAAACGGAAGGTTGTGCCCCCTTATGCTCCTTTCTACCCAAACCGAGGCCTTAGGCTCCCTTTACGGAGAGCCGGAAACCATACGGATGCTGGCCAAAGCCGGCTTTGACGCCTTTGACCTCAGCCTTTTCTCTATGTTTTCTGACCCAAATTACCCCATGAACCGTCCGGACTTTCGGGACTTTGCCTCTCAGCTCAAGGATGTGGCCAAGGACTGCGGCATTGTATGCAACCAGGCTCATGCCCCCTTCGCCTCTAGCGTAGGCGACCCGGAACGGGACCGCGCCATTTTTCAGTCTATCGTGCAGGCTATGGAAGGCGCGGCCATTGTTGGCGCAAAAATTATTGTGGTGCACCCTATGCACCATTTAAGTTACCGTACCCATGCTACTCAGCTTATGGAGATGAACCTGGATTTTTACCGCCGGCTCATCCCCTACTGCGAGAAATTCGGCATTCAGGTTGCCTGCGAGAACATGTGGCAGTACAACGAGGAGGGCAAGCGGATTATTGACAGCGTCTGCTCCCGGCCAGAAGAATTTTGCCGGTATCTAGACGAGCTGGACAGTCCCTGGATTGTGGGCTGCCTAGATGTGGGCCATACTGCCCTTACCGACGAAGACTTGGGCTGCTATATCCGCCAGATGGGCCGCAAACGGCTGCGGGCGCTGCATGTGCATGACAATGATCTACGCGACGATGACCACACCCTGCCTTTTACCGGCAAAATTGATTTTGCCGCTCTCACCTCTGCCTTAGCTGAAATCGGCTATGAAGGGGATTTCACCCTGGAAGCAGACGCCTTTCTCCTTAGATTTCCCAAGGAGCTGGTGCCGGAGGCCTTGGGGCTGATGGGCAAGACAGGACGGTATTTAGCAGAACAGGTAGAGCGGGCAAAGCCTGTAGAGGAATAACTTCTTCTCCTCTCGCCATGCTAGAGTCTGTTTAAAAAAACGAAAACGCTGTCTGATTGCCCAGAAGCTGCCATCTTCCGCGTCGAAAATCCTGGCAATACGCAAGTTCACTTGCGGTTTTTCCTTAAAGCTGACCACTTCTACTCAAAAGTCCGTCATTTTCTCTATTTTCAAACAAGACCTAAGTTATAATTGGGAATATTTTTGGCGCGGCGGGACTCTTTCCCCTGGCTATACCGCATGATTAACACCCTTAGACTCCCATGCATTTTTTGTGGGAGTGTCCAAAACGAGGGTTTTATGAGGGGAAGTGGAAAAATATCGTTAGGTTGCAGGATTGTCGGGATTTCATCCCGAAATATTATTTGTGATTGATGGGGTCTCG
>CAJUSM010000055.1:0-3162 GCA_910588935.1 uncultured Oscillospiraceae bacterium
ATGTTTAACTGCCTGCTTGATCCCTCTGTTATTTCTCTTATACTTGAAAATTGATCTCCCTGTGTCTAAGGCACGCATCGGCTTATATACCGGCTTACATAAAAGGAAGATGGGCTTTTGACCTTGGCCAAACGCTCCCTAGGGCTTTCTTGCAGAGGAGAAAAGGGCGGGACAGAAAATCTGCCCCGCCCCGCTTTTTAAGATAAGACAACTTTTTACAGCTCAACCCATTTGCCTGATTCCGCCGAGGACAAAATGGCGTCTACCACATGCTGGTTGACCTGGCCGTCCTGGATACGGGCAGCCTTCCCCTTTTCTACGCCATTGATTATATCTGCAAAAGACTGCATCTGGTCGCTGTAGTAATACTCCGGAATATGCAGCTTTGTGTAGGCATGGGCCTCCGCGTTAATGTCTCCTGAGCACACCTCTATCTCGTCATCCACTCCCTGGGTGGCGTCTAGAGAATACACGATTGCCCCCTCGCTGCCGTAAATTTCCATACGCTGGTAGTTTCCGCGGCCAAAGGCGAACCGGGTAATCTGGAAACTGGCGGAGATCCCGTCCTCCATGTCGGCCATGTAATTGCAGAAGTCATCCACGTCCACCGGGCCCATGCCACTGCCTTCCAGCAGCTTGCGCTCTGTCACATAGGTGCCGGTATGGCCTACCACCCGCACATACTCCTTGTCCAGCACAAACCGCACCAGGTCCAAAGCGTGGCAGCCCAGGTCGCCCAAAGCCCCTGAGCCAGTGCGTTTTTTCACGTACCGCCAAACCAGGGGGCAGTCTGCCCGGGGCAGGCCCCATGCCTGGAAATACTGCATATCCACATGGTACACCCGGCCAATTTTTCCCCGGGCAATTAGGTCCTTGGCAAACCGGGCGGCGGCTTTAAACCGGTAGGAGAAACATACCATATTGGGCAGCCCCTTCTCCTCTGTGGCCTTGGCCAGAATGTCCGCCTCTTCCGCGGTCATGGTAATAGGCTTTTCCACATCATAGGGCTTGCCCGCCTCTACCGCGGCCATGGCCACTGGGAAGTGGACGTCATTGGGCGTGCAAATGTCTACCGCGTCCACATCCGGACAGTTGATTAAATCGTGATAGTCCAGAAAACGGTGAGCCGAGTCGATGCCCAAGCGCTCGCCTGTTTCGTTCAGCTTCTTCTCGTCAATATCACAAATGGCAATCAGCTTCAGGTCGGGGCTGCGGTCAATACCCGGCCGATGCACGCCGTTCCAGATTTCGCCTAGGCCCACCGAGCCTACGCGGATTACTTTTTGTTCCATATATTGAATCCTCCCAAAAAACTACAAGCTATAGATTCCCTGCTGGTCCGCATCATCAAAGGTTAAACCCAAATACCGGGCCGCCTCCCGGAGCACAGCCTTGTAATTGCCGTATACGCCCCCCACATGGTGGATATAGGGCCCGAACATGAGCTTTTCCTCCCAGCGTTTCCAATTGTCCGTCTCAAACCACACATAGGTGCCGGTGGTTTCCGGGCCATCCACCGCCTTGCCCTCGCCGCCGAACAGGTAGTACTCTCCCCCAGCCTCATCAAACCGGCAGAGGGTGATGCCGCCCTTTTTCAGGGGAAAGCGCTCTTGGCCGTCCGTTAGCTCGGCAATACTGTCAGGATCTCTGAGGGAATACGGGAAGGGCCCACAGTGCCAGAGCAGCTCGGCGTTGTCATTTTCCGGGTGGCGTATGGTCAGGTCCGCCAAGAAAACTCCATCTTCTCCCAGAGCCGCCGCATGAAGCATGGCCATGGTTACCGCGCCGTTTACGTCTGTCTCACAGGCCAAAGGCAAGCCTAGGTCCGAAAGCTCTCCCAGCACGGCGCACACCGGCGCGCCAAAAATAGAGGCAGCGCTCCAACATTCCATGGCTCCGGCAGAGCAATTGTTTTCCTCCATAAGCTGCTTAACCGCTATCTTAAGGGCCGCAATGCGGTCCACGGTTTTTTCTGGGGTGCGGCTGGTCTCAAAGCGGGTTTTCAGGTCCTCCCGGCAGGCCGCGTAATCTGAGGCCGCCTCCTGCTGGAGCCGGTCTGCCCGGGCAGCCACCGCGTTCGGCGAAATGGGGATGGTGGTAACGCCCAACTTGGTGGCCAGCTCACCTTCGTTGGCCATAACGCTCATAAAGGGCTGGGGTCGGGCGCCAAACTTTGCGATCCGCAGGGTTTTTACAGCTTTAACCACCGCCGCCACCCGGATAAAATTCTCAAAGCCTTGACGGAAGTCTTTGCTTTGGGTTTCGCAGTTCCAAATGTAGCTATACTGAACGCCGAACCTGCGCAGGACCTTGGTGCAGGCAAACATGCCGCACTGGGTGTCTCGGCCCCGGCTCTGGTCGGTGTTGGGGCGCTCGTCTCGGGCGCCCCACATAAGGGTGGGTACTTTCAGGGCAGCGGCCACCCCCGCCGCGCATTGTTCTTCCCCGAAATCGCAGTGGGGCAAGAAGAGGGCGTCAATCCGGGCGTCTTTAAATTTCTCCACCACAGGGGAGATCTTATCTGTTTCAAACAGGATACCGTTTTCGCAAATATCGTCAATATCCACAATCCGGACAGAATCGGGCTTAACAGTACGGACCACCGCCATAAATGCATCCTTTTGGCGCTTGGCCTCCTCCATGCTCAGGAACCCCCGCTTGGTGGGGGCCACGCCTAGCACAACAGTGGGCTTGTTCATTTGGTTCCCTTCTTTCTTTCAATAAGTATATCATCCGTTTTGGGCCTGGGTATCACTTAAAAACGTCCGCAATCACACCTGTAGCCGTTCCCCATAAAACGCCGCTCTCTTGTCGATCTCAGTGTAATCTACCTGGCCGGTTTTTAGAAACGCCTGAACCGTGTCCCAATCTGGCACGCCAGCCCGGCCGCCCATTCGAGTGCACTTAATGCATGCGGCTGCCGTGGCCAGCTTGGCGGATTCAATGGGATCCAGCCCTCGGACCGCGCCGGCAAGATAGGCCCCATGGAACACATCCCCAGCCCCAGTGGTGTCCACCACTGGCACCGAATGGGCGGGCAGACGGAACCCCCCGTAGTTCTGACTAAACCCGGCGCAGCCCTTGGGCCCAAAGGTGAAGATCACCGTGGAGGGCCCTTTTTCGCAGAGAACCTTACAATTGTCCTCATAGTTCTGATTGTGG
>CAJUSM010000055.1:3172-11771 GCA_910588935.1 uncultured Oscillospiraceae bacterium
GCACATCATAGCAGAACTCCGAGCCTATGAACACATCAATTAGCCCAAGCTGGTCCATCAGCTCCGAGGAATAGGAGTCCGCGTCCACCAGGATCTTCGCGCCAGCCTCCTTGGCCCTCTGTACAGCGGCCATGGCTACCCCTGTAACATGGGAGATGAAAAACCACTGGCAGTTTTCTAGAATTTCCCGGTCCAGCTCCTCCTGCGCAGGGGGCTGGGCAGAGCCATGGCGGTAGACGATACTCCTGCCCTGGGTCTCCCGGTCGCTGATGACAATAGAGAGGGAGGTGGTCTCCCCCTCCCGGCAGAGCAGATTGGAGATATCTACGCCGTGTCGCTGGAAATCCTTCTGGCAAAACCGGCCGTAGTCGTCGCTGCCTACAGCCCCTAGGATAGAGCACTCTGCTCCCAGCCGGGCCGCGGCTGTCATGCCAGAGGCCACCTTGCCCCCGCCCTGCCAGCTCAAAGCGTTAACCCCTGTGCCGCCATTGGGCTTTGGGAATACGTCCACGTTTACAGCCAGATCCACACAGGGCATGTCATAGCCGGCAATCTCAAATCGTTTCACCGTATACCCTCCGTCACAGGGAAAAGCCGTTGGGGTTCAATAGCCGTATCTTACCCCGGACAAAGTCTATCGCCTCTTGGGCAGCCTCCATCATCAGGCTAGGCATCCCACCCTTGGAGCCAGTTTCCATGGCCTTGGCAATGCTCCCGCAGCAGGCACGAAAATACTCTGTGGCAATGTTGAACTTGCTCATGCCCAGGCGTACACTCTCCTGCAGCTGGTCGTGAGGAATGTCGGAGCAGCCATGGAGTACCAGAGGCACAGGCAGGGCCTTGTGCAGGGCGGCAATTCGGTCAAAATCCAGGTTGGGGGTCTGAATGTATTCCCCGTGGGCGTTGCCTACTGCCACAGCCAGGGATCCGCAGCCGGTTTTTTCTACAAATTCCTTGGCCTGGGGCACATCGGTAAACTTGTTGGAGTCAGTGATATCCTCCAGCCTGGAGCCAGAGCCCACATGGCCCAGCTCAGCCTCCACGTCAATGCCGAAAACAGCGGCGGTACGCGCCACTGCGGCGGTTACTGCCAAGTTCTCCTCATAAGGCAGGGCAGAGCCGTCTACCATTACCGAAGGGAACCCGGCCTTGATGCCGCTTACCGCGATCTCGTAGCTGGCGGAGTGGTCTAAATGCACCGCCACCGGCACCGGCGACTTAGCCGCGAAGTCCTTGGCAATGGCCGCGATATGCTCTAAGGCGATATAGCTCTCGAAGCCAGGGTACAGCTGGATAATCACTGGGACCCGCTCCTGCTCTGCCGCCTGAGCCACCCATTTTACTGTTTCATAGTTAAACACGTTCACAGCCGCCACGCCGTAGTGGTTTTCCGTGGCGTGGGTCAAAACGTCCTTCACCTTTGCCAATGGCATGGTATCATCCCTCCCAGATTTTTCCGCTTATTTCTGTTCATGCAGCCCTTGAATGCTGTGCTCAAGCTGGGCCTTAATTTCTACCACCGGCGGGGGATTGCCAAAGGTGGTGTTGGGGAACTGGATGGGCGCTGCCCACTTTACCGCATTGGTAATCACCTTTTGGATCTCCGGCTGATGGTAGATGGGGAACACCTCATGACCCGGCCGGAAGTAGAACACCTTGCCCTTGCCCCGGTGGTAGCAGCAGCCGCTGCGGAACACCTCGCCCCCCTCGAACCAGCTGATGAACACCAGCTCGTCCGGCTGGGGAATATCGAAGCGCTCGCCGTACATCTCCTCGTGAGGAATGATGATTTTCTCTTCCAGGCCGTCTACAATGGGATGGCTGGGGTCGATAACCCAGAGGATCTCCTTTTCTCCATCCTCTCGCCATTTAAGCTTCCAGGTGTCTGTTCCGCAAATCTTGCTAAAGATCTTGGAGGCATGGCCAGAGTGAAGCACAATTAGGCCCATACCCTCCAGCACCTGGTTGTACACCCGGTTCACAATTTCATCCTCTACCTGATGGTGCGCCATATGGCCCCACCAGATGAGCACGTCGGTATTGTCCAAAACCTCTTGGGTCAAGCCATGCTCTGGCTCTTTCAGTGTTGCGGTACGGGTATTCATACCCGCCTTGTTCAGAAAATCGGCAATACAGCCGTGGATTCCCTTGGGATACACCTCTGCTACCTCGGGAAACTGAACTTCGTGCAGATATTCATTCCATACTGTTACGTTAATAGGCATAGGGACACTCCTTTTTTTCGTTGATTTTTTCTGCCAGGTTGTTTTCAACAAAATCGCCTTTTCCTTTGGCGGTTTTCTCCATTATACCGTGTAAGTGCTATAAAAGGAATAGGTAATTCAGCTTTTTTTTGGAGATTTCCGACTTGCAGCCGATTCCCTCCTCCATACCGCCTTCCCATTACCGGGAACGGCCCCGGGCGTAAAAGGCCGGCGGCATACCGGTGTGTTTTTTGAACTGGCGGCTAAAGTAGAACTGGTCGGAAAACCCGGTTTCCGCGGCGATTTCCCAAAGCTTCATGTCCGTGGTGGCCAGCAGCTCTTTGGCCCGGTTAATCCGCACCCAGGTAAGGTACTGGAAAATTGACCGGCCATTCAGGCGCCGGAAAATTCGATTTAAGTAGTCGAAATTCATCCCTATCATAGACTCTAGCTGCTTCCCGGTAATTTTGTCTCCATAATGGCGGTTTAGGTAAGCGGTAAGCTCTTCCAGGCGGCGCAGGGTTCTGGGGGGCAGCTGGCTTCCCCCTTCGGTTAAGGCCGACCGGGCGCTGCTCTGGGACACGGCCATTAGGATTTCCAGAAGCTTGCAGGCCCAAAGGGTCCGATAATTTGGAAAACCCTCTCTGGCGGCGGCGACAGCCTCTTGAAAATACCCGTTCAGCCGGGCGCGGGTCTCGGGGCTTTCTACATGGGAGAGCTTGGGCAGCAGGCAGCGCTCCAGGTCAAACTTCACCTCCCCATCCCCAGCGTAGGGAACCGTGAGCGACTCCTCCGGCGGGGACTCCAGAGGCAGCAGGGTGAGGTTGCTGAAATGGACAAAATAGTAGTCGCAAAGGGCAGGCCTGGTGCCCTCGTGGACCAAGCCGGGCTGCAGAAGGAAAACGTCCCCCGGCCCCAGAGAATACTCTGCCTCCTCCTCCCGCAGATGCATTGCCCCCTCTATCAAATAGTAGAGGATAAACTCCCCGTTCCGGCGGCGGAAGTGGGTCCACTGGGCATTGGGCGCAAAGCGGTTGAGGAAACTTACATGGGGCAGCGTGGTCAGATTTGCCAGATATTCCATATCAACAACCTCCTTCTGGCTATTTTAAATAAGAGTTTAGGTTATTTCCCCCTTGAATTGTGAAGGAATACCATGGTATAATGTAGGTAAAGCCTGTAAAGCATTCCCTAGACCAAACGGCGGAAGAACCCCAGGGAATATGACTGTAGAGCTTAGGCGGAAGGAGGCAGAAACAGTGAGAGAGCGGCGGATGAAAATATCCCACCTGCTTACAGCGGGATTTGTAGGGCTTGTTGTTGCGCCCTTTCTGTTTTTGGTATTTTACAACCTGCACTCCTTTGCCAAGCAGGCCAACGAACAGCTTTTGCAGGACGGAAATTACATTTTGCACTCTATTGAGCAGGACATTAACGAAAAACTGGATTCCGTGGAGACCATTGTCTGTGCTTTGGCCTATAACAGCAATCTTTCCACCTTCCTCTCCCGCTCTTATACAGACGCCTCCTCCTTTGAGGAGTACAGCCAAACCGTGCTTCCCATTCTGCAAAGCGCCGCCGACTCCGCCTCTCCCCCCATTCAGCGCCTTTGGGTGGTGTCTCAAAACCGCACCCTACCCAATGGGCAGAGCATTCTCCGGCATGCCTCCAACGCCCAGATTAAGGCCCTGGAAAATTTCTTAGAAAACCGCCCCAATGGCGGCTGGTACTACTCCCCTGAAAACCTGGCGCTAAACTCCTTGGAGACTTATTTGCGGCAGGATTTCTATTTTATTCACGCCATTGTCTCCCCCTATGGCCGGCGGGTGGGCTATGTGGCGGCAAAGGTTCAGTCTGACGCCCTGTTTCTGGAATTTTTGGCCTCCCAGGATGTCCATCGAGCATTTTTCCTGCTGGACGAGGAGAACCGGCCCTATATGTCCAATGTGGTGCTGGAAGAGGACTTTGTGTTCCCCAAAGATCCCCAGTCTCTTTGGGGCCGCCAGCCAGTGGTATATTTAAGCTCTCCGGCCGACCGCCTGCCCCTTCGGCTAGGCCTGGCTTTTTCTTCTTCCAACCGGCAAATTCTGCTGGAAAACTCGTTTGTGGCCATTCTGGCGGTTTTGGTGGTTTCTACCCTGTTTCTTCTATGCTTTTACTATTTGCTCCATATCATCGTCCAGCGTCTTCGGGCCTATGCCTACGATATGGAAAGCATTGCCGCCTCTGGCTTTAGTGGCCAGCTGAAAATTTCCCGTTTATACGAGCTGGGGGAAATCGGCATCCAGTTTAACGACACCCTTACGGAAATCCGCTCACTCATGCAAGAGAAAATTCAGCAGGAAACTGCCTATAAAGATATACAGCTCCAGGCCCTGCTCACCCAGATTAATCCCCACTTTATTTATAATACACTAGATATGTTCTCTGGCAAGCTGGCCCTGAACGGGGAATACGAGATTGCCGATTATATGAGCGACTTTGCCCAAATGCTCCGTTATAATACCGCCACGCCTGGTATGTTCCTTTCTTTGGAGGAAGAGGTGGAGTACACTAGAAACTATATCAACCTTCAAAGGTGCCGCTATGGTTCCTCTATTGTGCTGCGGGTTCATGTGGCCCCGGCCCTTTGGGGAGTTCAGGTGCTGCGCCTGCTTTTGCAGCCTGTGGTAGAAAACGCCTTTGTCCACGGGTTTGCCCATCTGCCGCCTGAAGCCCGCCGGGAAGTGGTAATTACGGCCTGGGCCACCAAAGGCTTTCTCATTCTACGGGTGCGGGATAACGGCCAAGGCATCTTACCAGAACAGGCCCGGCAGATGAACAAGGCCTTTGCCCAGCCCTCGCCAGTGCTCAAAAAGGAAAAGCGGAAAGGCAGCATTGGACTGGAAAACATTAATCAGCGGCTTCAGCTGTTTTACGCCGGCCAGGGGCGGATCTTCCTGCGAAGCATACCAGAAGGGCATACCAGCGTTTTTCTTATCTTTAAGAATCAAGGCGGTGAGCTGTAATGTTTCAAGTATTGATTGTAGACGATGACCCCTTGCTGTGCAGCGCAATGGTAAATAAGCTGGAGTATGTAAACCAGGACGGGGGCTTAAATTTAGCTCCGACCCTTACGGCAGGCACAGCCCGGGAGGCCCTGGCCATTATTCAGGCAAAGCCTGTGGACATTCTGATTACTGACATACAAATGCCCTATCAGTCCGGCTTAGAGCTGATTGATTTTATCCACGCCAAATTTCCTCTTATCCAGCTGGTGGTGCTCAGCGGCTACAGCAACTATGCCTATATGCGCAGCGCCATCCTCTCTGGCGTGGCCGACTATCTGCTGAAGCCTGTAAAGCTTCTCCAGCTAAAAGAAATTATCCAAAAATGCATTGAGAATATCCGTAGCAACCTGGACTCGGACCAGGCTCAGGCCATTCAGAAGCAAGCCGCCTTAAACTATCAGACTGGGAAATATTGTAATGCCTTACTGCTGCGGTCTCCAGTTTCCACGCAGCCAAAAGGCCTGGTGTACCCTGCCTTTTTTGTGGCCATTTTTTCTGCCAATTGCCCAGACGAACGGTTTTCCGAGCTCCTCCGGCGGTTTTCCCTGGAAAATCCCCAGGAAAACGCGCCGGTCCTCCGATATTTTCAAGACGTGAACCAGTCCCAAGTGCTGCTGGTGAATTCTCAGGAGGATGAGAGCCGCCTGCGGGCCTACCTAGAGAGCTTTTGCGCATTTGCTGCTGAAAACAAACTTGCCTGCCGGTGCGGGGTCAGCCAGGCGGGAGACAGGCTGGAACAGTTCCCAGAACTCCACCGCCAGGCAGGGCACGTGCTGGCCTACCAGATGATTCAGAGCTTTACAGTAAAGATGGCGGAGGAAATCTTGAAAAAGCCGGAGCGCAGCCCCCAGAACCTGTTCCACAAATCTTCCAGAAGAATTCAGGCGGCGTTTCAAAGCCGGAATTTTGGCCAGATATACGCCGCCCTTAACGAAATATTCACATTAGACTATGTTTCCACCCGCCAGGCCGTTCTGGGGGATATGCAAGACTTTTATAATGGATTCAGTGATCAAATCCGGCAGCTGGCCACCTCCCTGCAGGTAGATCTGGGCCCGGCAAAGAGCTTTACCCTTTTTATAAGCCTAGATGAGCTGCGAAGCTATTTTCAGGAACAGCTCTACCGGCTTCAGCAACAAAGCGAAAAGGAGACGGACAAGACCCAATACGTTATTTCTCGGGCAATTCGCTACATGGAGCAGCACTACAACCAAGATATTAACATGAAGGATGTAGCCGCTGCCGTAAACATGAGTTACGCTTATTTTAGCAAATTCTTTAAAGAACAGGCCCACCAGAGCTTTTCCGAGTGCCTGACCAGCATTCGGATGCGGGAGGCCAAGCGCCTAATCGAGGAGGATCCCTCCATTAAAATTAAAGAGGTGGCCCACCTGGTAGGCTACGAAAGCGTCTACTCCTTTTCCCGGGCTTTTAAGCAATACTACAAGGTTGCCCCTACCGGCCTGAACAGCGGCTCAGCCCCCGGAAGAAAAGAGCGCTAGGGGCTGGAGCTCTTCTTTAAACCGGCAGCCACTTCTGCTCTTCGGCAGAGCGGATGATACTCTCCAAGGCATGCTGAATATGGCAGCCCTCTTGAATGGTAGCGGCCTTGCCATCCCCCAATCCGTTCAAAATATCCGCAAAAGACTGCATTTGGTCAGCACGGAAACGATCCGGGATAGGCAGGGTGGTAAAGGCTCCGGCACGGCCCACCACAGGCCCAATGCACACCTCAATCTCGTCCACGCCAGGGGCTTTGGCGTCTAGCGTATAGACCACCGCGCCCTGGCTGCCGTAAATCTCTAGGCGCTGGTAATTTCCCCGGCCATAGGCAAAGCGGGTGATCTCAAAGTCGGCGGCAATGCCGTCCTCCATCTCCATCAGGTAGTTGCAGAAATCGTCCACATCTACCGGGCCCAAGCCCTCGCCCTCTTCCAGCCTGCGCATTTTGGTAAAGGTGTCCGCATGGCCCACAGCCTTTACATAGTCTTTTCCGGTAACAAAGCTCACCAGGTCCAGGGCATGGCAGCCCAGGTCGCCCAAGGCGCCTGTACCGGTAAGCTCTTTTATATACCGCCAGGACCGGGGCAGGTCCCATTCTGGTCCGCCGCCAGCCTGCAGATACTGCATGTACACATGGTAGATCCGCCCAATGGACCCTTTCTCCAGGATATCCTTCATATAGCGTGCCGCAGCCTTAAAACGGTAGGAGAAGCACACCATATTGGGTAATCCCTTTTCTGCAGTCATCCGAGCCAGGATGTCTGCCTCTTCTGCGGTTATGGTAACAGGTTTCTCAATGGAATAGGGCTTGCCAGCCTCAATGGCTGCTTTGGCAATCTCGAAATGGGCGTTGTTAGAGGTGGAGATGTCAATGGCATCCACATCCGGGCAGTTGATCAAATCGTGGTAATCGGTAAAGCAGTGCGCCTTGTCAATGCCATAGGTTTCCTGGGCATACTCCATACGCTCAGGCTTAATGTCGCACACAGCCACCAGCTGAAGGTCCGGGCTATTGGCAATGCCTGGCAGATGCACGCCCCGGGAAATCCCGCCAATGCCCACGCTGCCGATACGCCAGATTTTCTTTTCCATGGTAATTCCTCCTAAACTTAAGAAATATTCTGTTTTTCTAAATAATCTTAAAAAAATTTGGATGGCCTCTGGCAGGCTTTGGCTTACCAGAGGCCAAAATACCCTTTTCAATTTTTTCTATGGAGAGAGCCCGGAATCAAATCCGGGCTCCTTCCCTGTTCTATTTCAGCCGCAAAGGCGGCCTTTTCTGCACTTATCCAGCGTTATAGGTATCCAGAGCCTCCTGATAGATTTCCATCAGCCGCTCCAAGCCCATCTGATTCAGCTGGGCAACATAGCCATCCCAGTCGTTCTCAATGCCGCCGTTTACAATCCAGTTGGCCCAGCACTCCTTTACATACTTGTAGATGTCTACAGTAAGCTTGGAGATCTCGTCCATCTGCTCGGGGGTGTAGTTCACCTGGGGATAGGGCTGCGCCACGAACTCCTTAAAGTCTTCGTCGCAAGCCAGCTTGGCGCCATCGCCGCTGTCAGCAGGCAGCTGAATCTTGGCTTCGGTTTCAGGGGTAACATACTTGGGTCCATAGTCACGGCATGTAATCTCCCAGTACCACACGTCGCCGGTTGTGCCCTCGGGGGGATCCAGGAAGGTAATGGTACCGTCGTCGGCCTTCTCCAATGCCTCCCCAAAGGGACCCCAGTAAGACTGAATGGAGATGTCATCGGAAGAATAGTAGTCGGCCCACCGCATGGCAATTTCGGGATGCTCACAGGCAGTGGTTACCGTGAACTCGTTGCGGCGGTAGATGA
>CAJUSM010000055.1:11781-21130 GCA_910588935.1 uncultured Oscillospiraceae bacterium
GCACATAGCGGTCGCCCCGGGGACCAGCCAGAGGCAGCATGGGCACATACTCGTCGGAGTGGGGATTGGTGGCGGAGCTAACCTCCCAGGCGATGCCAGTGCCAACCAGAGAAACCTCTTCATTTTTCAGCTTGGCGTCAGACTGGGTGCCGTCCTGGGTAAAATATTCCTGGTCCATAATGCCCTCGGCATAGAGCTTCTCAAAGAACTGCACAGCCTCTTTGTAGCGCTCGTCGGCAGGGATAAAGATAGGCTCGCCGGTTTCCTGCTCCAGGGCCAAATAGTTGGTCTCCAAGCTATCGGTAATGCCCCAAGGGTTGATATAGCGGATCCAGTCGAACATATCGCCCTTGCCGCTGCCGCTGAGAGGAATCTCATCGTTGGGGTCGCCGTTGCCGTTGGCGTCCTGCTCTTTAAAGGCCTTCAGCACATTGTACCACTCGTCCACAGTGGTGGGCATTTCCAGGTTCAGGTTGTCCAGCCACTTTTGGTTGATAAAGGGGATATCGCAGGCCTTGGGACGCATGGGCAGCTTGCTGGACAGGGTGTAGATATGCCCGTCAGACTGGGTAACCAGCTTGCGCATAATGGGCTCCGCGTCATAGGCTGCCTTAATGTTGGGGCAATACTGATCAATATAGTCCTCTACAGGCACGAACAGATCCAGGTTGGTGAGAATGTCCATGTCACCCAGGCTGTTGTTGCCAAAGAACACGTCCGGCAGGTCGCCGCCGGCCAGCAGCAGAGATTTCTGCTCGGCCCAGTCCGCGTCGCCGGCATACTGCCAGTCGATGTGTACATTGGTGGTTTTCTCCATCTCCTGGAACATGCTGTTCTCGTTAAGGTCCCTCAGGCTGGCGCCCTTTACATACAGGAAGGTCAGGCTGACAGGCTCATTGACGATGGGAAAGCCAGTGGCGTTAAAGTTGGAGTCTCCCGCCTCCGCGCCGCCCTCCTCAGAGGACTCTCCGCCCTCCTGCTTGCTGGAGGCGCTGCTCTCGCCGCTGGAAGAAGTGCTGCTGCTGTTGTTGCTGCTGCAGGCTGCAAACAGGGAAGCCACCAAACAGAGGACCAGCAACAGGCCCAGAACCTTTTTCCAATTCCGCTTCATGATTTTCTGCTCCTTTCATATAGCAAATGAATTTATTTGACAGCGGCCAGGAGCTTTTCCAGGCCGCGATGCCACAACCATTAGCCTTTAATCGCGCCGATCATTACACCCTGGCTGAAATACTTCTGCACAAAGGGGTACACGCACATAATGGGCACTGTACTAATGATAATAACCGCATATTTCATCAGCTCAGAAAGCCGGCGGGCCTCTTGCGCCGCCAAGCCGTCGCCGGTGCCGGCCATGGCCTGGTTGGTAATTAGAATATTCCGGATTACCAGCTGCAAGGGCTTCAGGTCCTCGTTGCGGATGTACACCAGCGCGTTAAAGTAGGCGTTCCACTGGGAAACCGCTGTGTATAGGGCAATTACCGCCAAAACAGCTTTGGACAAAGGCAGCGCGATCTGGAAGAAGAACCGCAGGTTGCCGCAGCCGTCAATCTGTGCCGCGTCCAAAATGCCTTGGGGCAGGCTGCTGTCGAAAAAGGTGCGGGCAATAATAATGTGGTACACCACCACCGAGAAGGGCAGCACCATTACCCAGAAGGTGTCATACAGGCCGAAATCCCGAATGGTAAAGTAGGTGGGAATTAGGCCGCCGTTAAAGAACATGGTGAAAATGAAGAAGAAGGTAATCAGCTTACGCCCTACCAGGTCCCGGCGAGACAAGGCGTAGGCCGCGGGAATGTTCACCGCCAGGCCGATTACCGTGCCCAATACCGTGTAAAAGATAGTATTCCGGTAACCAATCCATAGCTCTGGATGGCGCATAATTTCCTTATAGCCGTCCACAGTAAACTGGCTGGGCACTAACCAGACCTTGCCGTTGGCCACCTCCGTAGGATTGCTGAAAGACGCGATTACAATAAAATACAGCGGGTAGATTACAATGAGCAATATAAGAATACTTACCCCATAGAGAATGATATTAAAAACCAAGTCGTTCCAAGTTACCTGGCGCTTGATAGAACCCAAGCTGGCCATATGAATCCCTCCTAGACCGAATATTTGCTGAAAACCGCATTTTTAGAACAGGCTGGTATCGCCCATTTTCTTGGAGGCCTGATTCACCAGCAACAACAAGACGAAGTTGATGACATTGTTGAACAGGCCCACCGCAGCAGAAAGGCTGTACTGGTTGCTGATAATGCCAATTTTATACACATAGGTAGCAATAATCTCGCTGACCATGGTGTTTAGGGGGTTCTGCATTAAGTACACCTTTTCGAAGCCCACATTCATAATGTTGCCCGCCCGCATAATCAGCAAAATGACTGCTGTGGGCAGCAGGAAGGGAATGTCGATATACTTGATTTTTTGCCACTTGCTGGCGCCGTCTACTGTGGCCGCCTCGTAAAGGGAAGGGTCCACCGCAGCCAGAGCCGCTATATAGATGATGCTGTCCCAGCCCGCGTGCTGCCACACATCGCTCCAGACATAGATGCTTTGGAAAGCGCCGGCCATACCCAGAATATTGGGCGGTTCCTGAATGCCAAAAAGCTTAGCCAGGTTTCCATATAGGCCGCTGCTGGGAGAGAGCCACACCAATAGCATGCCCACCATAACCACGGTAGAAATGAAATGGGGCAAATAAGTGGCCACCTGCAGAGTTTGCTTAAACCGCTTTACCCGGATTTGGTTCATGGCCAAGGCCAAAATAATGGGAAACGGGAACCCGGCAACCAGGCTGTAAAGGCTTAGGGATATGGTGTTGGTAAACAGAGATTTTACCTGGAAAGAGTTAAAAAAGGTCTGAAAGTGCTCAAACGCCACCCATGGGCTGCCTTCAATCCCCATTTTAGGGGTAAAATCCTTAAAGGCGATCTGTATGCCGTACATAGGAATGTACGTGAACATAAACAACAGCACTACCGCTGGAAGCAGCAGCAGATAGAGCCCCCAGTTGCGGGCAATCCGCCGCCAGGTGGACACCAGGATTTCTTTTTTGCTCAGTTTTTCACCGGCCGCTTTCGCCGCCATATGCCTCGCATCCTTTCCTTAGGCCGGCGCCCTAAACAGGGCCCAGGCCCTTAATTCATAGATTCATTATAGCGTGAAAGGGTTCCTTGAAAAATGTTTTAATTTAAGATTTGTTAACATTTTTTGCTCTATTTTTGATAATCTAGGGATTTTGAAAGAAATAATTGTGAAAAAACATAAATTCGCCTATATGATTTTCGAAAATGCGCATAAAAAGTCCCCCTGGAAGGATGAAAATCCGCACCAGGGGAATCCAAGTCTTATTCTTCGGCGTTTGCCAGCCTGCTGGCCTGTCTGTATTTGTTGTCTTTCCACTGCACTAACAGCTTGCTGCCTCTTTTTTCCATTTCCAAAAGGGTTTCCCGGTAGATCTGCTCCACCTCCCTCTCTGGGGTAGAGGTAACAATACGCACTTCTTGAAGCTTTCGGTAGCTTTCTACCGACTCAAAAACATTTGCCAGCCGGGTATCCGCATAGTGGGCAAACATAATCTCATAGGGGAATTCTGGCTGGGCATACTGTTCGTAGACCCCGCCCGGAGCTTTTGGGGGGCTGGGACCCGCCTTTATGGTTTCCCCAAAACCCGCGGTTTCCACCGCTTGGCGCTGCTCTACAGTAAACTCCATATTCTGGCCGTAAAACCAAAGCAGCAGCCGCGCCTGCACCTTTGGAAAGGCGCTGCCTGCAAGAAAGATGGTAGAGGCATACTGTTCGTTGTAGTTCTGGCGAAACCGAAATTTCTTGCCGGAATCTGGAGCCATAGGGCCTACAATCTGGTAACTCTCCCAAATAGGGTCATCCTCTGGCAAAGCCTGGAGCAGGGAGTAGAGAGGGCCAGTGGCAGCTAAAAAAACCTTTTCTTCCCGCAGCTGGGTGAGCAGGTAGCTCTGGGTCATAGTAAACACATCCCGGCTAAGGAGGCGTTCACCATAAAGCCGGTTCATATACGCCAAGGCCTCCAGGGTTTCCTCTTGAAAGAAGACATCCTGCCACGCGCCCTCCTTGTCCAGGTTTCTGGCCCCAAACATCTGCTGCAAGGTGATTAGGTCTATATAGCTGGGGACCACGCCAGGTTCCGCCCCTCGAATGGTTTTTAAGGCGTATAAGGTTTCCTCTTTCTGGGAAAAACAGCTGCTGGGGATGGCATAGGTTTCTAAAAGCTTCTGGTTGGCAAGCATAACCACCCCCGCTGCGGGGGTTTCGCATATCCGGCCGATTACACTGGTATGGGGATAGGCGTATACATCCCCCTTGGTGTTCCCGCACCAGTCCCGGAATTCCCGGGGAAGTTGGAAACCTGGCAGCTCCTGGTCCAGCAGATGCTGCAGGTTTTTCGTTTTTCCAGAGGTTTCAAAACGCTTGAGCTTTGGATCCGCATAGCACCGGGTAGCCACATCCACAGGCACATTGGCGGCAATCAGATTCATGAATTTATCCGCCGTGCATACGGTAACCTCCACCGGCATTCCGGCCAGCTCTTCCAAGCGCCGGGGAGACGGCAGCAGACAGTCATACTCCGGCAGCTCGCCGCCGGCCCGGGTAACCAGCGCCCATTGCAGCTTGGCCGCCGGAGCTTCCGGCAACGCTTGAAAGCCGGGGCTCTCCTCCACGGCCTGGGCAAGAATCCACAGCAGCAAGACAAAAGCTGCCAGCAAAGCCAGCTTAGCCAAAATAGGGAACCGGCTTCGCTTTCTCTTCCTGCCTGAAATCACCTTGTTCATGTGTTTCTCTCCTTCCCAGGGCCCGATAAGCCATTAGGGGATTTCCCGCTCCCTTTGGCCTAAAAACGCAAAAGCAGAATACTGTGAGGGGGCGCACAGAGAGTATGGGACTGAGCCTGCCCAAAAACATTCTTTTTCTCAAAAACAGAGGGAGGCAGAACGGTAGGGCTAAAATAGAGGGTTGCATCCCGGCGGGGACTATACTGAGAAAAACCCACTGTTTTCTCCCCGCGGAAAGAGGGGGGTACAATGGCAGCCGTCACCTTTTCCTCCCGGTCTATTGTGGCCACAACCGCTTGAGAAGCGGAACACAGACGGTTACCACAATGGTGCTTCATCCAAAGAAAACCCTTGCCCTTGGGCAGTTATATGGACTCTCTGTGAATTTACAGAGAGCATCGTCTCGTTAACCGCCTGAAAATGGCAGGCAAGGGCTATGCCACTTTTTTCCGCCTCTTCTATATAAAAGATGTATGGCCAACGCGGCATAAATCCCGTCTGTTACACCGGAAGGACGGTACCAGGCATACCATTCCACTCGTCCAACGAAATGCGGACCTGGGGCTCTAGCCATTGCCGTATTCTACCATGCCGCGTTTTCCTCTGGC
The DNA here is from genome assembly GCA_910588935.1 of uncultured Oscillospiraceae bacterium. Lineage (GTDB taxonomy): Bacteria > Bacillota > Clostridia > Oscillospirales > Acutalibacteraceae > Acutalibacter. Next base: position 17,201 of record CAJUSM010000055.1, read on the forward strand.
GTATTCCCCAGCAGGGATTGATGGTAATAAAAGGCTCGGCGCCAATTTTTCGGCAATATCCCCCCCGGACCAGCGCAGGACCCTGATCCATTTCCGCCATTTTCTCTATTACATCCCCGGCGCATTCACCGGAAATGGTCCTTTGGCAAAAGGGAAAGGGTCCCTGCTCGGTCGGCAAGGGATTATAGAGAGGGTAACCACTCCCTTTGCCCACAGCCGGGCAATCGACCATTTGTTTACTGACAGCGCCTTTTTAAAACCGGCTTACCCCCTAAAATCACAGGGGTATTCCTGATAAAGAGAAGGATAGGGTCCATCAAAAACGTCCCTTTTTAATATCTTTTATTATAGATCTTATTCTAATTATTATTGTACCATATACCGAAAACAAATGCAAGTCCTCCCGCGTTCCCGCCTGATTTAGGGCAGCTAGGCAAAAATCCGCCATTTCCTCTATTTTCAAACAAGGCCTCGGCAGCCCCCAGAAGAAAAACTTTAACCCAAAGTTTCATTTTGTAAATGCTTTTTCTTGCAAGTCGGCCTCACTTAGGGTATACTTACCTGAGAACATTTGGAAAGGGGTTCCACCATGAAAAAAATTGCTTCGCTCCTGCTCGCCGCGCTTTTCCTGCTCTTGCCTGTTTCCCCCGCCTATGCCTTTCCGGGAGACAGCCAGGCCCTGCCCTTTGAGGATGTAAAAGATCAGGACTGGTTTCGAGAGGCTGTGGGCTATGTATATGCCCAAGACCTTTTTTCCGGCGTATCCAGCAAGCGCTTTGACCCCAACGGCATTATGACCCGGGCCATGTTCGTCACCGTGCTGGTCAACCTTTCCGGGGCTGACACCTCCAGCTATGATGGGCAGCATTTTGCCGATGTGGAGCCAGGCCAATGGTATGCCAAAAATATAGAGTTCGCGGCCCTCCACTCCATCGTGTCTGGCTCAGGCCAATTTCGTTTTCGGCCCAACGATGGGATTACCCGGGAAGACATGGCCACCTTGCTCCGCCGTTTTGCCCAAGCTACTGGCAACGACATAAGCCCTGCCCCTTTCCCCTCTCATTTTTCCGATTCTGATCAAGTATCTGCCTATGCCCAGGAAGCAGTAAGCTGGGCAGTGGACAAGGGGCTGATAAAGGGTACCTCTAGCACCACCCTTTCCCCTAAAAGCACGCTTACCCGGGCCCAGGCCGCTCAGGTTTTCTATAACGCCAGAAACGTGTTTCTCAGCACTGAAATCCTTACCGGCCCCACAGAGCTCCCAGAACCAGACACAATTGAGCGGATGGTCTGCAATATGACACTAGAGGAAAAAGTGGGTCAGCTGTTCCTGCCCCGCTATCCGGCCGCCAACCCAGAGGCGATAACCCAGCGTTTGGCTCCGGCAGGGTACACCCTATATGCCAAAGACTTCCAGGGCAAAACCCGGGACCAGGTGCAGGACATGGCGAAAAGCCTGCAAAGCGTCTCCAAAGTTCCCCTATTCATTGCAGTGGATGAGGAAGGGGGCACAGTGGTGAGGGTAAGCTCCAACCCCAACCTAGCGGACAAGCCCTTCCAGTCTCCCCAAAGCATCTACAAAAGCCAGGGAGAGGAGGGCATTGTTGCTGATACAGAAGAGAAATCCGCCTTGCTGCTGGATTTGGGCATCAACCTAAACCTAGCCCCAGTGTGCGACATCTCCATCAACCCCAACGACTACATTTACAGCCGCTCTCTGGGAGTTCCTGGGGAAGAGGCTGCCAGTGTGATTGCCGCTATGGTAAAAGCCATGGGGCGCAGTGGGATTTCCAGCACGTTAAAGCATTTTCCTGGCTACGGGAATAACCAGAATACCCACACCGGCATCTCTGTGGACGAACGGCCTTACGAGCAATTTGTCAGCGAGGACTTTCTCCCCTTTGCCGCCGGAATCCAGGCGGGAGCCCCTTCGGTGCTGGTGTCTCACAACATTGTCACCGCTATGGATCCGGACAGGCCCGCTTCCCTTTCGCCAGCTGTCCACCAGGTGCTCCGGGAGGAGCTGGGATTTCAGGGCGCCATTCTCACCGACGACCTATCCATGGACGCGATTAAGCTGTACACAGGGGGCCAATCTCCCGCCGTGGCGGCGTTCCTGGCAGGAAACGACCTACTGCTCACCTCAAACTGGGAGGCAGATTACCAGGCTTTGCTGGCCGCTGCACAAAGCGGCAAAGTGCATGTGGAAGATATCGAGGCCTCGGTCCGCCGGATCTTAACCTGGAAGGAAACCAAAGGGCTGCTAAGCTAAAAGGCCACGAATACTTTGCAAAAACCCCCGGCTTTTGCCAGGGGTTTTCCATTGGTTTCAATCCTTAGCCTGGGCCAAAGAAGTCCTCTGTCCAGAGCAGGACCTCCAGAGCTTCATACCGGACCGCCTCCTCCGGTACAGGAAAAACGATTACATTTCCCATCACGCCCGCTATACTCCCTGCGGCGCCGCTGCAGGTTACAGTCGCTGAAAGGGTTCCATCCTTTACCTGCCAGCTCCCCAACTCCATGTCAAGGCAAGGCGCCCCTTCTGCCTGAACCACAACAGCCACCAGCTTTTGCCCCTGGAAAACAGCCTTGTCCACCTGCAGGGCAACCGGCTGCTCCTCTTTGAAAAACTCTTGGGACACATTGGAGATTTCTCCCATAAACTGGGTGTACTCTTCATAATTATTCAGGATATGGTATTCGCTGTGAAGGGAATCAGGGTCTTCCTCATACGCCTCATCCCCTAACCAATCATCCCCCCGGAAAGAGAATTTTTGCCGGGGCGTCTCCTTGTCCACTGGATAGGCTGCCTTCTCATACATGCGCACGAACAGCCGCACCGCCTCTGCCCGGCTGACTTTTTCCCCCCAATGGAAAGCGCCTCCTGTGAAAATCTCGTAGCCGGAAATCGCAGTGACAGACTCTTTTGTCCATTTAGGAATCTCAATTTGGTTGTCATAGGCCCTGCCTTCATAAAGGCCCTGGCGGTCGATGAGGTTTAGATAGCGGTTAAACACACAGGCCAACTCTCCATTGGTTACAGGATTGTTGGGCCGGAAACTGCCATCGCCATAGCCCCCAATGATATGGTTCTTCCAGGCCCAGTTGATGTAGGGGCTGCTGTAGCCGGCCACATCCGGAAACTGAGCCTGGTCCGGCTCCCGAATTGTTTCCCCGGTAAGCTTTTCATGAACCCGGCCCAGTACAGTGACTGCCTGGCCCCGGGTCAGCAGCTGCTCTGGAGAAAAGGTGGTGGAAGAGGTACCAGTGAAAAAGCCCAAAGAAAGCGCCTGGTTCAAGTAGTCTATGTAATAGAAATACGTACCGAAAGGCATGTCCGTAAACTCCGTGCTGGCTTGGGCGCACACAGCTCCTCCCGGGCCAGCCAACAGACAGATAGCCAGCAGCAAAGCAATCACTGTATTTTGAATTTTTCTCATGGTTCTCCCCCTCTTCACAGACAATATTTGATTTTTTAATATAACATACATTTCCAGGCTTGTCAACACGCAGAAGAAGGCGGGGAGTGTCCAAACGAGGAGATAAAGGTAAGCGAGAGAAGAAAAAACGCAGCTCTCAGATGCCGTGAGAAAATGGGAAAAGTTTCGTAGACTTCGCTTCGCGGAGTGTTACCTTTCTCAAAGGCTGCAGGTCGCGGGGGGAAGGTCCCCGGTGGGGACCGTTCTGACCCGGTCTACGCTGCCGCTCCGGTCGGTGCTGGACGTGTGCCACTGGCACACAGCACCCGAGCCGGCAGGCGAGACCCCATTAATAACAAAAAACAATTCGGGATGAAATCCCGACAATCCTGCAACCTAACGATATGTTTCCACTTTCCCTCATGGAATCCTCGTTTTGGACATTCTCAAATTTGACAAAGCGGTTATAAGCGCGAACGAAAACAGTAAGAACGGCCTGAAGGTTTTCCAG
>CAJUSM010000056.1:0-11678 GCA_910588935.1 uncultured Oscillospiraceae bacterium
GCCGGCAGGCGAGACCCCATCCATCACAAAAAATATGTCGGGATGAAATCCCGACCATCCTGCAACCTGACGATATGTTTCCATTTCCCCTCATAAAATCCTCGTTTTGGACACTCTCTTTGTGGGGCTTAGGGCTTGTTTGAAAAATCGAAAACGCTGCCCTTTTGCCCAGAAGTGGCTATCTTCCGCATCGAAAATCCTGGCAGTACGCAAGTATTGCTTGCGGGTTTTTCCTTAAAGCTGGCCACTTCTAATCAAAAATCCGTCATTCCCTCTATTTTCAAACAAGCCTTAGGCCTTTTTTCCTCAAAAAAACTGAGCAGCCAGATCGCTGCTCAGTTTCTTGGTTTTTAAGTATCCTTATTCTTCGGTTTCGGTTTTATCGCCGCCGAAATAGTTTTCAAACATCTTATTCACCGCGTCAATGGTCTTTCCAGCAATCTCAGGCAGATCGCCGCCCCAAGCGGCGCCAGCGGCTTTATAGCCCTTTTCTACCGCGGCCTGCATCTGCTTCATCTTCTCGGGGTCATCGCCGGCCAATGCTTGGGCCATTTTGAAAATGCGCTCAGAGGTCTGGTTTACACCCCAGTACCCATCCTCGCTGATGGCCTCCTGGGCAGCCTTTTTTGTCTCCAAGTCTACCGAAAGGTTCCCGGAAGAGAACATCCGCCAGAAAGAATCGTCCTCGGCAGTTTTTGCGGTAAAGCCCTGCTTGGTAAAGGACGAGGTCATCATGTTGATAAAACGGTTCATCTGGTTGTCCAGGTCAGCTTTCAGGCTTTTCACCAGGGCAGCCCGGTCCTCGGCGCTCATTTTGTTAATGCTTTTGGCGTCATCACTTAGGTCTACACTGTCAGGCGCCTGTTCTACCTTGCCTTCACTGGCAGCGCCTTCTGCAGCCTGGGCCTCAGAGGCTTTTTTGGTGCTTTCGGTCTCAGCGGTTTTGGCAGCACCATTGCTCTTTACAGCAGGAATGCTGTTCGTCACACTGTTCTGATAGCGGTTCAGTTTGGGATCAAACTCAAGAGCCATGAGAATATTCCTCCTATTGTTTTCTTAGGCCTGTTTCTGTATCTCAGCGCGTGGGTTTGGCGAGGAAAAAACGATTAACACAGCCAGGGCAGAAAATCTGCGGCCAAGTTGTGCGCGGAGAGACGCGAAACAGACTTTTGGGGTTCTACATATTATATCGGAACAAATTGGAAAAAAATTACCCCAGCCAGAGGGATTATTTCCCGGAGCTAAGCATTCCGCCGAACCGGTACATACAGCCAGCAGCCGTCAATCGTTCCATCCTCCTGATGATGATAATATTCTACAATAGGCAAGACACTGTCTGTGGCAGAGAAACCCAGCCGAGGCCCAAGTGTCTCGCTTACCCACTGAAAGGGAGGGACGCCGCCGGTCCAGGGTTCTGCTTCTAAGGCCTTGGCAGTTTGCTCGTTTATCTCTACCCGAAGGAATTGCCCGCCAGGGAGCCACAGCATGTCAAAGCCATTTGGCTGGTTTCGGTTTTCTACCAAAAAGCCAAAGAAAACCCCGCTGGGCCTTTTGTTAGAGAGGTAATTAAGGCTTAGGCACACATCCCATCTCTCCTCTGGGTCGTGGGGAGAGGCTTCGGTCTCGCCTAATGCCACAAAATCCCGCATTAGCTGTTCTACATCCGGCTCATTGGTGTTGTCTTCTGCATAGCGGACTTTTCCACACCAAAGTGTTTCGCCCCATTCTACCAAATTGGCGGAAGCGCCGTTAAGGTCAAAAGTCTCCAAAACCGTTTCCTGCTTGTGCATACTGTTCATGCTCTTCCTCACTTCCTGCGATAGCGCTGGGTTCGTTGGTCATCGATGGTGCCGGACCAATTCATGCCAAAGCCAAAATCGTACCGGTTGCCAGTGGAATCCTGGTAGGGCTCTATGTCAAAAGGCAGGTCCTCACAGTGCTTTTCCACTGTCTCCATATTGGCCGGCATCTGTACAGGCAGCAGGCCGCTGGGCTCCGCTTTGCCGCTGACCAGATCAAAAATGGCCTGGCCCTGTACTCCAAAATCAATTAGGATGGCGTCTGCATATTCCTCAAACTCTTTTGCCACTGTGGGGTTATGCATACGCAGCACCACAATCAGCGGTTTATCGCCCAAGGCCTTTTTGGTGTCAATTACCAAATCCAGGTCAGATTCATTGGCGGCGGTGCCTGTCTTGTCCTTATAGCTCCGGTTGGCAGAATCTTCCCGGAAATCTCCTCCTGCCACGCTGGTTTCCCGGGCGGTATAGGCGGTATAGGGTCTATACTGCAGGGAAATAGGCACATAGCCGTTCCCGCCGTTTGCCCGGTCTTGGGCAGAATAGCCGTCGGAAAGGGGGCTTTCTATAAACACTAGGGCAAAATCCGCCTCTTCTGGGGTTTCTGCCCAGTCATAATACTGGCTTACCAGCTCCCGCGGGGCTGGCTGAATAATTCGGGCAGGCATATCGGTGCGGAAAAAGGCTTTCATAGGGCCAATATGCCGGGTGGGTATATAGACCTTTTTCCGTTCCCCTTGGGGAAGGGCCTGCTGGTTCTTTACCATGACAACCGATTTCAGCTGAGCCTGGTAGCCTGCCTGGCAGAAAGCCTCGCAGCCGGCAGTTTTCACGCTCTCGGCTGGGTTTAGGTATGGGTTTTCAAACAAGCCGCACCGGAAGATGTTTTTCAGCAAACGAACTGCAGATTCTTCCATCCGCCGGCGCATTGCCTCTGGGCCGTGTTTCTCACAGCCCAGCCGATAGGCCTCCAGCACAGGGCCCACGGCAGAGTTGCCGCCAAACTGGTCCACCCCGTTTTCTATGGCCAGCAAGTGCCGCTCAGCCTCGGTAAGGTTTTCTACTCCATAGCAGCGGCTGCTAAAGGAGTCTACCTCTGGGTTCGGGTCGGCTGTAATGCCCCAGTCGGTGCAGACAATACCATCGTATCCGTACTTTTCCCGGAGCAGGTCGTGGATGATGTAGTGGCTGTAGGAATTGCCTACGTTTTTTCCATCTTTGGTGTCAATTCCCCAGCTAACAGTGTAATAGGGCATAATGGCGGAGGTGGCGCCGGTAGGGCCTTCCAGCTGAAACACGCCGTTCAGAAAAGGCTTTAGGTGGTCGTTCAGGTTTTTGCCTGGGTATACGGCGAATTTGCCAAAGGGATAGTGGGCGTCTCTTCCTCCTTCGCAGGGGCCGCCGCCAGGCCAGTGCTTGCTCATGCCGCACACACTGTCCTTACCCCAGCCATCGGGGGAGCCTTCTGTAGTCTGCAGGCTGTCGCAATAGGCCTTGCTGAAATCCGTGACCATATCTGGATGGGAACCGAAGGTGTCCTCAAAGCGCATCCACCGAGGCTCGGTGGCCAAATCCACCTGGGGAAACAGCGCGGTGGTAATGCCCATGGCGCGGCATTCTGCAGAGACAGCCTTGCCAAACTCCCGGCACAGCTCGGGAGAGAAGGTGGCGGCCATCCCCAGTCCTTCAGGCCATTTGGATACATCCCCGGCGCCGCTTTTGTACTCGGCGCCGGCTGTGCTGGCGCTATGGCGGGGATCACTGGAAATATTCACCGGGATTCCCCAGGGCAGGGCCTCAGTGTAGCTCTGAAGGCGGTTGCTCCACTTTGCGGCCACCTCGGCGCTTTCCAAGGCCATAGCCAGCACATGGCGCACATGGTCCTGTTTCAGAAAGCTCTCTTGCTGGTCGGTTAAAGCCCAGTGCTCCGCTCCGCTTTCCTCTAAGGTTTTTCCCCCGTAAGTGCCGGGGAAGGGGCCGCCTGGCACATTGGGTACCATTTGGTGGGGGGAGTAGAGCATAAGTCCGGCAATTTCCTCAATGGATAGTCGAGAGGCTAAATCCCGGGCCCGCTGGTCGTCATCCAGCCGCCAGTCTTCGTATGGCAAAAGCTCTCCTGTGCCAGCCAGATCCTTAAAGAAAAGTCCATCTATTTCCAGAATTTTCGCCCCAGCGGTGCCAATATCCGGACCATGGGGGTTTTTGTACACTTTGTAGGTCTCATCTTTTTTGTCTGCCATATAAACCTCCTTGTTCATACAAAGCGCTGATTGTATAGTTTTATTATACTGGAATTTATAGGCAGTGTCAACAAGGAACATTAGGAGGGAGTGTCCAACCGAGGAGATAAAGGTAAGCGAGAGAAGAAAAAACGCAGCTCTCAGATGCCGAGAGAAAATGGGAAAAGTTTCGTAGACTTCGCTTCGCGAAGTCTTACCTTTCTCAAAGGCTGCGGGTTGTGGGGCGGCGCCCCGCGACCTTGCCCCAGGGGGAAGGTCCCCGGTGGGGACCGTTCTGACCCGACCGAGCCGGCAGGCGAGACCCCATCCATCACAAAAAATAATTCGGGATGAAATCCCGACAATCCTGCAGCCTAACGAAATTTTTCCACCCCCCCATAAAATCCTCGTTTTGGCCACTCTCCATTAGGAGAACAGGCGTTCACATAAGAATATAAAAGGCGCGATAAAGAACAACAGGTTTTACTTAGCGATGGCGGCCAGCCAAGAATAGGGGGTTCTAAAGTCTTCACTTGGCCAGGTCTTATACAAGGAGAAAACAGCAAAAGCCGCCGACAGTTTCCTGCCAGCGGCTTTTATTTTCAGTTAACCCGCCCGACCGTAATGTGCATCTCAATAACCTGCCTACAAGAGGAACAGGTGGGTGCCCTCCCGCATGGTTCACGCTCCCTTCGTCCAGCCAGGCAACGCAAGCGTGCCAGGCCGGGAGGTCTGCAATCCGCATGCGGAGGGGGGGCTCCCGATTATTTGAGTGTAGGGTTATATGTGCACAGTCCGCGCATCGGGCAGGCAACAAGGCAAAATGTGGGCTTACCCTTCAGGGGAGTCAAAATAAGCTTCGTTAAACCGAGTCTCAAAAATATCGGCCAGCTTATCCAGCAGAGCATCGTCCTCTACCTCTTGGAGCTGCTCTTCGCCGTCCTCTTCAATCACTTCAAAGATATAGTAGGTTTCCGCGTCGGTAGCCATCTCTTCGGGCTCCTGGCGGGTAGGAACCAGCGCCATAAAATGGCCGTCGTCGTTTTCCAGCTCGTCAATTATCTCAAATTCGTGCTGTTCGCCCTCATCGTCAATCAGGGTAATCAGGTCGGCCTCAAATCCATTGTCCAAAACGATCCGCTCCTTTCCGCCGGGGCAACCCCGTCTGCTTATACATTGTACATAAATTCCGGAGGAAAGTCAATATCTTTATCAGGATATTTTATATTCTTTCCCCCAAGTTGGACTTTAAAAGCCCGGAGATCCTGGAAAAAAACGGAGAAAGGCAGCGGATGGTGCAATTTGGCAAAAAAATTTCAAAAATCTTCAAAAAACCTATTGACAAAAGGACTTTTGTGAAGTATAATACAGGCAAGACAAGAGGATAAAACAAAAATCCAAAAAGTCTAGCCAATAAGCGGAACTGTGAAAGCCGGAAGTAGATTATTTGTCTTTAGGCAAACAATATGAAAACGGCGGTGTGGTGAGGAAAAGGCGAAGGGACCAGATGTATTGTATAAAGATAACGCAAAGGTCCTGCTTTGAGGTATTGTAATCACGAGATTGTGATGAAGGGAGGCTCAAAGCAAAAAGCCTGGGAGAAACAGTTGGCCGCAAACTTAGACGGAAAGGCGGGTGAGTCCAATGGACACAAATGAAACACAGCATCACCAGACCGGCGGGCTCAAGGTCCGCAACTGAATATAGATGAGGGAAAACTCCATAGAAAGGCGGGCTTCAGTTTCTGGAAACATGTTCAGATATTGAAAAAGCCAGATTAGCACGGATCTGTTAAGCGCCGCAGTTTACATAGCTTATTTAAGCTTATCCTACAAGGTGGAATGAATGATAGATGCGGGTCTGTAAGACAGTATGGATGTGCTGAAAAAAGGAATGAACGCCAGTGGACTACTATATGAAATTATCCATATAGCACAACTTCATCGATGAATAATAAAGGCCTCCGGAAAACCGGAGGCCTTTTGATCTGGCTAAAAATCTTTTCCTGATGAATGGATTGTGGTTATAAAAAATCCCCCTGTTTTAAACGGGGGGATTTTCCTGCAGTATTTTATTATTGCTTAGGCTTCAAAATAAGCTTTGAATGCCTGATAAGCGCTGAACAGGTCTATCTTGGAGATGACCTCAAAGGGAGAGTGCATAGAAAGCACCGGTACCCCAATGTCAATTACATCAGCGTTTAGCCTGGCTACATCATAGGCAACAGTGCCTCCGCCGCCCTGGTCTACCTTACCCAGCTCGCCAATCTGCCACAGTACGCCGGCATCGTCTAAAAGCTTGCGCACCCAGCCCAAAAACTCAGCAGAAGCATCGTTGCTGCCGCCCTTGCCCCTGGAACCAGTGTACTTGGCAATGCCCACACCCCGGTTAAAGTAGGTAGAGTTGCCTGCTTCATAGGCAGAGGCATAGGTGGGATCCATTGCTGCGGTAACATCGGCAGAAAGACAGCTGGACATACTCCACACATGCTGGGGCTCTAGGCCTTCGGCCCGAGCCATGTCAGATACAAAGTAGTTCATATATTCAGAGGCCAGGCCAGTGTTGCCCACGCTCCCAATCTCTTCTTTGTCTGCCAGTACAGTAATGGCGGTGCGCTCCGGCACGCCGCAATCGAAAAGAGCCTCCAAGGCGGGATAAGCGCATACCCGGTCATCATGGCCGTAGGCGCCTACCATGCTCCGGTCAAAGCCAATATCCGCGGCAGGAAAAGCGGGCACAAACTCCAGCTCGGCAGAAATCAGGTCGCTCTCCACAATTCCATACTGATCGTTGAGGATTTTCATAATATTCAGCTTGTAGAGCTGCTCACCCTCGGCACTGATCGGCAGGCTGCCTACCAAAACGTTCAGATCTTCACCGGTAAAGGCCTCGCCTAGCTTTTTACCCATCTGATCCTTGCCCAAATGGGGGAGAATGTCTGTAATGCAGAACTGAGGATCCCCTTCCTTTTCGCCCACATTGATGACAACCTCGCTGCCGTCTTTGCGCACCACTTTGCCGTGCATAGAAAGGGGAATAGCAGTCCATTGGTACTTTTTAATACCGCCATAGTAGTGGGTTTTCAGCAGAGCCAGTTCGCTTGACTCATATAGGGGAATGGGCTTTAGGTCAATGCGTGGACTATCAATGTGGGCGGCGGCGATCCGCACACCCTTGCTTGCCCCTTTTTCGCCAATCACGGCTAGGCACATGGCCTTGCCCCGGTTGTTGTAATAGACCTTGTCGCCAGCGCTGTACTTTTTCTCAGGATCAAATTCCACAAAACCAGCAGCCTGGGCCGCGGTAACGGTCCAGTCCACAGTTTCCCGCTCGGTTTTGGCAGCGGTAATAAAGTCCTTATATCCTTCGGCAAAGTCCATTGCTTTTTCTATTTCCTGCACGCAGGCCTTTCTGGCAGAACTGGCCTGATCCATCAAAAGTTTTTCAGCCAACTCCTTGGTTTCGTTCTTTTTGTTATCCTCCATGTTGATACCTCCGGTGCTAATATTTTCCACATCATCCACGATTATACTCCACATTTTGGGGAAAGTCAAGGGGTATAGTGACAAAGGAAAAGATGAGACGAAGAGGTAAAGCCACTGCTGAAGGGCGTATGCCGGCTGTCCCTGGCAGCCTTTCCCGATTCCCCTTGCTCTGGCCAAATTCCTCAAGCATTTGTAAATGTCACAGAGTCCACTTTTTCCTGAAAGGCCTTGTCCGCCGGGACGGAACGAATTTCATACTCTTTTGAGACCAGGGCCAGGTTGTCCATTTTGCCGGGGTCCTCAAAGTATGCAGTGCAAAAGGTGCCAATTCCTTTTCCTTCAATAGGATTGGATGCATCCTGGGAGCGAGAATTTGCCAAAGGTCCCCAAAAAATGATTTCATATTATTCCCATGTCTGGGAATCTCCTTGAGGGAGCTGGAAAAACTCGCTGTTTGCTATGTATTTATAGCCTCAGCCACTATCTAGGTGGAGGTCCAGAGTGCCGTTCAGCTTATTAAAAAGCTTATCAAAATTCTTATACTCCAAGCGGATGCTAACGTTTTCTGTGGCGCCATCCTTCCACTGTATGGTGCCCTGATACTCCTTGCTGCTTTTACTGGTTATCAGCAGGAAAGCCGCTAGGAGGAGGAGCATTGAGCCGGCGATCCCGAAGAGGTATTTCATTTTTTTCTTAGATGTTTGCAGTGGACAGCATATAATCTCACCATTCCTTTTTCAACATTTAATTTGGCTTTATTGTACTATGATTCTTAATAAAAATCAAGAACATTTGTAAAAATGGTGTCCAACCGGAGGGCTTATGATGAGAAGGGATTGTCGGGATTGCAGTTTCGGCTGCCGGTAAAAAACTGTCGGTATCCAGCATCTTCCGCTGGTTCCCGACAGCTCTAAAATTCTATTGGGGTGGGTATAGCTTTCGGTAAATGCCCAAATTCTTCACAACCTTTAGCACATAGGCTTCTGTCTCTGGAAAGGGAATGTCATCCAAAGTTTCTCCATTGGCCGAATGCTCCCGTTCCTCCAGCCAGCGGTCAACATTGCCGATGCCCGCGTTATAGGCAGCCAAAGCTACTTTTAGGTTGCCATTGTAATGGTCCAGCAGGCGGCGGAGAAGGGCGCAGCCACAGTGAATGTTGTCGTTGATGTCATATACATCACCACCGCCGTTTTCCGGGGGATGCTCCCCAGCCATCCAGCCAAAGGTTTCTTCGGTAAGCTGCATAAGGCCCTTGGCCTGGGCCCGGGAACTGGCTTTGGGGTCAAAACCGCTTTCCGCCTTGATCACAGCAAAAATCAGCTCTGTGTCCAACCCAAATTCCCCCGCCTCTCTGGCTACCACTTCTTGAAATCTCTGAGGATATAGCTGGCGCATAGCCAGATCCGTTATGGGGGGGCCAAAGGCTATGCAGGCCAAAGCCAGCGCCAGTACAACAAACACCAGAAGATACGCTTTTTTCATACCCTACCTCCAGCCTGTAATTCAGCCATAACCGTTTTTACCTGGGCAGTAATATTCTGGCCAGGGGCGTTTGTAATAATCCAATCGGCCCGGCAGGTGTAAAATTCTTCTGGATATTGGGCACGAAATCGCTGCAGGACCTGTGCTTGGCTAAGGCTGTCCCTCTTTAAAATTCTAGCTAGCCGCTCCGGCTCAGGGGCGCTAACAGCCAGAATCCGCCTGCAAATGCTGTCCAGTCCTGCCTCAAATAAGGTGGGGGCATCCAGCAGCACCACCCCGGTTTTCCCTTCCAGCTCTTGGCGGATCTGCCGGAGGATGGGGGGAAAGGTAATTTTCTCCAGCAGCTGCTTTCCTTCTGGCGAGGAAAAGGCCCGGGCGGCCAGTTCCCGCCGGTTTAAAATACCGTTGGGGGCCACAGAATCGCCAAAGGCCTGGCATAGCTGGGCAATGCAGCCGGAGTCGTACACATCGCTCCGGCGGGTAAGCTGGTCACAGTCCACCACATGGCAGCCCAACTTGGCAAGCTCCGCCGCCACAGTGGATTTTCCCGCCCCGCTGGGCCCTATCAGGCCTACCACAGTTGGCCCGGGCAGGCAAACCTTCTGAAAGCCTGCCGCGCGAATCAACCGATTATAAACAGCCAAGCCCATCCCAGCTCGGGCGGGCTGCTGGGCGTAAACCCTGGCAGCGCCTAGCCGGTCTATTTGGTGAAGAGCAGAGAACAGCAGCTTTGCCTGCTCTTGGGAATCGTAGCGGCCGCCATAGCAAAAGAAAGGGACCTGAAGGTGGGGGATTGTCTCTCGAAAACAAAGAGCCGCTATGCCAGGCATTTCTTTTGCCTTTTGGTTTACATAACCAGAAAATTCCTCTGGGGAAGCATCCAGAATCTCTAGGGGGCAGCCTGGGGCATAATGCCGGTATTTCATACCGGGAGAGGAAGCTTTCGCGCCAAGGGCCAGCCCTTTTTCCACGGCCGGGTCCACATCCACCTGTCCCAGTACCTGCCGCAGGGCCTCTACTGTAATGCCGCCAGGCCGGAGTACCCGGGGCGTTTTTCCGGTAAGGCTGATTACAGTGGATTCCAGGCCTACCGGGCAGTCGCCGCCATCCAGAATAGCGTCTATTTTGCCGGAAAGATCCTCCACCACATGGGAGAAGCTGGTGGGGCTGGGCTTGCCGGAGGAATTGGCGGAGGGAGCGGCTAAAGGAGTTCCAGCAGCCTGTATGACAGCCTGAGCCAGCGGATGAGCAGGAAAACGGACGGCAACGGTTTCTTGGCCTCCGGTGGTTTCTAGTGGCACAATGTCAGCCTTTTCCAGAATCATGGTAAGAGGGCCAGGCCAAAAGGCCTTTGCTAACTGCTTCGCGGCTTCGGGCACCTGCTTTACCAAACCGGCAAGCTGGGCAAAGTCGTGGATATGGGCAATGAGAGGGTTGTCTGCGGGCCGGCCCTTGGCGGCAAAAATTTTCTTTACTGCCTGGGGATCCAGAGCGTTGGCAGCCAAGCCATAGACCGTTTCTGTGGGGATGGCTACCAGCCCGCCCTTGCGGAGAATTTCACCCGCCTGTTGTATATCCTCTTTCCCAAAAAGCTGGGTGGTCATGGTCCAGCCCCCTTTCTAACATTGAGAATAATAAATAGAAGAAATGGTAAGTACAAATTTTAGGCGGCTTAAGGCCTGGTTTATACAGGCCCTAAGCGTTTCCTTCCTCCAGCTGCTGGGCGCGGTCGGCGGCAATCAGGCCGTCAATAATCTCATTCATGCTGCCGGCTAATACTTCTTCCAGCTTATAAAGGGTGAGGCCAATGCGATGGTCGGTAACCCGGGACTGGGGAAAATTATAGGTGCGAATGCGCTCGGAGCGGTCGCCGCTGCCCACCTGGCTGCGGCGCGCCTGGGCCACCTGAGCATTGGCCTTTTCCTGCTCTTGGCTCAGCAGCCGGGCCCGCAGAACTTTCATGGCCTTGTCCTTGTTCTTATACTGGCTCCGCTCGTCCTGGCACTCTACCACCATACCGGTGGGCAGGTGGGTAATGCGGATGGCGGAGGATGTTTTGTTAATGTGCTGGCCTCCCGCCCCACTGGAACGGAAGGTGTCAATTTGGAGATCTTTTGGGTCAATTTGAATGTCCACTTCCTCTGCCTCCGGCAGCACGGCCACCGTGGCGGCAGAGGTGTGAATGCGCCCTTGGGTTTCGGTTTCCGGCACCCGCTGGACCCGGTGGGCTCCGCTCTCATATTTCAGCTTAGAGTAGGCTCCGGCCCCGTCTACCAAGAAACTGACCTCCTTAAAGCCGCCCAGCTCTGTTTCGTTTAAGCTTACAATTTCGGTATGCCAGCCCTGCTTTTCTGCGTAGGCAGTGTACATCCGGTAAAGATCGTAGGCAAAAAGAGCCGCCTCTTCACCCCCTGTACCGCCCCGTATTTCTACAATAACGTTTTTCTCGTCATTGGGATCCTTTGGCAGCAGCAGCACCTTAATCTCTTCAGTCAGTCTTTCCAGCTCTGCTTCGTTTTCCTTAACCTCTTCTTGGGCCAGCTCCTTCAGCTCCCGGTCTCCAGAGCTTTCCAGCAGCTCCTTGGCCCCCTCCACTGCCTCCAGGCAGCGCTTGTATCCCCGGTAAGCTTCCACAATCGGTTCCAGCTCCCGACTTTCCTTCATTAGGGCAGAGAAAAGCTGGGGGTCAGAGG
>CAJUSM010000056.1:11688-20819 GCA_910588935.1 uncultured Oscillospiraceae bacterium
GTAGAGCTTCATGCTGATTTCTTCGTATCGGTTTTCAAAAACCTGCAAATTTTCGAACATATTCCATCTCGCTTTCCGGTTTTGCTTTAGGATTTCACAAAGCGCAGGTCGGAGTCTGGTATGCCGCCTTGGTCCGATACATAGCGCTCCACTCTCATATGCAGATTGTACTTATCCCGTAGCTGGCTAATTTCTGCCATCATTGTTGTGGCATGGTGGCGGTCAATGGCGCTTTGGCCATCCCAGCGGTCAATAAGCAGTACGGTTTCCGGATCATCCATAGGAAAGAAGTAGTCGTACTGTTCATTCCCCTCTTCTGCCCGAATACGGTCTACCAGGCCGGTTTCCACCATTTCTTGGGCAAAAGCCCGGGCGCTGCCATTTTGACCGGAATAATAGATATTAACTGTAATTGCCATTGCTGTTCTCCTGTTCGGGGGAAGTATTGGCTGCTTCTCCAGTTTCCCGTTCTATTTTTTTTATATTTTTTTCGCACTTGCGTCTGGGCAGCATAATTTCCCGGCCGCATTCCAGGCATTTTATCTTAAAGTCCATGCCTGCCCGCAGTACCCGAAACCGTGTGCCGCCGCAGGGATGGGGCTTTTTCATCAGCAGAACATCGCCAACCTGTATATCCATGGTTACCTCACTTCTCTTAATGCGGAAATCAAAGTCCCGTCTGCCGGCCGGTAAAGACCAGGCCCGACGGGACTTTCAGACCATGGGGAAATTACCGCTCCCCTTACTCTGCCGGCGTTGCGCCAGGGCTGCTGCTTCTGCCGGGAACAGTGCTGGAGGAGGACGGGGCCAAGGTAACTGTTACCGTGTAGCTGCCCAGAACCCAGCAGGCTTCTCCAGCAGAGCCGGTGACTGTTACGGTAGCGGGAACATCCACGCTGCCGGTACGGCTTTCAATGTTGCTCATATCTACCTGAACGGTAACCGCGTCGCCAGTCAGTTTGCTCACTTGGGCCTCGGGCCCAGCCAGCTTTACTTCCAGGCTGCGGGTGGTCAGTTGCGCCTCCACCTCTCCCGGCGGGTTAATCAGCTCAACATTGCTCTCGGGTACCGATACCGCTGCCTGCCGGTAGCCGTTTAGGTTTATGGTGACCACAGCTTGGTCTACCGAATTGTCGCCAGTGCTGTTAATACTCCTAGTGCCGGCAGGAATGGGGATTTCCATGGTAAAGCTGGCTGTGCGGGCACTGAGATCCAGGTCGGCAAAATCGATAATGGTATCCAGCCGGATTTCCTGTACCGCGTCCAGGGCCTCCTGGGTAGTAGCCACAATATCAATGGTTTTGGGTTCCACAGAGATCCTAGACTCAGAGAAACCTGCAGGCTTATGGGCATAAGAGACAACCAAATCCACTGTTTTCCGGGGCAAAACAGGCACCTGCACCTGTACGCTGTCCACGCTTAGGGTAAGGTAAATCCCGGCGGGGTCGGTAATCTCTTGGTTGTCCTGGTCGTATAGCTTTACCGGGCAGGTCAGCTCTTCGCTGGCCCGCAAAGGAGAGTCATAGGTATGGGCAACCACAGCATGGCTTACCTTGTTTACCGAGGAGGCAGGGCCCGAAATAATGATGGTCTCCTCAGAAGGCACGGGGGTGCCGGGAAAAAAGCCGGTGTCGGCGGTAAATACAATATTGGTCTCCAATGGCAGGGAAAGCTCCCGGTACTTGTCATATTCAATGTTGATCTCTTCTGGGTTTCGGGAAACAATGTCGAAGTCGGAATAAGAATTTTTCTTACTGACCCGTACTTCGGCAGCATATTTCTGGGTGGTATTTTCCGTTAGCTTGGTGGACACAGGATTTAGGGTAGCCGTAACGGAAAAGTCTTCGGCAGTAAGCTTCGAGGTGATAAGGTTGCTGCCGGAAACCTCAATGTCTACAGTGTCATAGTTCTGGCCAAATACCCGCAGCCCATCGGCCTCTGCCTCTGCGCTTAAGCCTATGTTAATGGGCACATCTTTAATAACATAAATACGGTTCAGGTCGCTGCCGGCCGCCATAACAAACCAGCCAATCAGGGCCACAGTAAAGGAAAAGGCCAGCACAAAGGAATTGTGATACATCAGGTGACCCAGACGGAGCTTTTTTTTTCGGGGCTTTTTGCTCTCCTGTTCCCGCTTTTCATTCATGGCAAGCGCACCTCCTTATTTGCTGTTTTTGTTCAGGCCCAGCCTGTCTAAAAGCCGGCTGCCGCCCTGTTCGGGCTCTGGCTGGCTGATAAGCTGTTTTTCCAGCTCTTCCAAAAGGGATACCCGGTTGTAGTTTCTGGTAAGCCTGCCGTCAATGGCAATGGATATTTGCCCGGTCTCTTCAGAAACCACCACCACCACCGCGTCAGAATTCTCGCTCATGCCAATGGCCGCCCGGTGGCGGGTGCCCAGCTCGGCGCTCACCGCGTCGCTGCTGGTAAGGGGCAAAATACAGCCTGCCGCGCAGATGCGCCCGTCCCGAATCACCATGCCGCCATCGTGGAGAGGAGCTTTATTGAAAAAGATGTTGGCAATTAGCTGGCCGGCTGGGCCGGCGTCCACCAAAGTGCCGGTGGCAATAATTTCACCCAGCCTGGCGCTGCGCTCAAATATAATGAGGGCGCCCATACGCAGCTGCTGCAGAATGGCGGTAGCCTCTACAACGCCCACAATAGCCTGGTGGGTGGCAGCGCTGCCCGCCTCTTTGTCCATAACGCCCACGGCGCTGGCAAGCGACCGGCCAACCTTGCTGCGGCCTACCTGCTCCAAGGCCTTACGGATTTCCGGCTGAAACAAAATGACCACAATTACGAAAGCTGACTCCAAAAAAGAGTTCAAGATGCCATTGAGGACCATAAGGTTTCCATAGTGGGAAATTAGGATGAGGGCAATCAGCAGGAAAACTCCTTTTATCAGCTGACTGGCCTGGGTATCCCGTACCAGCTTGATGATGCCGTAGAGCAGCACGGTGACAATCGCCACGTCAATGGCGTCTTTTAAAGAAAACTGCCGCACCAAGTTTAGGAACGTCTGCCCGCTTCGGGCGATAAAGTCCATCACAGCTTCCACAGCGCTTATCCCTTCCTTCGTTTTTTATTGCTTTTAAAGTGTTATGTATTGTTAACCCAGTTAAAAGCGCCTTAATAATTCATTTAGGCAAAAACCAGAAAATTGGAAGTTTTCTAAGCCTTTTAACCATGTTAACCCTTTGCACAGCATGGAAAACATAGAGGCGTGCTCTCATTAGCTTTCCTATTTTACCACAAACCCGCCGCAAATAAAAGGGGTTTCTGCATTTTGTTGGGTAGAAATTCATTCTCTGCGCCATACTTTGGCCAATGGTGTAGAAAGAAAAAAAGCGGGCATCTCTGGGAGCCCGCCCTTTTTCCACTGCCAGTTACCTCTCTTTGCGTTCTGGCAGAATTTCCGTTTTATTTACAGCATGGGCGACCAGCCCCTTATCTTCTTCCCGGCTCTCAGGAATCAGCAGGTTTAAAAGGATGCCCACAATAATGCCTAAGCCAATATTGGAAAAGCTAAAGGTGGCGTTGCCAATTGCCGCGCCTCCAATGGCCAGCACCAGCATGACAGCCGCAATGCACAGGTTCCGGTTCCGGGTAAAGTCTACATGGTTTTCCACTAAGGTGCGCAGCCCAACAGAGGCAATCATGCCATAGAGCACAATGCAGGCCCCGCCCAGCACGCAGTTGGGCACAGACTGAATTACGCCGATGGCTTTGCCGAAAAAGCTAACCGCAACGGCAATAACAGCGGCCATCCGCAGGGAGGCGGGATTGTAGTTTCCAGTAGCCGCCAATACCGCGGTATTTTCAGAGTAGGTTGTGTTGGGGGGGCCGCCCATAAACCCAGCGAACACAGTAGCCAGCCCATCGCCCATCAGGGTGCGGTGCAGCCCTGGCTTTTCGGTAAAGCGCTTGTTTACCACGGCCCCGTTGGCGTAAACATCGCCCACATGCTCCACACAGGTAACAATGGCAATGGGGGCAATCATACCGATGGCGGTAATATGGAACTTGGGGAACACAAAGTGGGGAGCTTGGAGCCAGCCATAACTGGCAATCACACTGGTGTCCATCAGGCTCTGAGGAGCCAGGCCGGTTTTTGTGACGATTAAAGCAAGCACATAGCCGGAAACCAATGAAATAACAATAGAGGACATTTTTACCATGCCCTTGCCGCAGCTGGAGAGAACCACAGCCAACAGGCAGACCACAGCGGCCAACACCCAAGCCCATACATAAACCGCCATGTCGTACCCTTCCCCAAACAGGGGCAGGGCATTGCCCTCTGGGCCATACTGGGTTTGAATGTTGTTAATGGCAGAGGAGGCCAGGTTTAGGCCAATTAAGGTAATGCCTACCCCGCGAACCACTGGCGGGAAAAGCCTGTCAATTAAGCTTTTGCCAAAAAGGCGAATAATGAGAGCCAGCGCTAGGTAGAACAGACCAGAGGCAATTACACCCCCCATGGCGGCGGCAACCTGTTCATCCTTGGTGGCCCCAAAGCTGGTATTGCCAATTACCCCGCACAAAGCAGAGATAAAGGCAAAAGAACTGCCCAAAAAGGTAGGCATCCGGCCCCCGGTGCATAGGTGGAAAATCAGGGTTCCTATGCCTGCGCAGAACAAGGCTACACCCACATCCAGCCCGGTGAGCAAAGGAACCAAAATGGTAGCGCAGCTCATGGCAAAAGCGTGCTGGAAGCCTAGGGCCAGGCATTTCTTTGCCCCCAGCTTTTCGTATTCCTCACAATGGGGGAACAAAAAACGGTTGATTTTAGCGAAAAATTCCAATTATTTCACCCTCCTCGATCCTCTTATTTTGTGCGTATTTCTGCACAAATTGACTTATTATATCAGAACAGGAAGAAACTGTCAATAGCCTAAAAAAGTGGGGGAGAGTGCAAACGAGGAGATAAAGGTAAGCAAGAGAAGAAAAACCGCAGCTCTCAGATGCCGAGAGAAAATGGGAAAAGTTTCGCCTGCGGGGTGTGGGGCGGCGCCCCCTGACCTTGCCCCAGGGGGAAGGTCCCCGGTGGGGACCGTTCTGACCCGACCGAGCCGGCAGGCGAGACCCCATCCATCACAAAAAATATTTCGGGATGAAATCCCGACAATTCTGCAGCCTAACGAAATTTTTCCACTCTCCCTCATAAAATCCTCGTTTTGGACACTCTCAAAAAGTGGGGAATAACCCAAAGGAGGGTATAAAAATCGGGAGAAATAGCGAAAATATTTTACTCATTTCGGGCTTGTTAGAAAAAACAAAAACGCTGTCTTATTGCCCAGAAGCGGCCATCTTCCGCGTCGAAAAATCTCGGAATACGCAAATGTTACTTGTGGCTTTTTCTTGAAGCTAACCACGTCTGCTCAAAAATCCGTCATTTCCTCTATTTTCAAACAAGTCCTAATGTCCGCAGGTAAGACGCGGGGCCCCATGCCATTGCCGCAGGCGCAAAGCACTAGAGGGGGAGAAAGCAAAGGCATATAAGCCAAATAATTTTGCGATGAGCGGCAAAGGGTTTTAAGCTGGGGCAGTTTCCCTTATTTATAGTATATGTTATTCTAGCATTTCCAGAAAAGCAAAGAGTAGCCAATCAAAGGCAAAAGGAAGCGACACGAGACCCCAGCCCAACGGGCGGATACCGAAAAGCAAGATAAAAACAGTGAAGGTGTTTTATAGATTGTGAGAAAACTGCCAGCTGTTTTAGAGCCTTCTTTTCGCCTTGGCATCAGGCTGTTTTCTTACTATTTTCTCTCTTTTTGAATCATATATGGGAAAGGGGGAAAATGACTTTTTATTCCTACAAATAATTTTACTAGTATCATTGACAAGTGAAAAAACATAGGATATAATACTCGAAAGGTCAGAGAATGCCCTGTGAAAAAGCACTGTGGCATGGGCCGGCGGCAGCTTATTCGCACCAAGGAGAAAGGAATGGTTGCATGGTGAAAACAAAGGATACCGGAAGACATCTTACCAATTCCGAATTAGCCCTTATGGAAATATTGTGGGACGCGGAGCGCCCCCTTGGCCGCCCCGAAATTCTGGATAAAGCCAGAAGGGAGAAGGAGCCGCCCTTTGCGGTAAATACCTTCCATGTCTTAATTAATTCCCTGCTGGAAAAGGAATACATTGTGTCCCTGGGGGGCTCAGGCCGAGGGCCGGGAAACGCCAGACGGTACGCGCCTACGGTAACAAGAAACGAGTACTACGCCCTAATCATCACCTCGTCCAAAAAGTATACACTAAACGACTTGCCGGACATCCTGGCAGCCCTTCTAAAATTTTCCAAGCGGGATAATTTAGGCAATGTGCTGGATTCTATTGAGAATTTTGTGAAACAGAGCCGAGAAAGCCGAAGGCCTGAGGTGGAAGAAGGGTAAAAAGAAACGGGAATTCAAAAAAGCGGAGGCATTGCCTCCGCTTTTTGCTATCCTTCCGCTTGAACACTTAACCAATGGGCTCAAAGTCAGCTGCGCCATGTTTGCATAGGGGGCATACAAAATCGTCCGGGAGCTCATCCCCTTCATACACATAACCGCAAACCTTGCATACAAACCCTTTTTTGCCCTCGGTTTGGGGCTTGGGCTTTACATTGTTCTGGTAGTAGGTATAGGTCATGGTTTCTACATTAGAGATTACCCGAGCCTCGGTTACGCTGCAGATGAACATGCCGTGGGTGTCCAAATCCACATACTGGTCAACCTTTAAAGACATAAAGGAGTTGATGAACTGAGAGAGGAACACCACGCCGTTATCAGAACGGAGAGGCGTGGTACCGGCAAACTTGTCGGCAGTCCGGCCGCTCTGGAACCCAAAGTTCTCAAACACAGAGAAAGGCGCGTCCTGGGACAGGCAGTTAATGTTCATTACCCCGGTCTGTTTAATCACATGGTGAGAGTAGTTGTCCTTATTAATACACACCGCAATGCGGTTGGGGGTGTTTGTAACCTGGGTAACAGTGTTTACAATTAGGCCATTGTCCTTTTTGCCGTCGTTGCTGGTAACTACATACAGGCCGTAGCCAATGTTAAAGAGCGCGGTCAGGTCGTTTTTGTTGGCGGTGTCATCCTGCCGGGCCAAGTAATCCTGACACAGCGCATCGGCCAGAGCTTCCAGCTTTTCGGTGCTCTCCTGGTTTAGGGCAGAGCGAATGGTAACTGTGGGCTCGGCAATGGTCAGCTTTTTCGAATTGGCCAGCAGATTTTTCATGACCCGGGCCGCCATAGGGGCCCAGCTGCCGTTCTCAATAATGCCTACGGTGCGGTTCTGGAAGTTCCGCTCAGTAAGGTGGTTAATAAAGGTGCGCATAAAGGGGAAAATTTCAGCATTATAGGTGGTGGTTGCCAGCACCAGCTTGTTATAGCGGAAAGCGTCTTCCACAGCTTCTGCTATGTCGCAGCGGGCCAGGTCGTGAAGCGTTACCTTGGGGCAGCCCCGCTGGTGGAGCTTTTCGGCAAATTGCTCCACCGCCCGGCGGGTGTTGCCGTATACAGAGGTATAGGCAATTACAATGCCTTCGTTCTCAGGGGTATAGGAGGACCAGAGATTATAAAGGCGCAGATAGTGGCCTAAATTCTCCTTCAGCACAGGTCCATGGGTGGGGCAGATCACCTGGATATCCAGGCCGGCGGCCTTTTTTAGCAGGCTCTGTACCTGGGCGCCGTATTTGCCCACAATGCCAATATAATACCTGCGGGCTTCACAGTCCCATTCCTCTTCCACATCCAGCGCGCCAAATTTGCCAAAGCCGTCGGCAGAAAACAGAACCTTGTCACAGGTATCATAGGTGACAATTACTTCCGGCCAATGGACCATGGGGGCGGCTACAAAGGCAAAGGTATGCTTGCCAGTGGTAAGGCTGTCGCCTTCTGCCACAACCATCCGCCGGTCCTCAAAGCCAGTGCCAAAAAATTGGGCCATCATGGCAAAGGCTTTTTCACTGGAAACAATTACAGTGTTTTTATAGGTCTGCATAAAGGCGGCAATATTGGCGGAATGGTCAGGCTCCATATGCTGGATAATCAGATAATCGGGCTGGCGGTCTCCCAGAATAGCCTGAATATTGTCCAGCCACTGGTGGGTAAAACGGGCGTCCACTGTGTCGAAAACAGAGATCTTTTCATCCAAAACGACATAGGAATTATAGGCCATGCCGTTAGGGACCACATACTGGCCCTCAAACAGGTCAACTTCGTGGTCATTGACGCCAACATACTTAATATCATTGGTAATTTCCATGGGACTTCATCCTTTCAAAATTTGAAATTCCTTTTTTATAAATCCTGTTCAAAAGCTAAAAGCAGGGGGGGCAGTACTTCTTAGCCGGCATACGCGAGCAGAACCGTTTCCACTTCGTTAAAAGGTTTAGACGAGGGAAAGATTTGAACGGTGTCCCCCTTAACCCGGCGGACATGAGAAAAAAGCGCGAGAAACTCATCCACTGTGGCGAGTACATCAAAGCCAAAGCTGGCGGAACGGTAGTGCATGGGAATTACCATCCTTGGCCTCGCCGCGTCTACAATGGCCTTGGCCTCTTGGGGCCCCACAGTATAAAAGCCGCCTACCGGGATGAGCATAGCATCTAGGCCTTGGAGCTGTTCTAAGGCCTGGGGGCTGGGCATACAGCCAATATCTCCCATATGGGCAACCCGAACCCCTCCGGCAGCCAAAATGTGAATGAGGTTTGGCCCCCGTTTGGCGCCCTGGCAGTCATCATGAAAGCTTTCTATGGCAGTTACCTGAAAAGGGGACGGGATGCCGGTTAAGACCACTCCGTCCCGATAGGCATGATCATAGTGCTCATGGCTGCAGAGCACCTGAGCCGCGGATTGGTGTATGTCCCTGCAGCCAGGCACGCTGCCTGGCTGAAAGGGGTCAAGAATTACAGCGCTGCCTTGGTATTCCCCTCGAAAGCAGGAGTGGCCGAGCCATTGCAGCTGAATCATAGCATGCATTCCTCCCCATCATGTTTTTACGGCTTCAGAATATTGAAAACCGCATCTGGTAAATTATAGCACAGTTTTCTCCTGTGCGCAACAGGTATACAAAAAAGGGGGTGTGCAAACGAGGAGATAAAGGTAAGCAAGAGAAGAAAAACCGCAGCTCTCAGATGCCGAGAG
>CAJUSM010000057.1 GCA_910588935.1 uncultured Oscillospiraceae bacterium
TTCATATGCAACGTGCACAACGGAAGGGGCCAAATAAAAAAAAGGTCTGGTCATGAAAACAAAAATGACTGAATCGTGTTGACGAAGCCATGAAATATGGTATAATGACAACAACGCCAAAGAATGGCTGGCTTGTCTGTAGGCGATAAAAGTTTTACAGCGGCGTGGCCGGCTTTAGGCGAGACGGGAACCTTATTACCTCTATTTCAAAATTCTGTAGGAGAGTGAATGTACATGTGCGCAAAGGAAGTTTTGGTCCAGAATCAGGTAGGCCTGCATGCCCGCCCGGCCACTTTCTTCATCCAGAAGGCAAATGAGTTCAAGTCCTCTATTTGGGTGGAGAAGGAGGAGAGAAGAGTAAACGCCAAAAGCTTGTTGGGCGTGTTGAGCCTGGGTATTGTAGGCGGTGTGACCATTCGCATTATTGCTGATGGCTCCGACGAGCAGCAGGCCGTGGATGCTCTGGTTTCCTTGGTGAATTCCGGCTTCGCTGAGTAAAGCGGGGCAAGTACTTTGTACTGCAGTTTAGACAGCACCGCGAAAAGCGGTGCTTTTTTCTTGATTTTTTGTAAGAGTATGGCTCTCGCGGGTCAAAAAGAAGTGGATTTTTTGCATGTGGCAATATGGCCTGTTTTAAAACAGAAAACACCCTTTTCTGCCAGAAACAGCCATCTTCTGTTAGGGCTGGGTTGCGGCTCTTTTCTTGAATCCAGTATTTTTGGCAAAAAGCGGGAAATTACTTCTTTATCTAAAATACAAGCCCTAGCACAGGGAAGGAGGCAGTTTTTGTGGAGGCCCAGAATGATAAGAAAAAGGAATTGCGCCGCAAGGCCATGCAGCTTCCCTTAACCCCAGGGGTATACCTTATGCACAACAGCGCTGGGGAAATTATCTATATTGGAAAAGCAAAAGCGCTGAAGAACCGAGTGAGCCAGTATTTTGGCTCGGAGAAAAACCACGATGCAAAGGTGCGAAAAATGGTTAGCAATGTAGACTGGTTTGAGTACATTCTTACCGACAGCGAGTTTGAGGCTTTTGTGCTGGAAAGCAGCCTTATTAAGCAGCATCAACCCAAATATAATATTCTGCTTAAGGATGACAAGGGCTACTGCTATATTCGGGTTAGCGGCGGCGAGTGGCCGAGGATTTCGGCGGTGCTCCAGGTAGAGGATGACGGGGCAAAATATATTGGGCCCTACCTTAGCTTTTGGTCAATTCGGGAAACAGTGGATTCCGCCAGAAAAATCTTCCGCCTGCCGGACTGTACCCGCCGGTTTCCTCAAGACTTCGGGAAGAGCAGGCCTTGCCTAAATTTCTATATCGACCAGTGCTGCGCCCCTTGCCAGGGGCGGCTGAATCAGGCAGACTACAACGAAGCTTTTCAACAGGCGCTGGACTTTATTAAAGGGGGCAGCGCCACCTCGGTAAAGGCGTTAACAGAGAAAATGAACCAAGCGGCAGAAAATTTGGATTTTGAGCTGGCTGCCCGGCTGCGGGATCGGATTAACGCCATCAATAAGCTAAAGGACCGGCAAAAAGTGGTGGCAAGCCGGGTGGAGGAACAGGATGTGTTCGCCCTCGCCCAGGGCGAGGCCTGTACCGCTTTTGAGGTATTTCGTTTTACCGGAGGGAAACTGACTGACAGAGAAAGCTTTATTACCGAGGGTTGCCAGCCGGATCCGGAAGCTCGTTCGGAGTTTCTCCGGCAGTACTATACCATCCGGGACCGAATTCCTCCAGCGCTCACTATGGATGGCCCTGTGGAAGACCAGGAACTGGTAGCCAGGTGGCTTACCGAGAAGCGAGGTAAAGCGGTAAAGATCAATGTGCCCCAGCGAGGCGAACAGCGCCAGCTGGTAGAAATGTGCAGGAGCAATGCAGCGGAAAGCCTTGCCCAACACAGCGGCCTTTCTGGTAGGGATGCCTCTGCGCTGGATGAGCTCAGGCGTCTGTTGGGGCTGAAGAAGACCCCGGCTTATATTGAGTCTTATGATATCTCTAACCTACAGGGGGGCGAGAATGTAGCAGGCATGATTGTGTTTGAAAACGGGAAACCTCTGAAACAGGCATATAGGCGGTTCAAGATCAAAACTGTAGAGGGTCAGGACGACTATGGCTCTATGCGTGAGGTGATTGGGCGGCGGTTTCAGGAATACCGGGCCCATCAAGCCCAGGGAGACTACACAGGCTTTGGCCGGCTGCCAGATCTAATTTTGTTGGATGGAGGCAAGGGGCATGTAGCGGCTGTCCAGCCATTATTGGAAGAAATGGGTATTGAGGTGCCCCTTTTTGGCATGGTAAAGGACGATAAGCACCGTACCCGGGCAATTGCCAAAACCGGAGGAGAGATTGCTATTACTTCTACCCGGAGGGCATTTACCCTGCTCTCTACCATACAGGATGAGGTCCACCGGTTTGCCATTGGGTACCACAGGCAGCAGCGTAAAAAATCCACAATTTCCAGTACCCTGCTTTCTATCGAAGGTGTGGGGCCAGCCAGGGCTAAGGCGCTGCTAAAGCATTTCAGGACTGTGGCGGCCGTGAGCGCCGCATCTTTGGCAGAGCTAGAGGATGCGCCGGGAATGACTAAACCAGCAGCGAAGCAGGTATACAATTTTTTTCACCAGGAAGAATAAGAAAACCAAAGTCCAATATGCCGAAACTGAAATTTCACAAAGCTGCCATTCTTATTCTGCCGGCTCCTTAGGAAAAGCCTGAAAAATATGCATGACAGCCTATATGGCAGAAAAAGGCGAAAAATTCAAAGAAGCTCGAAAAAACACCGGTTTTTTTTCGGAAAGGTTGACATATCCGCAGAAAAATGGGATAATAACGAATAGTGCCGCCTTTTGGGGGCGGAGAAAAGATAAGAAAGGGCTGTGTTGCAGAGGGAATGCGTATTATAACAGGCAGCAGGCGCGGAAAGAAATTGTTGTCCTTGGAAGGCGAGCAGGTTAGGCCAACTACAAATATGGTAAAGGAATCGCTTTTCAATATTCTCCAGTTTCACATAGAGGGCCGGCGTTTTTTGGACCTCTTTGCCGGTTCCGGACAAATTGGCCTGGAAGCCTTAAGCCGGGGCGCGGCAGAGGCTGTGTTTGTAGATAACAATCGGGACTCAGTAAGGGTGGTTCAAAAGAACCTGGAGGCTACCGGTTTTTGCAGCCAGGCCCGGGTGGTATCTGCCAGCTTTGACAGTTTTCTTCATAGCGGACGAGACATTTTCGATGTGGCCTTTATCGACCCGCCCTACCAGGCAGGGTTGATGGCCCATGCTTTGGAGCTAGCGGTGGAGCGAATGGCTCCCGGTGGGGTAATTGTTTGTGAGCACGGAAACCGAGAGGAATTGGCCGAAAGCGTAGGGGATTTTCAAAAACAGCGAGTGTACCGCTACGGCAAAACTTCTCTAACAGTTTACCGGAGAGCGGAGAACAGTGGGGATACCGGGGAGGATCGGGAGGAAGAAAAGGAGTGCTGAACGCACATGACAGAACACATGAAAACAGCCATATGCCCAGGCAGCTTTGACCCTGTGACCTTAGGCCATCTGGATATTATCAGCCGGGCCGCAAAAATTTTTGACCGAATTATTGTAGCGGTACCTGTGAACCCTGATAAGCGGTACAGCTTTACAGTAGAAGAACGCATGGAAATGCTTCGAACTGTCTGCGCCCGGGAGGGGCTGTGGAATGTAGAGGTTGACCGGGTGGAAGGCCTTTTGGCCGATTACGCTAAGGATAAGGACGCGGCGGTGGTAGTGAAGGGTTTGCGGGCTCTTACTGACTTTGAATACGAATTTCAGCAGGCGCTAACCAACAAGAAATTAAACCCTCAGTTGGAGACCATGTTTCTCTCTACCAGTGCCGAGCATATGTTTTTGAGCTCCAGTATGGTCAAGCAGGTGGCGGGGTTTGGAGGCGATATTTCGCATTTTGTACCGGTATGCATATTGGAGATAATCAAAGATCGGCTGTGTCAGCCGGCTAGAGAGCAGTGAAAGGAACAGGTTTAGTATGAGCAATAATCAAGCGACCATTGAGGACCTGATCGACGAGATGTATGATGTGCTGGACAAGGGGTGGAAAATGCCTCTCTCTTCCGGGAAGGTTTTGGTAGACTGTGAGGAGATACGGGCGATTCTGGACGATATCAGGGACGTATTCCCTCAGGAAATCGGCCAAGCCAAGGCCATTGTAGCCGACCACGGGCAAATTTTGGCAGAGGCCCAGCGGGAAGCTGAGTCTATTGTTCGCACTGCGGAGGATAGGGCTAAGACCCTGGTTTCCCAGGAGGAAATTGTCCGCCAGGCTCAGGCGAAGGCCAACGAAATTTTGGCCCAGGCCCAGGCAAAATTTAAGGAAATGCGCAAAGCCAGCAACGACTATGTAGACGATCTGATGCGCCGGACAGACGAATCCCTTTCTGAAAACCTAACTGAGCTGCGCAAAACCCGGCAGAATATTAAGGCTTCTCAGCGGAACTCACAAATGTAGGCCTTTGTTTTTGTGATATTTCATGAATCAAATACAGGATTAAAATTCCTCTCGCAAGATATTGCGAGAGGAATTTTTGTTCCCGCCAAATAGATTCGAACGGCCTTTCGGCTCTAGAGCTTGGCGGCTTTTTCAAGATTTAGCGGTTGCTTTTGGGGGGGATCTCGGGTATAATAGTGGTACTAAGTGGTGGGAAGTGGGTAAAAGTGCCACCGCAAGGTGATCTGTGCGGGAAAGCGGCAGGATCTTTCAAGCTTTTGAAAACCGAGAGCCCCTGGAAACCTTCTTAGGAGTATGAGCGAAAGGAAAAAGCGGAATGCTGACGGGCGAGTACCAGCACAATATGGATCCAAAAGGCCGGGTGACAATGCCCTCCAAGTTCCGCGAGGACTTAGGCGATAAGTTTTATGTCTGCAAAGGGTTGGATGGATGTCTTTTCGTGCTCTCTTGTGCCCAGTGGGACAAGCTGGTGGAAAAGGTTTCCGCCATCCCGCTGGCCCAGGGGAAAGGAATACAGCGCTATTTTTTTTCTGGCGCTGCTCAAGTAGAGCCGGATAAGCAAGGGCGCATCCTAATCCCTCCAAAGCTTCGGCAGCATGCCGGGTTAGAAAAGGATGTTACGGTAATTGGAGCCGCCGTTCGGGCAGAGATTTGGGACACAGCCCGGTGGGAGGCCTATACCGAAAGCCAAACCGACGAGAATATTGAGGAATCTATGGCCCTGTTGGACTTCTAAAGGGCTGTCAGTAAGGGGGAGAACATGGAATTTGCCCACAAACCAGTGCTATTTCAAGAGACCATCCAGAGCCTGAATATTCGCCATGGGGGTACATATATTGACGGTACTGTGGGAGGTGGAGGCCATGCCCAGGCGCTTTTGGAAAGGCTGGAAGGAACAGGCCGCCTGTTGGCCATTGACCAGGACCCAGACGCCATAGCGGCTGCGGGGGAAAGGCTGAGAGAATGGGAAAATGTCTGCTTTGCCCAAGGGAATTTTAGCCAGATGCATAAGTTGGCTAGGGAAAATGGCATAGAAGCCGCAGATGGTATCCTGTTGGATATTGGCGTATCCTCCCATCAGCTGGATGCCCCAGAGAGGGGCTTTTCCTATCATCAGGATGCTCCTTTGGATATGCGAATGAGCCAAGAAGGACCTACGGCGGCGGACTTAGTAAACAACCTTACGCAGCGGGAGTTGGCAGATATTATTTTTCGATATGGAGAAGATAAAAGCGCCAACCGCATTGCGGCGGGTATCTGCATGGCCAGGGAAAAGGCGCCGGTATGGACCACTGCACAGCTGGCCGATATTATCAAGGAATCTGTACCGGCAGCAGTTAGGAGAGCCGAGGGCCACCCAGCCCGAAGAACTTTTCAGGCTCTTCGTATTGCGGTAAACGGCGAGTTGGACAGACTGCGGGAGGGGCTTCAGGCGGCGTTTGGGTTGCTAAATTCTAAAGGCAGGCTGGCTGTTATTACTTTTCACTCGTTGGAGGATAGAATTGTAAAAAGGCAGATGGCCTCATGGTGCCAAGGCTGCACATGCCCCAAGGATTTTCCGGTGTGTGTTTGTGGCCAAAAGCCCCAAGGCAGGCTGATATATAAAAAAGGTGTGGCGCCTTCTCAAAAGGAAGTAGAGGAGAATCCCAGAGCCAGAAGCGCCAGACTAAGGGTGTTTGAAAGAGAGGGAACGTAGTAGAGGCAAGGAGTTTTGGGGAATGGACGGCAGGCCGGAAAGGTAAGGCCTGACCGCGCTGGCCGGTTGGCCAGAATGATATGGAGTGTAAATCTGCAGCCAAAGGGGCTGCGGGGGAGGACAAGCTAATGGCATACCGGAACGAGGCATACGATTTTTCGCTTTTTGAGGAGCATGTGGACAATACGGCGCCGGTTCTGGACCCAAAGGTTCAGGAACAGCCCCGCCACAACGTAGTTGAGCTGCCAGAGCAGCCAAAACAACCTGGGCAGCGTCCTAGGCGCCAGCCCAAGCCCAAGCGCGGCCTTCTGCGCCGGGCGGTGGCAGCCCTAAGTTTCGCGGCAATTTTTGCTACAGGAATCAGCGCTGTGCAGAGCGAGGTTCAGCTGACAGAACTTACAGAGGAGATCAATCAAACGCAAAACATGCTTGCTGAGGCGGAAAGCCTGGAAGTCCAGCTGAGTATGCAGGCTGCCCAGAAAATGACAGATGCCCAGGTAGAAGAATATGCCGTGCAGCAGCTGGGTATGAGTAAAATGACCAGTTCTCAGGTTACATATCTTCACGTTGCCCAGCAGGACAAGGGAACGGTGGTCCAAGATATTGAGGGCGCCTCTCCTTTAGAACAGCTTTGGGCAAAGATCAGGTCCTGGCTGGCCAGGTAATATGTTGGTGTTTGGGGGAATACAAATAGAAAGGCGGAAATTTTACCAAGAAAGAGAGCCAAGAGAAATTCTGGCTCTCGTTTTTTAAAGGACGGGGTGAAGGGAAGCTATGGCCAAAGGTACGGCAGAGAAAATTAGAAAAAAAGCTATGGGCCTAACGGCAGTACTGATTATTGCGGGTTTTGGGGCCGCTGCGGTGAGTCTGTTTCGGTGGCAGATTGTTCGGGGAGAAGAGCTTAGCGTAAAAGCCATGGAGCAGAGTCTGCGCAGTACCGCCTTACCTGCTATGCGGGGCACTATTTATGACGCGACTGGCACCAAAGTGTTGGCACAGAGCGCCAGTGTATGGACGGTGGTGCTGGAGCCGGCTTATCTTGCCGAAAACGAGCCTATGCGCAGAACAGTGGCAGCAGGGCTTTCCAGAATTCTAGAGCTGGATGAAAACGAGCTTTACGAAGAAACTGGAGACGCCAGCTCATACTATACGGTTGTTAAGCGCAAAATAGAGACCAATGTCCGCGATCAAATTAACCAGTTTATGCTGGACAACGGGATAAATAAGGGCATCCGGTTAATCGATGACTACAAGCGGTATTATCCTTATGGCACCGTAGCCTCTAATGTGCTGGGCTTTACAGGCGCAGATAACCAGGGCCTAGAAGGGTTAGAGAGCTATTATGACAGCGAGCTTTCTGGCAGTACGGGCCGGCTGATTGCCGCAAAAAACGCATGGGGCACAGACATGCCCTTTGAGTACGAGCAGGTGATTGAAGCCGACAACGGGCATGACCTGGTGCTTACCATCGACGAAACAGTACAGAGCATTTTGGAAAAATACCTAGCTCAGGGAATTGAGAAATTTAACGTGGGCAATGGCGCTGTGGCTGTGGCCATGGATGTAAAAACCGGAGGCATTTTGGGTTTGGCCACAAAGCCTAATTATGACCCTAACGATCCCTTCACCATCCTGGACCAAAAGCTGTTGGAACAAATTGCCGAATTGCCGGAAGATGAAAAGGAAGAGGCCGAAAACCAAGCCCAATATACCCAGTGGCGGAATAAGGGTGTGTCCGACACCTACTACCCCGGTAGCGTTTACAAAATGTGTACCGGCTCCATGGGAATTGAAGAGGGCGTTATAACACAGGACAGCCAGTTTACCTGCACTGGTTCTGTGAAGATGGAGGGAGTGAAAGATCCCATTCATTGCTGGAATCACGGCGGCCATGGTACAACAAGCTTTGCAGAAGGCCTTTGTAACTCCTGTAACCCTTGGTTTATGCACATTAGTACTTTGCTGGGCGTTAACACTTTCTGCAAATACCGGGAGTCTTTCGGATTCACAGAGAAAACCGGCATCGACCTGCCTGGCGAGTCCGCCAGTCTCTACCATTCGGAGGAGTCCATGCTGCCAATTGACTTGGTTATTGAGTCCTTTGGCCAAAACTTTAGTATTACTCCCATTCAAATGATTACTGCCTGTGCAGCCGTGGCCAACGGTGGCTACTTGGTTCGGCCTCATGTGGTGGACAGAATTGTGGATAGTAAAGGCAATATTGTGAAAACCGCAGATACCAGCTACCGGCGGCAGGTAATCTCAGAGGGAACCTCTAAAACCCTAACCGGCATTCTCCAGCAAAATGCCGCCTCTGGCACAGCCCGTGGAGGTTATGTTTCAGGCTACCGGATTTGCGGCAAAACCGGTACATCGGAAAAGGTGGCAAAACATGCGGAGGATCTTAGTAAGCCTATGGAGTACATTGCCTCTTATTGCGGGTTTGCTCCAGCAGAGGACCCCAAATATGCTGTACTGGTCTTTTTCGACGAACCGGATAGGGAAATCGCCACTGGCGGCAACGCCGTGGCAGGCCCAATTTTTTCTGCGATTATGCAGGAGATGCTGCCGTATTTAGGAGTGGAGGTTCAGTATACCGAGGATGAGTACGACCAACTAGGCATGGTGGCTCCTTCCGTTGTGGGTATGACAATTGAAGACGCTCAGAAAACTCTGGATGATCAAGGCTTGTATTTTGACGTGGTTGGCGATGACGAAAACTGGGAAAACCGGGTGGTGGAACAAATTCCAGAGAGCGGCTCTATGGTGCCTAAGGGCGGCACGGTGGTGCTCTATACCTCTGGTTATAGTATCGACGATGCTTTGGTAGAGGTACCGGACTTCTTTGGCCTGGATTTGGTAAACGCCAGTTACCTGGCAGAGATCTATGGCCTGCAGATCAGTGTAAATGGCAGCCGCGATGCGGGAACCACTGTTATGATGCAAGGAACTTCGGCAGATGATAAAGTGAAGCAGGGTACAGTGATTACTCTCACGTTTGCCGAAGAGTTGGACACCGAAACTTATGTTAACATAGAAGAATAGGAAATGCAAGAACAGCACTTGAGTTCTTAAAATTATGTAGACCGCTTTCGGGGATAGACAAGAATTTCACTTAAAGATGGGCGGGAGCATTCGCTGCCGCCGTTGGGTAAAAAGGAGAGAGTTGAGGAATGAGCAGCTTCTTGTTTTTAATGGCGGCGTTGGTAGGCTTTGGGGTGACAACTGTGCTGGGCTGGTGGCTTTTGCCCTTTTTGCACAGGCTAAAATTCGGCCAGACTATTCGGGAAATTGGGCCTAGCTGGCATAAAAAGAAACAGGGTACACCCACTATGGGCGGAATTATGTTTATCCTAGGTATTCTGGCCGCGGTGTTGGGCTGTGTGCCCGTATACTACAGCCGCGGTGGGGGTGAAACCCAGCTGATGATGGTAAAAGTATTTGCTGGCTTGTGTATGGCCCTAGGCTATGGGATGATTGGCTTTATGGATGATTATATTGGTATTGTAAAAAAGCGGAATCTAGGGCTTACCGAGCGGCAGAAACTAATTCTTCAGTTTTTGGTGGCGGCGGCTTATCTTACCGCGTGCGCTATGGCAGGGGAAGATACCGCCACCGTAATTCCGTTTATTGGCAGTGTAGACCTGGGCTTTGCCTATTACCCTTTAGCAGCTATCCTGATTGTGGGGCTGACCAATGCGGTGAACTTCACTGATGGTATAGATGGCTTAAATACCACGGTAACCTTTTTTGTATTTGTGTCTTTGGCATTGTGCGCGGGAGCAATGTCCATGGCGGGACTTTCCACCATGGGGGTAGCCTCGGCGGCAGCATGCGTAGGTTTTTTAATCTGGAATTTCCATCCCGCCAAAGTTTTTATGGGGGATACAGGTTCCCTGTTTCTAGGGGGTATGGTAGGAGCTTTGGCTTTTGGGCTGGATATGCCGGTGCTTCTTCTGCCTTTGGGCATAATATATTGGGCCGAAATACTCTCTGTAGTGATTCAAGTGACATATTTCAAATCCACAGGCGGCAAAAGGTTATTTAAAATGTCTCCTATCCACCATCATTTTGAGATGAGCGGTTGGAGTGAGATAAAAATCTGCGCGGTTTTTGGGTTTATTTCTCTGGTTGGCAGTGCATTGGCTTTTTGCTGTGTACTGTTTGGCGTGTAAAAAAGTTGCAGGAAAATTTTGGGAGCCTGAGGAATTCTGACGGACTCTGCGCAGAATAGAAACGGATGGACCCTATATTTGAGAGGAGTGAGCGCCTATGCCATCAGCGGGTAGAACAGCCAGAGGGCTGACAAGAGTGCCCCAATACGTACCAGAAGAAGAGCGGCGAAGTCGGCCTCCCCAAAAAAAGCACCAACGCCGGCGGCGGGTAAAATACGCACTGTTCAGCTTAGGCAATGGCTTGGATATGCCTCTGTTTGTCTTTATAATGGTGCTGCTGGCAGTAGGGCTTGTTATGCTGTTTTCAGCTAGTTATGCCGATAGCTACTATAGAGAGGGCGACAGCTATTTCTATATTCAGCGCCAAGGTAAGTTTGCCGCAGCCGGCGTGGCGGCCATGCTGCTTATCTCCACCTTTGATTACCACAGGCTGCATAAGCTAACCCCTCTGGTTATGGGTATTTCTGTGCTTATGCTGGTGGCGGTTGTAGTTTTTGGCCGTATGCTGCATATTGACTCTATTGCACCCCCTGAAGGCGTGGCTTACCGATGGCTGAACCTTGGGGTGCAGTTTCAGCCATCCGAGGTGGCAAAGTTTGCCTTGATTTTGGTCTTCGCCCATTTAATATCCAAATATTCTGATAAAATGGATACTTTCCGATATGGGGTGTTGCCTTTTGCCGGGATTCTGTTGCTTTTTGGCGGGCTGATTTTTCTTGAAAATCATATGTCTGGCACTTTGATTGTACTGGCCTTGGGTGCGGTGATGATGTTTGTCGGCGGCACAAAGCCCCGGTGGTTTATCATTGGCGGCACGGCGCTGGTCCTTTTATTGGCTGCCTATATGACCTTAGGCGGCAAGGACGAGGGCGGTGAAGGCGGGGTATACCAGATGGATCGGATTGCCGGCTGGCTGGATCCCTTTGGGGAAAAATCAGAGGGAGGCGGAGCCGATACCTGGCAGATCCAGCAGTCCCTCTACGCTATTGGCTCCGGCGGCCTGTTGGGGGTTGGCCTGGGCCAGTCCCGGCAAAAGTACCTGTATCTGCCTAAGCCTCAAAATGACTTTATCTTTGCCATTGTCTGTGAAGAGTTGGGGCTGGTAGGGGCTCTAGTAATTATGATACTGTTTGCCCTGCTGATCTGGCGCGGAGTCCATGTGTCCCTTCACGCCAAAGACCGCTTTGGCACCATGCTTGGTCTAGGGTTAACCTTCCAGGTAGGACTGCAGGCAGTGTTGAATATCTGTGTGGTGACCAATACAATCCCTAATACCGGCATTAGCCTGCCATTTTTCAGCTCTGGGGGTACAGCGCTGATGATGCTTTTGGGAGAGATGGGTATTTTAATGAATATTTCCCGCAGCGCGAATGTGGAAAAAACCTAGGGTTTGCATTCTTAGAAGAAGGGGTTAAAAATCGTATTTGAGCTTTGTGATATGCTTGAAAAGATGGGAGAATTTCTTTATAGCCGCCTAGACGGCTATAAAGATCATCAGCTTACCGCGATTCAGTGGGCTCGCGAGTTTTACCCTTTTAGTGCCGGTTGCTTGCCTATGGAACCCGAAGCCAAGGTGTTGGATCTGGGCTGCTATTTCCGGCTAAATCCTTCCGCTGGGATCATAGGTGTTGACCTGGCACCAGGAATGCTGCGGGCACTGAAGGAAAAGTTTAGGGGCAAACAGCTAGAGCCAATCTGAGGAAGAGGAGAATGGCTTTCGACAGGAATTCCTTAAGCTCAAGGCAGAACAGGGCATAGGAGACAAGGCGTTTTATCATTTTGATACCCCGCTAACTGTAGAGCATGAGATTACAGGCTTTGCAAAAAGGGGGATTTTCCACAGTTGAGGTATAAAATCGCTGGGGCCAGACCGCTGCCCTGCGGGCCATCAATTCGTAGTGAAGAGAGGACGAAGACATGAAAGTTTTATTTACCGGCGGCGGTACCGCTGGACATATCAACCCGGCCCTTGCTGTAGCCGGGTATCTCCGTCAGAAGGAACCGGAGACAGAAATACTCTATGTAGGCAACCGCGGCGGTATGGAGGAGCGGCTGGTCCAGAAGGCTGGCTATCCCATGGCTCTTATTACGATCTCTGGTTTTCAGCGTAAATTAACTCCCAAAAATATTGTGCGAAATTTTCAGACCGTAAGAAGAGTGTTTACCGCTACGGCGGAGGCCAAAAAGATTATCCAAGACTTTGCCCCAGATGTTTGTGTTGGAACCGGAGGCTATGTCAGCGGCCCGGTTATCCGCGAGGCGGCAAAGTTGGGTGTTCCCTGTGTGATTCACGAGTCCAACGCCTACCCGGGCGTAACGACAAAAATGCTTTCTAAAGCAGTAAAGACAGTGATGCTGGCTGTTCCTGACGCAAAGAAATATTTTGATTCCTCTGTAAACTGCACGGTAACAGGCAACCCCGTGCGTAGTGAAGTGCTGGCTGCGGAACGAGAGGCTTCCCGAAACGCTTTGGGGCTAGATAGCCGGCCTTTAGTGCTGTCTTTTGGGGGTAGTCTGGGAGCATCGGCATTGAACCGTGCAGCAGCGTATATGCTGGCCCAGAGCGCAAAGGAGAAGAAATATCAACATATCCATGGCTATGGCCAGCACGATGAAAAATTTATGGAAGAAACCAAAGAATTTGGGCTGAATCAGGAAGAGAACCCTCAGATTCGTCTGCTGGAGTACATCGACAATATGCCTCAGTGCTTATCTGCCGCGGATTTGGTAATCGGCAGGGCAGGAGCTATGACCTTAACAGAGATTGAGGCCAAAGCCAAGGCATCAATCCTAGTGCCGTCACCCAATGTAGCGGAGAATCACCAATTCCATAATGCTATGGCCCTGGTAAGGCGGGGCGCGGCAGAGATTATTGAGGAGAAGGATTTAACAGGAGAGGCACTGTGGCGAAAGGTAGAAAAAATCCTTTCTGACCCAGAGCGTCTGGCCTCTCTAGGTGAAAATGCGGGTAAAATGGAGATTATAGACGCCAATGAGAGGATTTATCGAGTCATCCGGCAAGCGGCCAGTAAAGGGAAAAGCTGAAGAGAGTTTTTTATAGACGCTCATGATTCTTAGAAGCCAAGGCCCCCCCTTGCAGGCTCTCTTTCGCCATACACGGATGAAGGCGGGATTGAACAAAAGGGATGGTTAAGTTATGGAATATCAAATAGTTAAGCTGCGGGACAGGCCAGAAATGCTGGAACAAATGGCGGAATGGTTCCAGCACACTTTTGGGATCCCTGCCGAGGTTTATCGGGACAGCATGACGCAGTGTTTAGAAGGCGGCGCAGTTCCGCAGTGGTATACAGCAATGGATGGCAACGTGATTGCCGGCGGCATGGGTGTAATTGAAAATGATTTTCACGATCGCCCGGATCTAACGCCCAATGTGTGCGCTGTCTATGTAGACAAACCTTACCGCGGGCACGGGATTGCAGGCCTGCTGCTGAACTTTGTATGTGAAGATATGGCTGGTTTTGGCATTAACACCCTGTATCTTGCTACTGACCATACCTCTCTGTATGAACGCTATGGATGGGAATTTTTTTGCATGGCAAAGGGGGAAGACGGACCTGCGCGGATGTACAGGCATACTATGCCCTCTAAAATTTCTTTGTGTGGAGACAATTGCCTGGCTTGCCCCCGGTATTTAGCCCGGAATCGAGAGGAGTTGGAGGCTGTGGCGGGGCTCTGGTACCGGGTGGGCTGGCGTGATCGAATGGTAGGGCCGGAAGAGATGGAATGTAAGGGCTGCTTTCCCAGTAAGGCCTGCTCCTACGGACTAGTGCAATGCGTGGAGGAACACGGGGTAGAGGCCTGCGGCCAGTGCAGAGAATTTCCCTGCAAAAAACTGACGGCAATGTTAGAAAAATCCAAGGCCGGACAGGCCAGATGCAAGGAAGTTTGTACCCAGAGAGAGTATGCGCAGCTGGAACGAGCATTCTTCTGTAAAGAGAGAAACCTTGGCATATAATAGGCTCTTTGTCCCGCACACAATTAGGAACGCTTCATAAACTGTGTCTATATGACATTTCAAGTCAAGAGGTGTTCCCATATGATTATCATTGACGGCCCCGCAGAACTAAGCGGGGAGCTGACCATCCAAGGCGCGAAAAACAGCACCCTGCCCCTGCTGGCTGCCGCGCTGCTATGCAAGGGGCAGACTGTTTTGCACAATTGTCCAAACCTGTCTGATGTAGATACTGGTCTGCGCATTCTGGAGCATCTGGGTTGCCGCTGCCGGCGGGAAGGCCAGGACCTGATTGTTGACAATGCCGTTACCTGCTGTGAAATTCCAGAGGAACTTATGCGGGGAATGCGTTCCTCCATTGTGTTCTTAGGCGCGATGATCTCTCGGTGCGGCCAGGCCAGCCTCTGTTCCCCTGGAGGCTGCGAACTGGGTCCCCGGCCAATCGATTTACACCTCTCCTCTCTAAGGCGGCTAGGCGTAGAGATTGACGAGAGCGGCGGCTGGTTAAGCTGCCGCGCTCCCGAAGGGATTCAGGGGGCCTACGTGTCCCTTTCATTTCCCAGTGTAGGCGCTACAGAAAACCTAATTCTGGCTGCTGTATGCGGCAAGGGTACAACCATTATTGCCAATGCGGCTCGAGAGCCGGAGATCAGTGATCTCTGCGAATACTTGAACCGCTGTGGCGGAAGAGTATATGGCGCCGGAGAAAGCTGTGTGATTATTGATGGAGTAAAGGAGCTTTTCGGTTGTGAGCACCGGGTAATGCCCGACCGGATCGCGGCGGTAACCTACATGGCTGCCGCTGCCGTAACAGGAGGAAACATAACTCTGCGGAATGTGGATAACACCCATATCCTGCCAATGCTCTCGCCTTTTGAGGAGTCCGGCTGTGAGGTGCGCCAGCTGGGGGGATGCTTAAATATTATGGCGCCTCGATGTTTGGGGGCAGTAAAACATATTCGTACCATGCCTTATCCGGGCTTTCCTACAGATGCCCAGCCTGCGGTAATGGCTATGGCCGCGCTTGGCAGAGGCACAAGCGTTTTTGTGGAAAACATATTCGAGAACCGATACCGCCACGCTGAAGGCTTGCAAAGGCTGGGGGCAAATATAAAGGTAGAGGGTAAAGTGGCAGTGGTAGAAGGTGTAGAGCGGCTGGCCGGTGCTAAGGTGGACGCCGCGGATTTGCGAGGCGGGGCAGCCCTAGTAGTGGCTGGCCTGGCAGCTCATGGTCGTACAGAGGTTACAGGCGAGCCGTTTATCCGGCGGGGCTATGAGAACCTGGCAGAAGGTCTGGCAAATTTGGGAGCAAGAATC
Organism: uncultured Oscillospiraceae bacterium; assembly: GCA_910588935.1. Taxonomy (GTDB): domain Bacteria; phylum Bacillota; class Clostridia; order Oscillospirales; family Acutalibacteraceae; genus Acutalibacter. The sequence continues at coordinate 15,655 of CAJUSM010000057.1, forward strand.
CGAAGCCAGGAAGAGTAAAGGAATTCAAAAAAGAAGGGAGGGGGCGGCTTGGCCAACCGGAAAAGACAGAGTTCCCGAAGGGAACTGTGGGACGGAGAAGATTTTGAGGATATCAACTCGCATTCCAGTGGCGAGCGCCCCCAATATGAGTGGTTTGCTCAGCGGCAAAAACTTAAAGAGGAAGCCCGGCAGGCTGCCCGGGCTGAAGAGAGAGCAAATCAAAGGGGAAACCGTTCTTCCCCTGCCAAAGATAAACCAGGGCGAAAGCGGGCTAGGGGTGAAAAGGAAAAGACTGCCGCCAAACGAAGGCCTGCAAAGCGAAAGCCTGAAGCTCGCAGAGATAGCAGAAGCCAGCGGGCTACTGAGCGGCCAGGAGACCAGTCTAGAAAACGGAAAAAGCCAATGAGCCTCTTTAAGCGGCGCCTGCTGATTGTGCTGGGCATTGCGGCCATGCTGGCCGTAACGCTCTTTTTGGCCGAATCCCTGCTGCTCCGGGTAACAGATGTGTGGGTAGAAGGGGACATGGTGTATCCTCAGGAGGAAATCCTAAATATCTGCAAATTCCGTACCGGAGATAATCTCCTTTTTCTTCCCGTTAGAGACCGGGAGGAAAAATTGGTTGATCAGCTGCCATATGTAGCAGAAGCAAAGATTACCCGGCGGATACCGGGTTCGGTAATTATAACTATCACTGCTGCCCAGCCAGGCTGTTGTATTGAGACTGGTGGTGTGTGGCTGGTAGTCAGCGGGGCAGGAAAGATTTTAGCTTCACAGCCTCAGCCTCAAGAAAAACTGCTTCAAGTTACAGGACTTTCGCCGAAAACCACGCAGCCGGGAGAGATGGTAGAGGTGGAAGATGAAGTGGTTTCTCAGGCTTTTCAGCAGATTGTGAAAAAAGTGGCCTCCTTAGGCGCCAGCCAAGAGTTTACCCGGTTAGATCTTACCAACCTGGCGGATATCCGCTTGTGGTATCAAGACCGGGTGGAGTGCGTGCTTGGCAGTACAGAAGAGCTAGAATACAAAGTGCAGTATGCTTGTGAGCTGTTCCAAAATGATCAGGACCGGGGTATCGGCCCAGAAGAAAATGGTACCCTGGACCTGAGTTTCCTGCCAGAGACTAAAACCTCATATTTTACAGCGGGAGCAAATTCTCCCCCCAAGCAAGTTTCGCCAACGCCTTCTCCTACGCCCAGCCCGGAGCCCATATCTTCTGAAGAAGAGGCTGGCAATGAGTATGACCCAGGCACAGAGACAGGGAATGAGCCAGATTTGGAGGAGGGGAATGGAGATTACGAGGATACAGGAGACGATGAATGGGTCGAGCCAGAGGGTGAGGACGAAGAGTGGTTTGAACCGGAGGACAATGGGGAAGACGGAGGAGACTACGAGTATATCGATGAATATGGGGGTGAAGAGGAATAAGGATAGGCCGAACAAGATGTTGTGGGTAAGTTCTGAGGTTTACATATTGTGCCGGGAAAAATCAGGGAAAATGAATTTTATTGGCCCTTTTTTTGAGAATATCCTTGAAATTTTGCCGGAAAAGTGATAGATTATACCATGTGGTATTTTAGTTGACGTAATTGCTGATTTGTACTGCAGAACCGGAAGCGAGTCAAGGAGGAGCGACAAAGATGCCTTTTGAAGTTGATAATCTGTTGGATGAAACCCCCCAGACCATAAAAGTGGTAGGAGTGGGCGGTGGCGGCGGCAACGCTGTAAACCGCATTGCAAGCGCCGGTGTGCGCAGCGTAGAACTGGTATGTATGAACACAGACAAACAGGCTCTAATGCGCAGCCAGGCTACGATAAAGGTCCAGCTGGGCGAAAAGCTGACCAGCGGCCGGGGTGCGGGCTCTAAGCCCGAGGTAGGAGAAAAGGCTGCCGAAGAGAGCCGAGAGTTAATTGCTCAGGTTTTAAAGGACGCCGACATGGTATTTATTACCGCTGGCATGGGCGGCGGTACAGGCACCGGCGCGGCCCCCAAAGTGGCCCAGGTTGCCAGAGAGCAGGGCGCCCTTACGGTGGGCATTGTAACCAAGCCTTTTGCCTTTGAGGGCCGCCGGCGTATGGAGCAGGCTGAGCGGGGGATCGCTGCCCTTCGGGAGCATGTGGATTCCCTAGTGGTTATTCCTAACGAGCGCTTGAAGCTGGTCAGTGACGAGCGGATTACATTGGCCAACGCTTTCTTGGTGGCGGATGACGTATTGCGCCAGGGCGTGCAAAGTATTTCCGACCTAATCCAGCTGCCAGGCATTGTTAACTTGGACTTTGAAGACGTTAAGTCTGTAATGCAGGACGCTGGCTATGCCCATATGGGTGTGGGCCATGGCACCGGCAAGGATAAGGCTGAGCAGGCTGCAATGGCGGCTATTTCCAGCCCGCTTCTGGAGACAAAGATCGCCGGGGCCAGAGGCGTTATCATCAATATTACCTCCAGCCCAGATATTGCATTGGACGAGATCGACACCGCTTCTCAAATTGTAACCGAGCGGGCTCATCCTGACGCAAATATTATTTGGGGCGCTACCTTCGATGAGTCTATGGAGGACGCTATGAACGTCACTGTAATTGCCACAGGCTTTGAGGGAATGAACGGGGAGAAATCCAAGCCTGCGCTGGATCTGGATTTGGACGAGGATTTTTTAGGCACAGCTCCTCAGCCAGAACCAACCCCTATTATCTCTAATTCTAACCGGGGCAGTATTGGCTCCATCAACTCCCGGCCTGTGCGCAGCCGGGATATTCGCAGCAGTGAGCCTAGAGTGGATCCAGCTGTGATTGATGACGATGACACCTTTACAGATATTATGTCCATTTTTAACCGGAAATAAGGAGAATGCAGAATGGGAAGTGCAATTAAGGGAGTACACCATATTGCCGTAACGCCTACGGCAGAGCAGTATCAGAAAACAGTAGAGTTTTATACCCAGTTGCTGGGAATGGAGGTCAAGCAGACTTGGGGAGATCCGGAGCGGCCTCATATGATGGTATCCTGTGGGGACAATTCTTGTATTGAGATTCTCAGCAGTGAAGATGAGATCCCTGCCGGAGGTCCCCTGGCCCATATCGCCTTTGCCACCGATCAAGTGGATGAGATTATGGAGAAAGTTCGGCAAGCTGGCTATGAAATTACCAATCAGCCCATGGATGCCAGCATTGGTGATCAGCCGATCCGCGTTGCTTTCTTCTATGGTCCTACCCATGAACATATTGAGCTTTTCTGTGAGAAATAGCAGGCCTTAGAAAGACCTGGCCGTGGATGCCGGGGACCGCCCTTTGCTGTGAATGACAATGGAAGAATTTTTTGTTCTATTCTGGAAAGGGGCAATATACATGAATAAAGATCAGCTTTTGCAAGCTTACGGCGCCCTATACGGGCCTGAGGCAGGACCTTGGAATCTGTCGGCAGAGCAAAAGTATTTGGAATACCGCATTACTCAGTTTTTTGAGGAGAACTTTTCTGTGCCGGAAGGGGCAGACCTGTGCAATGTCGGAATTGGCGCGGGGTATTGGGATCGGTACCTCAGCTATCGCTTGCGGGGCGGCACTCTGACCAGTATTGATAAGAACCCCCTGTGCTGTTGTCACCTGGAAGCAGGCTTGGCAAATGAAGGTAATCCGAACCGGGTGATCGTTGTTCCCAAAGATGTTATGGACTGTGGGGACCTGGATGGCCGCTTTGATATTGTGACAATGGTAGGCACTACCCGGCAGGAAAGCGGCCTGTTCGAAGATGTTCTGGAAATGCTCTTTCGCTTTTTGAAGCCAGGAGGTAGCCTGTACTATCAGTCCCTAGATCAGCAGGAAGAGAAAGAAACTTTTGAGGCTTTGTGCTGCAAAAATGAGATGCGGCCAACAAAGTTTCTATTAGACTACACTTTTAGACGCAAAGCCCATTACTGGCAGGTTGTTGCCAAAGAAATCTGAAAGATTGTGGGTGAAGCGCTAATAAGCTTTCTATGGTGTGACTTAAAGCGGCTCCAAGCCTAGGCGCGGGGGCCGCTGTTTTGTTAGCGCGTAGGAGGAGAGAAACGGCGGCTACTCAACGTTCCTTTCTCATATTTTTGATGCACGGAATCCGGAATATGTGCTTTACGCCAAGCAAACTTCTATCTAGTCCCTTTCAATCTATGCTGCTCCGCTATGGGGCGGCAAAAGAATATGCGTCTTAAAAAGGAGAAATTTGCATGCCATTTTCTGGAATAGAACAGCCAGAGACTATAGAGCTGACAGAAACGATCCGGCTGAAACGATATGATGGCCATTATGAGAAAGCCCTGCCAGGATACCAGGATCCCTATGTGTATCAGAACTCCGAAGGCATTTTTGACGAGAGAAAAAAGCCTGACCTAGAATATGTCCAGAACATGTGCCGTTATCTTGATAGGGTAGGGGAGCTTTACTTTATCGAGGCTTTGGAGAATGGGGTGTATATCCCAATCGGCGATGTGACGGTGAAGGAAGAGAACCCGCCCATTGCCATTTGGTTTGCCCGATATCGTGGCAAAGGAATTGGGAGCTTGGCAATGCGGATGATTATTCACCGCCTGCGAGAATTGGGGTATCAAAAAATTACCGGCTCAACGGTATACAAATGGAATGACGCGTCCCTAGCCCTGCACAAAAAACTTGGGTTTCAGGTAGTTCGGGAGACAGAGAAGGAGTATTTCCTCGACCTCGACCTATAGCCACCAAAGCAGGACGTGTGGAGTTGATGGGGACGCGAAACATTGGGCGAGAAATGGCGGAAAAGCTCATATCGATAGGGATTGACTCCCCGGAGGCTCTGCGGGAGCTTGGGGCAAAGCAATCCTTTGCCCGGCTGAAGAAGGTTTACCCACATATATGCCTAGCAGGTTTGTATGCCCTGGAGGGGGCGGTTCAGAATCAGGAATTTAACAGACTCTCAGAGGAAACGAAGCAAGAACGGAAGGCTTTTAACGATTCCTTAAAATAATTAGGGCTTGTTTGAAAAATCGAAAACACTGTCTTTTTGCCCTGTCCGGGCGGATTTGTGTGTCGAAAATCCTCGTAATACGGAAAGTATTACTTGCGGTTTTCTTCGTCAAACCGCGCCAGCCAAGGCAAAAATCCGGTACTTTCTCTATTTTCAAACAAGCCCTAGTCTATATTTTTAAGGAGGTTCTCTCTTATGCA
>CAJUSM010000058.1 GCA_910588935.1 uncultured Oscillospiraceae bacterium
AAAACTACAAAATTTCTTCGGCCTTTTCTTACAATTTCATATTGGCGTTGACAAGTGTTAAGAGGTTCACATTCTGTATAATTGCATAAAACAGATGATGTATAAAAACATCAAGCTTTTTATTGATGCTTTATATAATTTTATTGGCGTTATCCATGCCCCAGTTACTGAAGGATATGAAGAAATGTTACAAGAACGCTTAAAGTATTAACTTTCAGAAAAGGAAAAAACAGCATAGGCTCTAAGACTATACCATAATTTGATACAGAGTTTTCCTCGTCCCCTTCACTTCCTTATGTGAAGGGGACGAACCCATCTCTTTTATGCTGGAGGGGACAGTGAAATTAATAAGGGGAATACAGATGGAAACGATATAGAGGCAGAAAAAAATCTTGACAAATGCAAACGCATGTTCTAAAATAGAGGTAGTGTTTGAAAGGGCAGAAGGTTAGATAATATGGAGAACACGATACTGCATGTGGATATGAATAATTTTTATGCCTCTGTAGAAACCCTCTATGCCCCAGAATATCAAAATGTTCCCATGGCTGTAGCTGGCGATAAGGAGAGCCGACATGGTATTATTTTGGCGAAGAACATGTTAGCCAAAGCAAAGGGGGTAAAAACTGCCGAACCCATTTGGCAGGCTATGCAGAAATGTCCCGGGCTTCGCCTGCTGCCCCCACATCATGAACGGTACGAAAAGTTTTCCCGGCTAGCCAGCAGATTGTATTGCGAATATACAGATTTGGTTGAGGCCTTTAGTTTAGATGAATGTTGGCTGGATGTCTCTGGCAGCTGTCAGCTGTTCGGCACAGGCAAGGAAATTGCGGAGGATATCCGCAAGAGAGTAAAGCAGGAGTTAGGCCTTACGGTTTCCATTGGTGTTTCCTTCAATAAGGTTTTTGCCAAACTTGGCAGCGATTATAAAAAACCTGATGCTGTCACCGAATTTGGCAGGCGTGAAATGGAAACAATCATATGGAAAATGCCATGCTCAAACCTTCTTTTTGTTGGCCCAAGAACGGAGATGACATTAAAGAAGTATGGTATTCATACCATTGGTGACATTGCGGCAATGGATTTGGTGGCAATGCGCAATATACTTGGTCGGACAGGGGAGACGCTCTGGGTTTATGCCAACGGCTTGGACGATACCCCGGTTCGGGCTGCAGGCGAGACGGAAGCTCCCAAAAGTGTGGGGGCAAGCACTACATTGCCCCGAGATATCAGTACCGATTCTCAGGTACGGGAAACACTGTTTCGCCTCTCTGAAACCGTTGCCCACCGGCTGAGGGGCTGTGGCATGAAGGCCCAGGAGGTACAGATTACTGTGCGAGCTGGCGATTTTCAAGAATTTCAGCGCCAAAAACGGCTGGCTGCTCCGGTGTGCGACTCCCAGTCGATCTACAAAGAAGCGGTAGAGCTATATCGGCAATCTGACCGGAAATGGGCTGTGCGCTTGCTTGGTGTTCGGGCTGGCCGGCTAACGTCGGCAACAGAAGCCCAGACCAGCTTTTTTGAAGCAGCCGATGGATTGGACCGCTTGGAAAAACTGGAGCGCGCTGTAGATATGATTAGGGATAAATTTGGCGCGGAAAGTCTGAGCCGGGCTTTTGTTATGAATAAGCCTGGTAAGCAAGAAGGCTGACGAAGATTTTTTGCACCGGGAAAAAGGAGCCAATACTATGGATATCTTTGAAAAACTAGAAATATTAACAGATGCGGCAAAATACGATGTGGCATGCACCTCCAGCGGCGTAGACCGGCCAGCCCAAAAAGGCAAGCTTGGCAATGCTGTTAAGGGGGGCATATGCCATAGTTTTGCAGCGGATGGCAGGTGTATCTCTCTGCTCAAGGTGCTGATGAGCAATGACTGTGCTTTCGACTGTACCTATTGCGTTAACCGCCGCACAACACAGTGCCCCCGGGCTAGCTTTACGCCAGATGAACTCTGTAAGCTGACGATGGAGTTTTACCGTCGCAATTATATTGAAGGGCTCTTCCTTTCCTCTGCAGTGGTGAAAAGTCCCGATTACACTTGCGAACTAATGCTCGATACTATAAAAAAGTTGCGGGAACAATAAGGTTTTTGGGGTTATGTGCACATTAAGGCAATTCCTGGCGCGGACCCTCGCCTAACGAACGAGCTGGGGCTTTATGCAGACAGGATGAGCGTTAATATTGAGCTGCCTTCTCAGGTCAGTCTGCAAAAGCTTGCTCCCCAGAAAAGCAAAGAAAAAATATTAGGCCCAATGAGCCTAATTCGAGATGGTATTGACCGAAACTCAAAGGAGATTGTAAAGTATAAAGCTGCTCCCCGGTTTGTTCCCGCCGGCCAGTCTACCCAAATGATCATTGGGGCTACCCCAGAAAGTGACTGGCAAATTTTGTCGCTTACAGAAGGGCTGTACCAAAAATACAGGCTGAAAAGGGTGTTTTTCTCGGCTTACATGCCTGTGGTGGAGGATAGGGCCTTGCCAGCCTTAACAACACCGCCGCCCCTTCTTCGAGAGCACCGGCTTTATCAAGCAGACTGGCTGCTTCGCTTCTATGGCTTTTCTGCCAGAGAGCTGCTGGACGAAGCCCACCCAGACTTTAACCCACTGCTGGATCCAAAATGCAATTGGGCGGTAAACCACTTGGAGCAGTTTCCTGTAGAGGTAAACCGTGCCCCTTATGAATTGCTGCTGCGGGTACCTGGCATTGGGGTAAAAAGTGCAAAACGCATTCGGGCGGCCAGACGGCAGGGACGGCTAGATTTTGATGCACTAAAAAAGCTGGGAGTGGTGCTGAAGCGGGCTAAGTTTTTTATTGTCTGCGGGGGAAAGAGTATTTCTCCTTTGCCAATGGACAACCCTGGGGTAATTGCCGGGGCAGTTAGTGAACGAAGCGAGCACAGCCGGCTGGGTACCCTTGGCTTAGGAAATTTTCAGCAGCTTTCTTTGTTTGGACCCACAAAGGAGGATAACGTAAAATGCCTTACCGGACAGATATAGTGTATCGATACGATGGAAGTTATCCCGGCTTTTTGTGTTGTGTGGCGGAATGCTTTCACGATAAGAGTCTGCCTCAGGGGATACAGCCCCTTGATGAGCCCCAGGCTACCTTATTTACCGTAAAGGTGGTAGATACCAATCAAGAGCTGGCAGGGCGGGTAGAGCGCTCAATCCGGGAAAAAATATCCCCACAGGCACTGGATATGGTGCGCAGGGGGTTTTTAACCTGTATGGATCTGAAAGAGCTTCGGCTTACTCGCTTTATTCTGCTTGGCTATAAGCACGGGGCAGGGGTAGTAGAAATGAGGTTACAAGACGATGTCCATCTACTGAATAAAGCTTTGCTTTATCTGAAAAATGAAGCTCATTTTCATGTGGAGTTTATCCGCTTTGCCGACTATGGAAACTTTTTGGCAGCAATGATTACACCGAATAACGTGGTGCTTCCTGTGATCGTCCCTCATTTCTGCCAACGGTTCAATCCGGAGAATTTCGTGATTTACGACAAGACTCATGGTATGGGATTCCGTCATAGTGCCGGAAAATCCGCCACAGGTGAATTTTTCTTTGCGGATGCCCTAGAGCTGCCGCCTCCCAGCGAGGAGGAGGAAAAATACCGCCGGCTTTGGCAGCGGTTTTATGACACCATCCCTGTGCAAGGGAGAATCAACCCCAAGCTTCGCCGGGGACTAATGCCCAAACGGTATTGGCCCAATATGACGGAATTTCAGCGAACAGGTTTTAACTAGAGGCTTTTTGGGCTCAGCCTTTTCCAGGGGCGAGCCCTTTTTTGTGCAGTCTGGCATGAACAGCATTGCGGAGCAGCCGGTAGCATACAGCAGTAACCGGCGTGCCAATCCAAATGCCTACAATACCCAGCACTCCGCCCCAGAAAAGGACAGCAAACAGGGTCCACAAGGGGGGGAGACCAATTGAAGATCCTACCACCCGGGGATAGATAAAATTGCCTTCTACTTGCTGGAGAATCACTAAAAAAATCAGGAAGATCAAGGCATCAATGGGATGGACAAGCAAAAGGATAAAAGCACCAATTCCGGCCCCTGCATAAGCTCCAAGAATGGGAATTAGTGCGCCAATGGCCACCACAGAGGAGATTAACAGGGCGTAATCCAGGCCTAGTAGGCTCATGCCCACATAGCACAGCACTCCCAGAATCACGCATTCTGTAAGTTGGCCTTTAATAAAGGAGAAAAATACCATGTTGCTCATTCTAGCAACTCTACCGGTTATTTTGGCAGCCCTTTCAGGCAGAAAGGCGCGCATAGTGTTCTTTACGCTGCTAATCAGGCGCTCCTTGCCGAAAAGCATATAAATGGAGAAAATAAAGCCCATAATCACGGAAAAAATTGCGGAGGCAACATTTACCGTAACATTTAGCAGCGAGGTAAGAAAGTCGGTGGTAAACTTGGTGACATCGGTGAGCAGGGAACCTAGATTAAAGCTGGTGAGAAAGTCCTGCACAAAGGTAAGGTCATATTTCCTTGCCAGCTCGTCGGCCCAGGCAATGGTTTGGTTGACATACACAGGAACGTTCTGCTGAATGGTTACAGCTAAGCCACTGACAGATTCTACCAAGCTGGGAATGATAAAGAAGCAAATAAACGCCATAACCAGCAGTACAACCAAATAGGCAAGAACCACAGACAGCGGACGGCGCATTTTGATCCATACGGCCGAATTGGATTTGGCAAAGGGTTTAAAGGCAATATCTTCAAAAAAATGGACAAATACATTAAGCACATAGGCCAGCACCAGTCCACCCAGCGCTGGGGCCACTGCGTTGCCCAAAGTAAGTGCGCTGGCCCATACCTGATCAAAGTGCAGTACAGCCAGCACTGCGATTGCGGCACAGGCAATCAACAGGCATCCGCACCGTAGAACTTGGCGTTCATTCTCTTTCATGCTCATAAAGGATTCCTCATTTTCTCAGAGAAGCTGGAAATGTCTTCCCTCTTCCCGATCTTATCGAAGGTTCTGTTAGGTTTTTGTCTGAAACACTGCGTGGCATTTTTGGCAGGTCACTTCAATCTTTCCCCTGCCTTTAGGTGCGCGGAGCTGTTGGCGGCAGGAGGGGCAGCGGAAGTATTTATAGATCTTCCTCTGGGCAAACCGTTGCTTCTGAAAACGGAACCAATTGCTTACCGGCCCCCAGAATTTTTCAAATATGCCCAATTCCCGCTGCCGAGCTGGGATATTTCGGGAGAATGTACGGAATAGGGCGTATACATACAGCGCGTCTGCCAAAAAGGTAAGGGGCCAGAAAAGCAGGCTGCCTATTCCATAGATGATTAAACCGGTTACAAGCAAGAAAAGATTCAGTTTATCGGTACCATAACGGCCATAAAGGAAATGTTGGAGCTTTTGAAACATGGGATCACAACCTTATTCATGAATTCTTATTACATAGTATAACCCCGGCGTCCATTTTTTTCAACCGCCTGAACCCAGCTTTACGATTATTTTACAATTTCTGGGCCAGAAGCAGGCAGAACGTGGGAGGATGGTTTTAAAAATAGATGCTGCGATGATGCTTGCTTTTTTTTCAGTTTTGCTGTAAACTTTTCGTAAGAAATAGCCCGGCGCTTTTGTAAGAAAACCTAGCTATACTGTAGTCTATTATATGCTGGCATAAGGAGGAATCACCATGGAAACAGAAAGCAAGAATATTCTGGTGGTAGATGACGACCGTGAAATTGTCCGTGCCATTGCCCTAAACCTGGAAAGCGAAGGCTATACAGTTTTTAAAGCCTACGATGGTCTTGAGGCGCTAGATCTGGTTACTACCAAGAATATTCATCTCATCATCATTGATGTTATGATGCCCCGGCTGGATGGCCTTTCTGCCATTATGCGAATTCGAGAGGGCAAGAATCTCCCAATTATCGTGCTCTCTGCCAAAAGCGAAAACAGCGACAAAGTTCTGGGCCTTTCTATGGGTGCCGATGACTATGTTACAAAACCCTTTAACCCAATGGAGCTAGCTGCCCGTGTGAAGTCTCAGCTGCGCCGGTACACTAGTTTGGGAGACATCAATTCTAGAGGAGAGAACACAATTGTCAATGGCCGCCTTCGCTTTAATTTGGACGAGCATGTTCTATATGCGGATAATGAGCCAGTTAAGCTTACCGCTACGGAGACAAAAATTGTAGAATTGTTAATGCGGAATCCAGGCCGCATTTTTCCAGCAGAGGAGATTTATAGCAAAATTTGGAACGAATCGGCATATTCAACGGAAAACACTGTAATGGTACACATTAGGCGCATTCGGGAAAAAATCGAGATCAATCCCAGTGAGCCAGAGTATTTAAAGGTGGTGTGGGGGATTGGGTACAAGTTTGAAAAACACTAGAAGAGCAAACACCTTTGCAGGGCTCCTTTCCTGGGGCTGTCTGTTGCTGGTTTTTTGCGCCGTTGCATCGGCGGTTATCTTTTTTCTTATGGTGCTGAGCCGGCCTGAGATGCTGGATTATGCCACGGGCCATCTCCAGGAATTTGCCGGAAGCCAACCTCCCGCGCTTCCGGGAATGGATCGCGAGGCAGTTAGCTCAGAGGCTGTCCATCACGAGGAACTGGTTTATGCCTATACAGTAAAAATTATCAGCGCTCTGGCAATTTTACTTGCTGCCACAATTATGATTTTTGCCTTTCGCAGAGACCGCCATGCTTTTGAAGATTTGGTGGCGAAAGCGTTGGGGAGAATATGGGTAGAAGCAAAGTTGGCTATTTTATTTTGCGTGGCCACCTCCGCTTTCCGACTAATTAGCTGGAGCGGCACAGAGCGACTCTTTTTCATAGGGATTATGTCCGTGCTCCTTATTTATCTGTTGTGCTTGGATATTGGGCACAATAGGCGTTTTTTTAGCCACAATATCATCCACTCTATCCTTGTCCGCTTAAACGATTATAAAACTATGACAACCTTTCAGCAGAGAGCCCTTCGCCGGGCGTACACCACCATTGCCATGGTAGTATTCCTTGCCCTATTTGGGTTAGTTGGCTTTCTAATTGTGTCGGAATTATTGAGACAATTCCCTTCGGTGGCTTTATTTGTGGTTTCCTTGGCGGTTACAGGCATTGTAGGGACCATCTGGTGGTATATTTTATCCCTTAAGCGGGACTTGCGAGACTGGAATGTACTGATGGACCAAATTACGGAGATGTACGGGGGAGACCTAAATGCCACCAACCATGTGCCGCCTACCTCCAACCTCTATGACTGCGCCATGCAGCTGAACATGATCCGTACCGGCGTGCGAAAAGCTGTAGAGGAGGGTACCAAGGCAGACCGAACCAAAATAGAGCTGATTACCAATGTGTCCCACGATATTAAAACGCCGCTGACTTCTATTATCAGCTATGTCGAACTCCTGAAAAAGGAATCTGGCCTACCACCCCAGGCTGCGGATTATGTGAATACCATATCCCAAAAGGCCCAGCGGTTAAGCAGCATTGTGCAGGATGTTTTTGATGTGTCGAAAGCAGCAACAGGCAATATCAGCCTGAATATGGAGAACTTGGATGTGGGCCGGCTGCTCCGACAGACCTTTGCAGAGATGGAGGAAACCATCCAGCATTCTAAGCTTCAGTGGCGAATGGACATTCCAGATGCCCAGATGCTGATTCATGCCGATGGGCAAAGGCTTTACCGCGTGTTTCAAAATTTAATTCGCAACTGCACCCAATATTCTCTGGAGGGTTCCCGCGTTTATGTTACAGTTACTGCCCAGAACGGTCTGGCTCAGGTAAGTGTTCGAAATATTTCCAAGAATGAAATCCACATGGATGGGGAGGAGCTAACAGCCCGTTTTGTCCGTGGGGATCAGAACCGTACTACAGAGGGCAGTGGCTTGGGACTCTCCATTGCCAAAAGCTTTACCGAGGCTTGCGGCGGACGGTTTTTTGTCCGTACAGATGGGGATCTGTTTATAGTTACTGTTCAATTCCAGCTGGTAGAGGTTTCGATCCCGGAGGCAACAGTGAACCCCCCAAGCGCAAAAGAGCCAGAACCTGTTCCTCACACCGAACCTCAGGTGCCTAAGCTGGAGCTTTAAACTTTTACCGCCCCTCTAAATCTAATAAGACAATGGGAAAGTAATTTTTGATGCCTTCTGTCAGGACTTCTCGCTGGCGGAGGGCGTTTTCCATCTGTTCAGGCTTAAGCTGTATTCTTGCGGCTCCATGAAATACCCGTATCCGAAAATCTCGGAAACCCTGGGCAGCCAAGTATTCTTCTGCCTTCTCAATTTTCCACAGGTCAGCCTGATTCAATGATTGTCCAGTAGGTACTCGGGTGGCTAGGCAGGCATAGGCGGGCTTATCCCAGGTAAACAGTCCCGCTTTTCGAGATAGCTCTCGTACCTGGGCTTTAGTTAAGCCGCATTCCCGCAGGGGCGAACGAACAGAAAGCTCTTTAAGTGCCCGCATTCCCGGCCGGTCCTCCACCTGGTCAGAAGCATTGGTTCCATCAATAATGAGCGGATATCCATCTACAGACGCTTGCGCCTTTAAGGCGGAAAATATGGCAGCTTTGCAGTGATAGCAGCGGTCGGCAGGATTGGAGCGTACCGCTTCTACAGACAGAATATCCAATGGGATTACACGCAGTGAAATTTCTAGCTGGGCACAAAGCTTCTTAGCATCTTCCAACTCAAAAGCCGGTTGGAAAGGAGTCTTAACAAAATAGGGCTGGACCTTGGCATGATTCTTTACTGCTGCGTATAGCAGGTAAGCTGAGTCCACGCCACCAGAAAAGCCCAAAGCGGCAGACGGGTTTTTTGCAAAAAAATCGGTCAAATTCATTTTAATACCACCTTTGCTGGAGTAAAAATAGAGAAAATCCGGACCTGGTCCCCAGAGGGCAGGTCCGGATTTTATAGAAAAATTGAGTTGCTTTTATCCTTTTAGCTTGAATCTCCTGGTCTGTTCCTTCAATCGGTTCGATTGCGTAAATAGTTCGGTACTTACTGCGGCAGATTCCTGGCTGGTAGCAGAGTTGGTCTGCACTACAGCGGAAATCTGGCCAATTCCTTCTGTAACCTGAAGGATAGATTCTGCTTCGCCTCGTACAGCGTCGGCAATGGTGCCAATATCGCTATTAGAGCGAGTAACCAACTCGAGAGTTTTTTGCAGAGCAGCGGAAACATCTCCTACAATCTGGCTGCCCCGTTGGGCGGCTTTCACACAGTTATCAATTAGTTCCTTGGTAGCTTTGGCGGCTTGGTCGGACTGGGCTGCCAAGCTTCGCACTTCGTCGGCAACTACGGCAAAGCCTTTTCCAGCTGTGCCTGCGCGGGCAGCCTCTACAGCGGCGTTTAGAGCCAGAATGTTGGTTTGGAAGGAAATATTCTCAATGGTAGTAATAATCTGGCCAATTTGCTGAGAGGTACCGCTGATATCAGACATGGCAGATACCATCTGCTCCATATATTCGCCGCTGGTGGAAACCTGCTCTCCTGTTAGCCGGGCGTGGTCTTGGGCGTCTGCTGCTACTTCTACATTTTGTTTGGAACTCTTAGAGATGTCATCCAGAGTAGCATAAAGCTCTTCTACAGCGCTGGCTTGCTCGGTAGCGCCCTGGGCCAAAGACTGCGAACTGCTGGAAAGCTGCTCCGCGTTTTGGGAAATCTGGAATTCTGCCTCCATAATCTGATGCATGGCCCCAGATAGATTGGTAGTTAGGTTATTGATCGAGGTCTGAATAGAACTAAAATCTCCTATGTAGTCGGAAACGGTAGATACGGAGAAATCCCCCTGGGCAAGCTGAGACATAATACGATTAATATCGCTTACATAGCTATCAATCATTTTCATGGACCGCTCTAGAGTAGAGGCCAAATCACCAATCTCGTCCGAAGCAGAATATTCCAATTGCAGATTCAGCCGTCCCTCCTGCAGCGGTTTGCTGCTTTTGGTAATGGAGAGGATGGGTTTAACAACTTTACCAAGTACATAGACAATTAGGCTGATTAGGCAGACCAAAGCTAAGCACAGACAGACTACAGTGGTAACATGCATAAGCATGGTGGTATTCTCTAGTTCCTGTACACTAGTGGCGCTTAGGTCGGTACATTGGTCAATTACTTGGTCCAGCAGGCCTACCAGGGTGCCCAGGTTTGCCTGAATGGTTTCCTGAAAGTAACTTTGGGCCTCTTCTGGGTTAGATTCCAATAGCTCCAGCGCATGGGTGGCAGAAGCATGCAGTTCTTTGTGCAGGGGCTCCAGTTCGGTGCGCAGTTTCAGGATATCCGGATTCTCTGTGCCGGCCTCTCCATAAAGCCACTGACCCAGCACGCAAGTAGTGGGGTCAATACTACCGGTAAATTCAGTGCCTGCGTAAAGGGCATTGCTCAGGTTCGAGGACCATCTGTAGTGAGCAGATTCAGCGCGTTGGGCTTTGTCCAGCAGGGCATTAACTTCAATGGAGGCCGACTGGGTGGCTTCCAAGCGAAGAATGTTTACTGTTGTCATCACACTAAACAGTAATGTAGATGACAAGGCAGCAATTACCCGAATGGCAACCATCTTTTTTATGCTTTTTTTCATAGAGAAGAACATCCCTTCTGTCCGTTGGGCTTTAGGAGCCTGGGACTGATTTGTGATTTACACATTCAACATTATCATACACCAGAGCAGAGACTTTTGCAACCCCTAATTATAGCTTTTTAGAAAAATAAAATGCAATAGTCAAAGCTGTTGTTTCCTAGAAAACAATTGGCATATTTACTCATAGGACTTAATAAACTCAATATTATATTTTTCGGTGTCGGAAAGGGTTGAGCTGTCAAAATCTGCCGCGGGAATACAGCCGTTATACCAGGGCTGGGCAATAAAGTAGGCTTTTATGTCGGGATCGGAAAACATTCGCCCATTTCTGGCATAAATCTCATTGCGGGCAATAGAGAGCTGCCACTCGCTCATTCCCGCAATGTCTGCATATGTCAGCCTTCGAGAGGAGCTTTGGGGGATAATATAGTTATTGTATGTGGTTACGGTGCCGGAATTGCCTACCTGTTGGGAAACGCCGTTTAGGCCATCCTCATATTGCTTAAGAAAATCAATATTTTTCTGTTCAATGTCGCTGATAACAGACATAGAGAAATCGCCAGGCTCTATGGTGCCATTATACCAGCCTTGTGCCTCAAAGTAGATACGTACATCCTCATCGCTGAACTTTCTGCCGTGGCGGGCAAAGATTTCATTTCGGGCTAGCATCATATCCTGTTTGGTAAAATTCTCAATGTCTATATAAGTAAGTAGTCGCTGGGAGCTTTGGGGCAGAATGTAGTAATTGCTCGCATCGTCTTCTGCAGGGGCTGCTGCCTCTTGTACAGGAGCCTCTGTAGGCTCTATAGTTTCCTTTTTCCCGATTTCCACCACATCTTCACCCTGTAAAGTGCCAGAGGTGTCTGGAAAAATAGTACATAGATAATGGTCAGTCTCATAGCTGCCTTGGGCGTTGTCGCCAATGGTATAGGTAACCGTTAGATAGGGAAAATACTGCTCTTCAGCTTCCTTGGCAGTAAGGCCATCTAGCTCGGGAAAAACCTGAGAAAGGGTGGTGCGCAAAGAAACTGGCAGGCTCTCGCCGGTTAAATCCCCAGTGGCCATAACAAACTGGGCCTGGTCTCCAAACCGGTTAAAGGTATAAAGCTTGTTGTCACCCAATGTATCCCCACTTAAATAACCTTCTTCAGCCAGTTGGTCAAAGGTTAAGTCTAGACCCCGCAGATACGCGAACTGAGGATCCTGTCCGGGGACAGTATTTGTTGTAAGAGAAGAGGCTGAAGACATAGGCTCTTCCGAAAGCAGGGAGGTAGCGTTATCTTCTGCGGTCGAGCTGAAGACAGGGCGTAGCAGAAACATGGCAACCGTGCCCAGGGCGCAAATAATTGACAAGGAAGCTGCCACCAGGCCACCAGAGGCCATTTGCTTTTTCGTGAAGGAAGAGGGTACGGTTGCGGATATCCCGCGGGGTATGCCGATGTGTTTGACGGGGGAGGCTGAGGGTTTTGCTGGGGTGGGGTGCCGCATTTCGGGCAAAAGCTGCTGCCGTCAGAAAGAGGCGCGCCGCAGCGGGTACAAAACTTTGTCATTTTTGCATTTCTCCTCTCAACTCTCCGTTGCGTGTAGGGCTTGTTTGAAAATAGAGGAAATGAGGGATTTTTGGCCAGAAGGGGACAATTTCAAGGAGAAGAACCGCTGTAGTTAGCCGCGCTAACTACGGACGAGGATTTTCGACGTAGAAAGTGGCCTCTTATGGCAAAAAAGACGACGTTTTCGATTTTTCAAACAAGCCCTAGAAACGCAACCAATAATATAATCAAATTTTACACGATACTGTATCATTTGGCAACGTTTTTTTCAAAACTTTGGCAGGCCTTGAACGCTGAAAAGAGGAAACGCAGGCAAAGCAGTCTGCTTTACCTGCGTGTTTACTGTTATAGGGATGGGGGATATTTTTTAGAAATCGTACTCAATCACGCCCCAGGGTGTCTCTTGCCGGTGTAGGGCAATGGATTTGGACATTTCCCGCACCTCGTCGGCGGTAACACTCCTATTTAGCTCCTGAGAGATAAAAATAGCGTCGGAGAGCAATGCGGTTTCCATGGCAATATAGGGGGAATCGATGCGGGTACTGTCATCCAGCTCACCCCGGACATAGGCCGCCCAATGGACCTGGTTGTCGTTGTAAAGAGCTATACGGGGATCTACCTGGGTCTCCTTGCGGCCGTTTTCCTGACAGTCAATAATCTTCGAGGTCTTCATACCGTCTTCATAGCCGAAGAACTCCAAGGTAGGCTTCTGTGCATTTCCGCCGCCGGCAATACGGCCGCCCTTGGGCACAGCCAGCTCGCCGCCAGTGGTGTCTACATCAATCAGCTTTAGGCCGCCCATAGAGCCAGCCACAAAGCTTGTACCTACCTCGTCCATGTGCATGGCCCAATCTTCATAAATATCTAGGGAAACACCATTTTTAAACTTGGCAATGCCAACGCTCAAATCTTCAACGTCATAGGTTAAGCCATTGGGAAGAAGCCGAGGATCCTGGTAGTAATCGGCCGAGGAGAGGCCATAAACGGTATCTAACTCAGGCATGCCCATAATGTACAGCATCTGGGCAAGATGATAAATGCCTAGGTCACAGAGAGGTCCATGTACGCCAATATCCTTGGAGATGAAATCCCGGGAAAAAGCAGGCATATCAAAGCCAGGCCGTCCCTCCCGGCGGTGGCCAACACTGCGGGCATGGTAAAGTTTGCCAAGCTTGCCCTCTTCAATTAGCTTTTTGGCATAGCGCGTCTGCAGGTTAAAGATGGAACTAATCTGTATAGCGAGCTTTTGGCCATACACTTTCTGGGCGTCGTAAAGGATTTTGGCGTCAGCATAGCTTGCCGCCATCGGCTTTTCGCAGTAGCAGGGGAAACCGGCTTTCATTACCGCCACAGAGACAGGGGTATGCAGGTTGTTGTGGACGCAGACGTCAATGGCATCCAAGTCATCCCGTTTCAGCATTTCCCGAAAATCAACATACAAATCCTGCTCGGGGATATTGTACCGCTCGCCCCAGGCTTTTACTTTCTTTTCGTCAATGTCGCAGCCAGCCACTACCTTGGTGTTGGGAATGTTGGACCAAATGGTCATATGGCGGTTCGAGATCATTCCAGTGCCAATAATCCCAATGCGCAGTTCTTTCATAATTAATAACAGCCTCCTAGATTAAAATGTAATTGCATTCCTACTGTATTTTACTATATTTTTCCACGGTTTACAAGGGAGAGAGCCGGGAGAGCGGAAAATTCTTTGGAAAAACGAGCATTGACAATGGCGAGAAATTGGTTTATAATCTTTTTGTAAATTTATAAAAACGAAAGGGGAGTACATATGGGTCTGGAAATGATTGATACCGGTTGGCTGTCTATTTTACCGCCGGTTGTGGCCATTACCCTGGCACTGCTGACCAAGGAGGTATATCTTTCTTTGTTTTTAGGCGTGTTTACAGGCATGTGTGTCTATAGTTTTTCTACCGGCGGCAATCTCCTGCAGGCGGTAACCTATGTATTCGACATGATGGCTGGTAAAATCGGGGAAAACGGGTATATGATTATCTTTTTGGTGTTGCTGGGGTCTCTGGTTGTTGTGGTAACCCGCTCCGGTGGAACCGATGCGTATGGCCAATGGGCAATCAAACGGATTAAAACAAAACGGAGCGCTAAACTGGCCACGGCAGTGTTAGGGCTGTTGATCTTTCTGGACGACGGCTTTAATTGCCTGACAGTTGGCACCGTAATGCGCCCTATTACAGATAAGCAAAGGATTTCCCGGGAAAAGCTGGCCTATCTTTTGGACTCTACAGCAGCCCCCATCTGCATTATTGCCCCTATTTCCAGTTGGGCGGTA
This sequence comes from uncultured Oscillospiraceae bacterium, assembly GCA_910588935.1. Taxonomy (GTDB): domain Bacteria; phylum Bacillota; class Clostridia; order Oscillospirales; family Acutalibacteraceae; genus Acutalibacter. Next base: position 14,418 of record CAJUSM010000058.1, read on the forward strand.
GCGGTAGCCTCCGAGGTAGAGGAGGCAGGAGGGCTAAACGCTTTTGTTCAGACCATTCCCTACAATTTGTACGCCATTCTAACCATTGCCATGGTATTTTTTCTTAGCGCCTCCGATTTCGATTTTGGACCTATGAAGCGGGCTGAGCAGGAGCTGGCAGTGGCGGAAAAGGCCCAGCCGGAAAAGCAGCCCCAGGCCAAGGGCAGGGTATGGGATCTGGTACTGCCTATAGCTACCTTGATTGTAACCGCGATTCTAGGTATGGCCTATGTGGGCGGCTTTTTTGAAGGGGCAAGCTTCTCTCAGGCCATTGGGGAGAATCCCACCGCTGGGCTGACCCTTGGCACGTTTGCGGGGCTTTTGATGGCTTTGCTGCTGTATCTGCCCCGAAAAATTATGACGATGCAAGAGTTTACGTCTGGAATTATTGACGGTATAAAGACGATGATTCCTGCGCTTACAATCCTTATTCTGGCTTGGGCCTTGGGCGGCGTGTGCCGGGAGATGATTGGTACTGGAAACTTTGTCAGCCAATTTGTTACCAGCGTAAATCTTTCTTTTGCTTTGGTGCCTGCTATTGTTTTTGCCGTGGCAGCATTCCTCTCCTTTTCCATGGGCACAGCCTGGGGAACCTTTGGCATTCTGCTGCCAATTGTTTCTATGATCTGTGCCGGTCCCGCAGGGGCAGAGGTGCTGATTCCTTCCTTGGGCGCAACATTAGCTGGTTCGGTTTACGGCGACCACTGTTCGCCCATCTCTGATACCACTATCTTGGCTTCTACAGGGGCCCAGTGTGATCACCTGCGCCATGTGGAAACCCAATTGCCTTATGCTGCTTTCGTAGCAATCGTCTGCTTTATCGGTTATCTGGTAGCGGGCTTTGTGCGCAACCCCTGGATTACCATTGGCGTATCGTTGGGGATCTTGGCGCTCATGCTCTGCGGGATTAGAGTCTTGCAGAAGCGAGGCGAAACCCACAAGGTTGCAAAAGATAGCGGAGCAGCTTAAAGTGTAGCAGGAGTTAGTAAGCCGGACGCCACAGAAGTATGCTCGCTGGATTTCTGACTGTAGTGAAGAGGGCGCTGGACTGGAGCTGGTGCGGCGCAGAAAAAAGGTTTTTTGTGCTACCAATATCTTCATAGAGGTACTCAAAGAGATATCTGATTATCACCATGTGGCAGTTATGCTTTCCCTGCCAAACATTTCGGTGAAGCGCTTCTTCGGTCGGGAAGCTGACGAAAAACAGTTTACCTTGTCGCGCGTTCAGAATTTTTAGAGCACGGCATGGACAAATGGAAAACTATAGAAGCTGTCTGACATAGGTGAACAGCCCAGAAAAATATCGAGTCTTTAAAAAACTCCGGATTTTTCACTTTGGTGCGCCAGAAGGGGCGTACGCCAGAGCAGACAATGAAACTGTTAGAGTCGCACTTCTACTTATAAACTAAAAGCCGCCTGTTTGCCTTAGGCGGCTTTTAGTTTATTCTATTCCTTTTGTAGGAATCCAGGCTTCTATTGCCCTGCTATAATCCTTTCCAGCGGAAGCGTAATCCACTAGGCGCAGAGTATCGCCCTGAGATAAAGGAATATCCCAAGCCTGCAGAACGGGAAATGGAAGATTGTGAGGCTCCTCCTTTTTTGCTGCTACAACGCCCCGGAAGTCTGCGGAAATTTCCAGGCTTGAACCCAGTGCGGGGCCGCCTAAGGCCTCATCTCTGGCCAACACCACTGGCCCTCGACTAAGGGATAGATAAGGGGGAAGCTGTTTTGCGCCCTGACCCAGTTGATGGGCATATAACGCTTTAACCGGCATTGGATACAGGAGATCGATCCGGTCGCCATCTGCCCATAAGCGGGAAATTTCTAGCCAGCCTGTATGAGATGGCTGAGCCTTACCATTCACCTTTGCTTGGGAATCGCTGCACCAACTGGGTATCCGCAGAGAAAGGGTGAATTTCTCCGGTTCCTGGAGAGATAAACAAAGTGAAACGGTTTCCCCCATGGGATAGTTGGTCTCAATTTGAATTTTTATCTCCTGGCCGGCAGGGGTAGACAGCCCCATTGTGCCAGGTAAATACAGGTTTATTCCTATTCCATCCCTGCGGAGGAGGGCGCTGGCGCTGGGCACAAGTCCTAGTCCGGCCGCGGCAATGGCGGCGCAGCAGCCATATATGGTATTGTCGGCCATTACCATACGGCCCCCCACTGCCTGGCCTCTGTGGCCGACCCTTAAGGGGCTGTAGCTGTCAAAAGGCAGCCAGCCGTGAGGGGAGAGGGGGTCTCCGCTGATTTTTTCAGTGTTTACAGCTCCTAGCAGGGCGTTGTAGGCCGAACGTTCCATTTCATCGCCAAAAACGGCGTCCCCGGTATACAAGAGTAGTTGGCAGCACAGCTTCATCCAGGTAACGGTAACGCAAGTCTCCTGCATAATTCCAGTAAAAGCCGGGTCTGCCTGACCCAGTCGGGAATGGTCAAAAAGCTCATGAGTGCAGCCAGCACTGCCGATTACCGTAATATCAGAAGCGAGAACTCGCCGTCCAAAATTAACTGCGGCTTGGCCCCACTCCGCGTTTTCTGTTGCTCGGGCATATTCCAACAGGCCTTCAAAGCAAGACATCATTTCGTAAGCTTTTGTCACTGGATATTGCCAAGGATCCAGCTGGTTCTCCAAAGCCAGACGGAATAGGTTGGCAGAGCGAATTGCACCTTGGTCTACAATATATCTGGCAAATTCCAGAAAGCGCTTCTCTCCAGTCATATTATATAGTCGGACCACAGGCTCCAGCAGAGAGGAGGAGTTCATTCCTTCCCAGAAATTGGAGGTATAGCGAATGTCCTTTTTCCCTGGTTCCTCGCCGATATGGGCAATTATGTAATCGGTATGGTCCAGGAGCGCGGCAAGGATGGCTTTTTTTAGGTCTTCATCTCGGCAAACATCATAAAAATGTTCCATCCCCAGCAGAATGTATTTCCGCCCCCAGAGATCCCAGCCCTGGAATTCCTGAGACACGCTGTAGGTAGAAAAGCGTCCCAGCGGATCCTGGGTAGAAAGCATGTCCCGAACAGTAGCCTCAAGCTGCTGGTAAAGAGCAGCGTCCTGAGTATAGGCATATACCATCGTCCCGCCACGCATCAGCTTTCCCCAATACTCGCATCGCCAGCCTAGATCGTCGTCAGAGGCGGTACGAAATTGGTCGGTAAATCTGGTCCAGAGGGCGGCGTCCAGAAGCTGGTGCTCTTGAATAAAATGTATGGCCTGGTCTAGGGGACCGTCAAACTGAAAACAGCCGGGATTGGGCAAAAAAAGCTGATCGGTGGAAAGGCGGGGCTGATAGGAAGAGAAGCCGGCCACAAGGCGTAGCTGGGAAGAGAATGACATTCAAAATCACCCTTTGTATCATGTTTTTGATTATTATACGGTAGAACGGACGGGTTGTAAAGAAGAATCTGCTCTCTTGTTGGAGGTGTTTTTGACACGTACTCTTTCAGTTTTTCCTTGCAACTCTTCAGTCAGTTTGGTATAATGAAAAAAATCGAGAAAGGGTGGGGCACAATGATTTACGAGATTTCCAACAATAATTTTACCGCTAAAATTGATTCTTTAGGCGCGCAGCTCATCTCTCTGCAGGGAAAAGACGGCTTTGAGTATATATGGACAGGGGATCCTAAACACTGGCGGGAACATGCCCCAGTGCTTTTCCCCATCGTTGGAGCGCTTCGTGAGGGAAAAATCCGGATTGCAGGCCAGTGGTTCGAGATGGGCCGCCATGGCTTCGCCAAGCAGACAGAGTTTGCTTGGGAAAATCAGACGTCAGCTTCTATCTCTTTGGTGCTTGCCGCATCGCCGGAGACCCGTAGTATGTATCCATATGATTTCAAGCTTACTGTTCGCTATCGGCTGGAAAGCAAAGGCATTGTAACAGAATTTAAGGTGGAAAATTGTGGCTCTTCCCAGTTGATCTATGCCATTGGCGGACATCCTGGGTTTAATATTCCTGTCAATGAATCTGCAAACTTTGAGGATTACACGATAGTTTTTGATTCCCCGGAGTCACAAACCTGCCCTGTCATTGACCGTCAGGCTGGACTCATTGACTGGGATCAGCAGGGTTTTGTCCTTAATGGCCAGGAAATCCCTTTAAAGCATGAGCTATTCTATCAGGATGCGCTGGTGTTTGAAAACCTGAATTCTCACTGGGTGCGTGTTCTAAATAAGAACACAGGAAAAGGGATTGCAATGGATTTTGAAGAGTTTCCTATGTTTGGTATTTGGTCTGCCGCAAATGACGGACCTTATGTGTGCTTGGAGCCTTGGACAGGTTGCGCCACGCTGGTTTCAGAAGGCGATGAGTTTGAGGAAAAGAAGGGGATGATCATCCTGGCGCCTGGCGCATCCCGTGCCCATAGTTTTTCTGTAGAGGTACTTTAATGGAGGATTGGAAGGCCCTGCAGAAGCAAGTATATCAAAACAAACTGGATCACGGGTTTAATGTAACAGATGTAAACTTGGAATTCTGTTATCTATATGGCGAGGTGGGCGAGGCTTTCGCCGCCTACTGTAAACATAAGCCAGACCTGGGGGAGGAGCTGGCCGATGTGGCTATTTATTTGCTGGGTCTGGCTGAAATATTGGGTATTGACCTGGAAGAGCAAGTAGTGCGAAAAATGGAAATCAACCAAGCCCGCCGTTACCAAGTAATTGATGGAGTGCTGACCCGCTTGGAGTAAGAAAAATCGGCTCCCAAGGAGGCAAAAACCTGGGGAACCGATTTTTTGTTCAAATTTTTTCTACGGGCACAGCCATTCGCGCGCCGGTTTCCGGTTCAGCGCCCATGCCAAGATAGGGAGCGTTGTGGGAGATCTTCCAGCCGAAGCGGGCAAAAGGATAAGAGCCAATGGCTTCATCCACAATTCCAATTGCAAGAGAGAAATCGTTTCCGTCGGCAAAGGGCTGTCCATTAAAGTAAAGGTAAGTGCAGGGG
>CAJUSM010000059.1 GCA_910588935.1 uncultured Oscillospiraceae bacterium
CACAGCGTCCTGTTTCCAAAGGGTACGCAGTACAAAAACCGTTTGGCTGGCCACAGATACAATTCGGGTGGAGACCAGGGCTGAAAAGCTTTCCGGCTTAGGCGGCAGCAAGCTTCTCCCCTTGCCCCAGGCAGCCCGCAGGGCCTGGCGAAGCTCCCGGGGATGGTGGATGCGCTTGTAGGTATAGTCGGCAGGCAGCTCTTCCGCGGGGCGGGTAACGGTATTGAAAGCGGCCAGCTCCTGAAGCTTGGCCGCTGCCTGCTTGCACTGAGCATACTCCAACAGCAGGCCTGTCAGCTCCAGCCGGGGGTCCTCCTCTTCCTCCTGCCTGGGCAGCAGAGAGGCGGTTTTAATGTATACCAACCGGGCAGCCATTTCCAGAAACTCGCTGGCCACATCCAGGTCTGCCTCCCGCATTAGGTCAATTTGCTCCATGTATTGATCCAGCAAATCCGCAATGGGGATATCATATATATCAATTTTATTCTTGGACACCAGAGCCAACAGCATGTCCAGCGGCCCCTGGAAGACCTCCAGCTTGTATTGCAGCTTTTCCATAGCCCTTATAGCAGCCCAAACAGCCGGAAAGGCAGGCCGGCCACTGTGAAAACCGCCCTGGAAAACAGATTTTCAATGGCGAAAAGCGGTCCGGAAAGGGCCCCGGAGAACATAAGAACAAACATACCCATAACAAATATATTCTGATACCGGTAATAGACAGAAAGGGCCCGGTCACTTAGGCAGGCCCCTAAAATCCGAGAGCCGTCCAAAGGCGGGACCGGCAGCAGGTTAAAGGCGGCAAGAGTTACGTTTACCATAACATAATACTGAAAAATATTGAGAACAAAAGCTGTAACGCCATTGTAAGGAACAAAAATGATAAGGACATACGCCAGCACAGCCCCTACCAGCGCGGCCAGCAGGTTCGAAACAGGCCCGGCGGCCGCCACAATGGCCATATCCCGTTTTGGCTTTTTAAAGTACCTGGGATCAACCGGCACAGGCTTTGCCCAGCCAAAACCAAAAAGAAACAGCCACACCGTTCCCACCGGATCCACGCTGGCCAAGGGGTTTAGGGTAAGCCTGCGTTCCAGTTTGGCGGTAGGGTCTCCCAGCTTGTTCGCCACCCAGCCATGAGCAAGCTCGTGCAAGGGCAGAATGCATACGATAACAAAAATAATGGCCAGCACCTGAGCGGTTACAGCAGAAATGTCGATGCTCTGGCCGCTTATAATACTGCGGATTACATTAAAAATCAAAAGATTCACAATCCTTTCTCAACCGGCTGAAAAGGGCCCAGCTCCCCCAGCTCCGTTTTATACCAATGGATTATAACCTATTTTCCGGAAAAAGACAATTCCTTTCAAAAAAAACTTGCATTTTCCCGGTCCATCTGCTATAATTTTGATTGTTTGAGTCCGAGAACCTGTATTTTTGGTTCGCGGCCACCCAAGCGGTGGTGCTTTTTTTGGAAATTCCGGTTCCGAGTTACCGGCTGCAAGGAGGTGCAGATATGGCAAAATGTGAATTCTGCGGCAAGGGCGTGGCTTTTGGTTGTAAGGTTTCTCACTCGATGCGGCATTCCAACCGTGCCTGGAAGCCCAATATCCGTCGGGTTAAGGCAATTGTTGACGGAACCCCCAAGCGCGTGTACGCTTGCACCCGCTGCCTGCGTTCCGGCAAAGTAACCCGCGCTGTGTAATCGCTAACATCAATAATGGAACAATTTAGGGCTTTCCGGCAAAACCGGGCAGGCCCTATTTGTTTTCTCTAATATGCACATCCACCTGGGGAAAGGGTATTTCAATGCCCTCCTGGTCAAAGGCCAGCTTTACCGCCTCTTGCATGGCAAAGTACAGGTTCCAATACTCCTCCTGCCGGCACCAAAGCTTGGCGGAAATGGTAACCGAGCTGTCCTTCCAGTCGCCTACGGCAATTACCGGGGCTGGGTCTTTCAGTACCCGGCTGTCCTTTTCCGCCAGGCCTTCCAGAACTTTCTTGGCCTGGCCCAAGTCTGTCTGGTAAGAGACAGAATAGTTTAGATCCAGCCGGCGGGTGCCATTGGAGGTATAGTTTACCACCACATCGCCAGTGATTTTAGAGTTGGGCACAATTACTTCTTTATTGTCAAAGGTTGCCAAAACCGTGTAGAGTATCTCAATGCGCTTTACGGTGCCTTCATACCCGCCGAAAGCCAGATAATCCCCCATTTTAAAAGGCTTGGTAAACAGGATCTGTACACCGCTGACAAAGTTGGAAAGGCTGCCCTGCAGGGCAAAGCTGGCGGTTAGCCCCGCCGCGCCCAAAGCCGCTACCAAAGAGGTAATGTTGATCTGCAGCTGGGCAATGGCGCTAACTGAGGATACCAGGATAACCAGGGCTTTCATCAGCGAGCCCAGAAAACTTGCCACCAATGGGTCTACACGGCCCCGCTGGGCAGCCCGTTTGGTCAGCCGGGCTGCCAATTTGCCCAGCTGCCAGCCAACGAAAAAGATTAGGCCGGCCAAAAACAGGTTGTAGGCAAAGCCAATGAGCCAGGCTGTAATGCTCCTTGTAATATCTGCCAGGGATGGGTTCATAATTTCTCCTTCTTTCCAGGGCCATACTTTGCTTATAGAAATGGCCGCAGCCGTTTCTTCCGTGGCGCTTTACAAAGTCTATTATACCATGCTTTTGGAAAAAAAGGGAAGAACTTTCGGGAATTTTTCAGATTCCTTCATTTTTTCGTGTACCTGGCAGTCATTTTATGATATAATAAGGGCAAAACTTGGCGCTTTTGCTTTTTAAAAGCAACGGTGCCCCGAACAGATTCTTTTATGTAAGCAAGGTGAGGCTGCCTGCGGTTCTTTCGCCTCCAGCCTGCCTATGTCAGTTATTTTGTGCAAATTGCCTGTTTTGGTAAAAAGATCAGCACTGTATATTGGGGGAAGAAGGATATGGAGAACCGCTCTGAAATTTGTTGGCTGTGCTTTCCGCAGCGGGACAGCATAGACACCATACAAAGCGAATTGGCAAATGCCAGACGAAAGTTTCTAAAGGACCGCCGGCAAGCAGTGCGGGTAGATAAGAACCGGGCCCTAAGCGGATACAGCAGCCAGGTAAAGGGCAGAATTGCCCGCCGGAGCTTTTACTGGAAACGGACAGCGGAAGCAATGAACGGCATTGTGCCCCTGGAAGAGGCTTTTGGCTTAAAGGAAGGATGGCTGGTGGTTGTTCGGGAGCTTTCGGGAACCATTGTTAGCCGCAGTTTCTTTGATAAAAACCACTGCTGGACAGAAACCCAGTACTATGAGCCCTGGAACGCCTCCGCGCCAAAGCTGGTTTTCCGGCCTGGCGACCAGGGCACTGTGGAGCGCCGGGATTGGGACCCGGCCGCGAAAGATTTCCGTTCCACAATCCTCCATCCTGCCCCTTACCGCGCTGGCTCCGCAGAGCAAAGCCTGCTGGATGCCCAGTTCGGCTTGCCCCAACTGGTTGCGGCTACCACCCAGGGGGAGCTTTGCTTCTGTTCTTCTGCCCAAGCAGAGCAGCGCCAGGCCTCCATGCAGGAAATCAAAAGCGGTTCTATGGTTTTAATGCCTGCCTGGGAGGTAAAGGATGGGGAGCTGCTAGACGATACTGACGACTCTGAACCAGCCATCACCTTTACCAGCCTAGAGGAATACGCAAAAATCCAGCCGCCGGAGGGCAGCCTTTCCGCTGCCGAAAGCGCTTCTGAAGAGGGCGCGCCCTATTCCCCCCTTCTCTCTGATTCCGACTTTGTGCAGCCTGTCCCCATTGAGGACAGCGACAAGCCCTGGACCCTGGAGCATGAAGATCTTTTCTCCTCCTCTGGGCATGAAGAAGAGGAGACAGCTGCCATCCAAGAAAGCATAGCGGCAGTAGCAGAGCCGGAACCCAGCCAGGAGATGGACAAACCTAGCTCCGGGCAGCCGGAAAAGACAGCCGGGCTCCAGCCGGATCCCGAGAAAAAGGAGCCTGAACCCTTGCCTCATTTCCAAACGGTGCCCAGAGAAGCAGAGGCTGTTGGGAAAAGCGCGGACCAGGCTCAGGTTTCCCCATCCCAGCAGAAGGGGGAAACTTCTCCCGCCTCTCCCCTTTCCTCGATTCCCGGCGGATACCAGGGAGACATTCGGAACGGCAAGGCCACTGGCCGGGGCCGAATGGAGCAGCCAGGCGGCATGACCTCTTACGAAGGGGAGTATGAGGACGGCAAGCGCCACGGCTTTGGCGCCTATTACTATAAAGACGGCAATTTATGCTATGCGGGCTCCTGGAAAAATGACCGAAGAGACGGACTGGGGGTGTCGTTCCGTGACAGTGACCACGCCCTTCACGTTGCCCACTGGCAGGATGGCCAGCCTCAGGGCTTGGTAACTCTTTTTGACAGCGAAGGCAGCCTGCGGTATAGCGGCCGGATTGAGAACGGCAAAAAGGAAGGGGCTGGCGTAGTGGTAAACAGCCAGGATGGCACGGTTTTTGTAGGCCAATGGTCTGGGGGAGAGCCTACCGGCCTGGGCTCTGCCTTTGACCGGGAAGGCCGGCTGCTGTATTACGGCGGCTGGAAGGACGGCAAGCGCCATGGCCATGGTACAGAATTCGACCAAAATGGCGGAGTGGTTTTTGATGGAGAATGGCAAGAGGGCAAATATTATAACGGCGTGCTCTACCAAAAGCTTTCCCAGCCGGAATGGGATTAACCCGCTTTAGGCGGCGCCTAAAAAAGCGGCAGGGCCCGGTGCTCTGCTCACACAGAATACCGGGCCCCGCCGCTTTTTGCCAGCGCTTTACTTCAGGATCTTTTCCATATCTCCTATAATGTTCCCCACCGTATGGATAGCCCGGCTGGCATTCTTTTTCATATGGGCCGCTTTTCGGTGAGAGCCGGACATGGCTTTGGTACTGATTGCCGCAACGGCCGCGCCAGCCAGCAGGCCCATGCCCACGCCCTTGGCTACACTCATACTCTGTTTATACATGGTATCGATCCTCCTTAAAATAATAAGAAAGTGAAACAGCCGCAAAACTGCCGTCATGCTCATCTTTCCCGCCTCCTTTCCTATTTATGCGAGGTAAAATCCGGGGAACTGGGACAAAATTTGATTGATATGGGGCCGTGCTTATGGGCGAGATTTGGGAAGATTTTTCTTGATTTTAAGGCCGGCAGGAAGGTGATAGACCTTTGCCCCGCAGTCTTTACCGCCGGGCTTCGGTATCTTAAAAAAGCAGGCCCCGCTTCTACTATCTTGCATTTTATCTATGTGTTTGTTTTTACCTTAAACGAAAGGAAAATTCCTTATGCCCGCTCTTAACATTGTGCTGGTAGAACCCGAAATCCCCCAAAACACCGGCAATATTGCCAGAACCTGCGCTGTTACCGGCGCTTCTCTCCACCTGGTGGGCCCCATGGGATTTACCCCCACTGACAAAAAGCTCCGCCATGCCGGGCTGGACTACTGGCCTTATCTGGACCTGCATATGTACCATAGCTTGTCCGAGTTTTTCCAAAAAAACAACGGTAATTTTTTCTTTTTTTCTACCAAAGCCCAACACCGCCACTCTGACGTCTCGTATCCGGATGGCTGCTACCTTTTTTTCGGCAAAGAGTCTGCCGGCCTGCCTGAGGACCTGCTCTTTCAACACCCCCAAGCTTGCGTGCGCATCCCTATGCTGGGAGGCTTTCGCAGCTTGAACCTTGCCAATTCTGTAGCTGTAGGCGTGTTTGAGGTACTGCGCCAATGGGATTATCCCCAGCTGGAGTGCAGCGGGGAGCTTCGGGATTACAACTGGGCCGCGGCCAAAGCTGCCTATCCCCACTCGGAATTTCTGTAAACGAAAGGAACGCCTATGCCTGCAAATTACTACGAAAGTGAAACCTTTTGCAAACTTAGCCTAATGGAAGAGACCTTTTCTGGCCTTACCCTTGTGGATTGCACCTTTACAGACTGCACATTTGAGCACTGCCTGTTAACCCGCTGCACCCTTACAGAGTGCAGGTTCATCAACTGCCGGATTAGTGAAATAACATCTGAGTATAGCCAGGTGAAATTTCTTTCCCTAGACAACTGCAGCCTTACCAGCGTCAACTGGGGTTTGCTGCTGCCCTCTGGCGGCTTTGGTGACCCCCTGGAAAAGCTGGGCGGCTGCCGGCTAAAATACAACTTCTTTACTGGGATGGATCTGCGGAGCTTTCTGTTTGCCGGCTCCTCGTTCTCTGGCTGCATGTTCTCGGAGTGTAATTTGACAGAGGGCAATTTTCAAGGCTGCGAGCTGATTGAAACAGAATTTTTCCGGTGCAATCTCTCTGGCGCGGACTTCCGCCAGGCCCAAGGCTATAAGGTGGATGTGCCCAGCTGTGTGATGAAGGATGCTAGGTTCTCTCTGCCCGAAGCCTCCAACCTGCTGTACAGCCTGGGGATCCAGCTGGAATAGCCCAAGCTTGCTTGCAAATTATAGGGCGGCGCCGCGCAAAGCCTATAGGGTGGCCTTTGCGTGGTATATTACCCTGGATAAATCAGGAAAAAGCCTATCAGAAAAATTTTGGGAAAACGGAGGAAACAAGGTTGCATTTTATTGAATTTGAAAATGTGTGTAAATTTTACACAATGGGCACCCAAAAAATCACAGCTGCCGACCATATCAGCTTTTATGTGGAAAAAGGCGAGTTCTGCGTGATTGTAGGCCCTTCCGGCGCGGGCAAGACCACTGTGCTCAATATGCTGGGCGGCATAGATTCCTGTGATGAAGGCCGCATTACCTTAGACGGCCGCATAATCAGCAATTACAGCTCTAAACAGCTTACCGCCTACCGCCGGCTGGAGGTAGGCTTTGTCTTTCAGTTCTACAACCTGGTACAGAACTTAACCGCCATTGAGAACGTAGAGCTGGCCAGCGAAATTTGCCCTAACCCATTGGATGCCCGGAAAACCTTGGAAGAGGTGGGCCTGGGAGAGCGGCTGCGCAACTTTCCCGCCCAGCTTTCCGGCGGCGAGCAGCAGCGGGTGGCCATTGCCCGGGCCCTGGCTAAAAACCCTAAAATCCTGCTTTGTGACGAGCCTACCGGCGCCCTGGACTACAACACCGGCAAGGCGGTGCTGGGGCTGCTCCAGGAAACCTGCCGGAAAACCGGGCGTACGGTGCTGGTAATTACCCACAACAGCGCCCTTACCGCCATGGCAGACCGGGTAATCCGCATAAAAAGCGGCAAAGCGATTTCCAACCAAATAAACCAAAATCTCATCCCAGTAGAGCAAATTGAATGGTAAGAGAATAATCAGGGGGATGCAGCCAATGAAAAAAAGCTTTTGCAAAACCGTGCTCCGCACTGTGCGCACCACAAAGTCCCGCTTTCTGGCTATTTTTGCCATTGTAGCCTTGGGTTCCGGATTCCTGGCCGGCGTGCTGGCCTCTCCGCTGGATATGCGCATCTCTGCCGACGACTACTGTGACGCTGGCAATATGTTTGATCTGCGGATTGTTTCCACCTTGGGCCTTACAGAGGACGATCTGGACGCTTTAAGCCAATTAGAAGGCGTGGAGGCCCTTTCCCCTGCCTATGACCTGGATCTGGTTATGGTCTCTGGGGAAGGGGACTCTTATACCACCCGGCTCCACAGCCTACCCTTAGAGGGGTGGGAAGATATAAACTCGCCCATTCTTCAGGAAGGGCGAATGCCTGAAAAGGCTGGGGAATGTGCTGTAGTTCTTACCCAGAGCTTTACCGGAGAAAGCCAGTGGGTTGGCCAGACCCTTCTGGTAGACGGTGAAAACGAGGCCTTGCCGAAGGAGTTTACTGTGGTGGGCACTGTAAAGACGCCTATGTACCTTTCTCTGGAATCGGAACGCTCTGCCGCCGGCACCGGCACCCTGAACCTGATGGCTTATACCCCGGCGGAAAGCTTTGACCAAGACTATTATACCGCTATCTATATGACGCTGGAGAACGCTAAGCCTCTTAACGCGTTTCACCAAAACTACCAAGACCTAGTAGAGGAAGTGCGGGACCAGCTGGAACCCCTGGGGGAAGAGCAGGCTGCCCTGCGCTATGAAAGCATAGTAAACGATGCCCAAGAAGCCCTGGACGATGGCCGGCAAGAATATGAGGAGGCCAAGGCAGAGGCAGAAGAGGAATTGGCCGACGCAAAGAAAAAGCTGGAAGACGGCGAGCAGGAAATCAGCGACAACGAAAAAAAGCTGGCAGATGCCAAGGCCGAGCTGGAAAGCGGCCGGAAAGAGCTGGAAAACGGGCGGGCAGAGTACCAGAGCCAGACTGCCTCTGCCCGGCAGCAGATTGCAGATGGCCGGTCTCAGATTGCCAATGCCCAGAGCCAAATTGACCAAGGCCGCAGCCAGCTTAGTTCTGCCCAAACTCAGCTTGCCCAGGGCTACCGCCAGCTGGAACAGGGAGATGCCCAGCTGGCACAGGCTAAGGCCCAGCTGGACCAAACCCAGGCCAATCTGGATGCCCTGGACCAAGGAAAGGCCGCTTTGAACCAGGCTGCCCAGCAAATGGGCCTGCCGGGGGCAAGCTCCGACCAAGACGCTTTAGCTCTGATTGCTCAATTGGAGCAGCTGGCGCCAGAGGCCGCCGGACAATTTGCCGGGCTGAAGCAGGGGCTGCAGGCCCTCTCTGCCCAGGGCACTGACACTGCCGCTGCCAGGCGGGCCTTGGAAACCGGAATAGCGGAATATCAGCAAGGCCTGACTAAGGCTCAGGCCAGCCGGGCAGAGCTGGACAAGAACCAGGCCCAGCTCAACGGGCAAAAAAGCAAGCTGGACAGCAGCCAGGCCCAGTTGAACACCCAGAAAGCCCAGTTGGACAGTGCAGAGGCCACTTTGCAGGAAACCATGCAGGCCACAGAAGCAGAGCTCGCCAATGGGGAAAAAGAAATTGCCCAAGGGCAAAAGGAGTACGACGATGGCCTGGAAAAGTTGGCAGAGGCCAAAGAAGAGCTAAAAGAAGGCTGGGACGAGTATTGGGAAGGCAAGGCGGAGGCAGACAAGGAACTGGCAGAAGCCGCAGAGGAGCTTAGGGACGCGGAAAAGGAGATTGCACAGCTGGAAGAGGGCGAGTGGTATATCTTTACCCGGGACGACAACGCCGGTTTTTCCAGCTTTGCCTCCAATGCAGATAAGATTTCTGCCATTGCCCAGGTTTTCCCGGTGTTCTTCTTTCTGGTAGCAGCCCTTGTGGCCCTAACCACCATGACCCGCATGGTAGAGGAAGAACGCCAGCAGGTAGGCACCCTAAAGGCCTTAGGGTATTCCCCGGTACAGATTGCCGCCAAATACCTGCTCTACGCGGCCATAGCCAGCCTGCTTGGCTGTACTGCCGGGGTTACGGCCGGAATGTGGCTCTTCCCCACAGTCATCATCCATGCTTACAGTATTATGTACGACCTACCGCGGATTCTCGTTCCGTTCAGCTGGCCTTTGGCCTTGTTTGCCGCTCTTGCCGCTACTCTCTGCACCCTGGCTGCTACTCTCAGCGCCTGCTGGTCCGCCCTGCGGGAATCCCCTGCCCGGCTGATGCTGCCTAGGGCCCCAAAAGCCGGCAAGCGCATTTTGCTGGAGTATATTACACCCCTGTGGAGCCGGCTGAGATTTACCCAAAAGGTCACCTGCCGGAACCTATTTCGGTACAAAAAAAGGTTTTTCATGACCATTACAGGCATTGCAGGCTGTACCGCCCTGCTGGTTACCGGCTTTGGTATTCGAGACTCGGTTTCCGACATTGTGGGCATTCAGTACAGCGAGCTCTCCCATTACCAGCTGATTGTAGGGCTAAACAGCCAGGAGGCTTTGGAAAGCCCAGAGCTCCAGGAAATATTGGAGGATACCAGCCGTATAGAGGACAGCCTGGCCGCCCTGCAGAATTCTGGCACGGTTGTACCCCAAAGCGGCAGGCCAAAGGATGATCTTACAATATTTGTTCCTGCCCAGACCTCCCGGTTTCCAGACTTTTTCCGGTTCCGCCACCGTGGCGGCGAGGATATCGATTATACCGAAGATTCTGTGATCATTACCGAAAAATTGGCGGAGCGCCAGCGCCTAAAGGTGGGAGACCGTATTGCGGTAAGGAACCAGGCAGAACAGGAAGCTGAATTTGTGATTACAGATATCTGCGAAAACTACGTTTACCACTACCTGTATATTTCCTCTGGAGCATGGGAGCAGGCCTTTGGAGAGCCGGCGGAAATGAATTCTCTGCTGTGCCGGCTGCCGGAGGATGGGCCAGCCGGCGGTGAGGAGGCTTTGTCTGCCGACCTGCTGCAATGCGACGAGGTTGCTATGACCACCTCTACCATTCAACTTTCCCAAAGCTTTCACAATAGCATCCAAAGTATCAACTATATTGTTGTGGTCCTGATTGTTTCTGCAGGCGCCTTGGCTTTTGTGGTGTTATATAACCTTACCAATATCAACATTACCGAGCGGGAAAAGGAACTAGCCACCATTAAGGTGCTGGGCTTTTACAACGGCGAAGTGGCTGCTTATATCTACCGGGAAACCGGGGCCTTAACCGCCATTGGCACTGCCTGCGGCTTGCTGCTGGGGGTTGCCCTGCACCAGTTTGTGATTCGGACGGCAGAAATTGATATGATTATGTTTGGCCGGGCTATCTATGCCCCCAGCTATATTTTTGCCGCCCTGCTCACCATACTGTTCAGCGTGTTGGTAAACCTGGTAATGTATCGGAAACTGGCGGGCATCAGTATGGTAACCAGTATGAAGGCTCCAGAGTAAGGGAAAGGCGGTACAGGAATGAAGCATTTAATTGTGGCCGGTGTACCCCGGGCGGGTAAAAGCACCCTATCCAGGCGCATCGCGAAGGAATGGGGCTGGCAACATGTCTCTATGGATGCCGTGATTGCGGGGTTTGAGCAGTGTTTTCCCGAAACTGGGGTGGATACGGGCCTCAGCGTGAACCGGGGGAAAACTTCCCTGGAAATCCTCTGTACCATCAGCGGGAAAATGGCCCCTTTCCTTCGGGCTATGACAAGCCCTGAGGAATATGACCAGCAGAACGGCCCTATGGTGATTGATATGTACCAGCTGCTGCCGGAGGATTTTATCCGCTGCGGGCTCTCCTCTACCTGCCGGATTCTCTATCTCCTCACCGGGGACCTAAGCCCAGAGGAACGGTTTGCCATACAAAAAAACTATGACACGCCTGAAGACTACACCTATTCCCTCTCCGATGAAGAGCGAATGGAGGGCTGCCATTGCTTGGTGGAGCAGAGCCGGCTTATCCAAGCCCAGTGCCAGAGATACAAGCTGCCCTGGGTTGAAACCGCCCGGAACCGGGAACAGGTTTTCGCGCAAATTATGGCCCGGCTGAAACAGGCGAAAAGAGAAATGGAAATGGACTAGCCTATACTCACACTGGTCCGGTCTGGCAGGGAACACAAGGAGAAAGCCCTGGCTTTCCGCCAGAAGTTTTTCAGCAAAAAAAAGAGATGGTCATTTACGGCAGCGCGCTCTTGGACCAGGCTTACAGTTATGAGGATTGGCTGGAGAGCGTTATCCGCAATGCCAATCCGGAAACCGTAAATCTTAATTGGGCGCGAACCGACACCTGTTTCGCTGTTGACGGCGGGGAAGAAATTGTGGGCATTATTGACCTTCGCCATGAGCTCAATGACTTTCTCCAAGACCTGGGGAACCGCGGCTACAGTATCCGGTCATCCTGCCGGTGAAAAGGCTATGGCGGCCGGATGCTGGAGCTGCTCCGTGAGAAAGCCAGGCTGGCCGGGCTTTCGGAGCTGCACATCTCTGTGGAGAGGAAGAATCTGCCATCCGCCCAGATCATCAAAGCCAACGGCGGCGAGTATGAACGCAGCTTTTCTCACCAAGGGAAACAGGCGGATATTTACCAGTTCAGGCTGTGAGTCCTGGCGTTCGTCCTGCTTTTCGGTATAGTCTGCCAGAATCTGTAGCACTCTAAATTTGTTGAAAAGACCAGTGAAAATCATGAAAAAAATTCACCTTCAAAAAGCTGAGCCCGCAAAGGCGAATGGTAGCTTACAAAATCTATTCTGGTCGGCAGGAAGTGCCCCATGCCGTATATCAGTAGTGTGAACCAGATGCCACAGAGTGCTTTTCAGAGTTTAAAAAGCAAAAGGACAGATTCCAGAAAGAGGGAACCAGCCTGAGTTTTAAATACCATTCTGCTAAAAGCCGTAGCTCTGGCCCTGAAAGGGGCCCCTATCCTCCAAACGCCTCTTTCTCCTGTGGCCTGAAAAGCCATAACGGCGCGATTATTGCCCCCAGATCAACTTAGGGGTTCCCCGGCTCCTGCCAGAAGGCGGCATGATGCCTCTCACTGTGTTTGAGGCCGGCCTGCAGAGCCTTTTGAAAATGGCAAAACAGCTGGAGATTCTGCCGCCTCAAGTATTCGTTGTGGGCATCTCTGCCATACAAGAGAAACCGGGGATGTTCGCAAATGCCTCTAAAAAAGAGATTGGCTTTCGAAAAGTTCTGCCCCTATGCCTGGCCTTTGATCGCCGGGTTCTGGATTTTGGCGGCCTTGTCCCCTTTATTTCACGGCTGAACCGGGTGTTTCCGGAGCTTGGAGAAATTTCTTTCTGGTAAAATTTTAAAGAGGCGGCTGTTTTCGCAAAGTTCCACTTGCAAACAGCCGCAGTTTGTTATACAATATTTGGTAGTAGTGCCTGTGCTTTTGCTACTGGATTTCTATGATGAAGGAGTGCTCCTAAAATGAATTATCTCAACAAAAAGACCGTTGAAGACATTGACGTTGCCGGCAAGCGAGTTCTTGTCCGCTGCGACTTCAATGTTCCCATGAAGGACGGCGCCATTACCGACACCAAGCGGATTGTCGGCGCACTGCCCACTGTAAAGTACCTGGCCGATCACGGCGCAAAGGTGATTCTTTGCTCCCACATGGGCCGGCCCCACAATATCTTTAACGATACTGTTAAGCTGGACAAAAAAGAGAAGAAAAAGGTAGAGGCCCTGCCAGAGGCTGAACAGGCTGAGGCCACTGCCAAGTTCCTAGAAGCCGCCAAGGGCGATGTGCAGAAGTTTTCTCTGGCCCCTGTAGCAGCCGAGCTGGGCAAGCTGCTGGGCAAACAGGTCACCATGGCCAAGGACGTAGTTGGCCCTGACGCAAAAGCCAAGGCCGCCGCTCTGAACGATGGGGACGTGATGATTATTGAGAACATTCGCTTCCACGCGGAAGAAACCAAAAACGACCCCGGTTTTGCCAAAGAGCTGGCCTCTATGGCCGATATCTATGTAAATGACGCTTTTGGCACAGCTCACCGGGCCCATGCCTCTACCGAGGGGGTTTCCCACTATCTGCCCGCTGTGTGCGGCTACCTGATTCAGAAGGAGATCACTGTAATGGGCGGAGCCCTTACCGAGCCCAAGCGTCCTTTTGTGGCCATTCTGGGCGGCGCAAAGGTCTCTGACAAGATCGGCGTTATTGACAATCTGCTCTCCAAGGTAGATACCTTGATTATTGGCGGCGGCATGGCCTACACCTTCTTCAAGGCCCAGGGCTACACCATTGGCACCTCTTTGTGTGAAGAGGATAAGATTGACTTGGCCAAGGCCACCCTGGAAAAGGCTGAGAAGGCCGGTGTAAAGTTCCTGCTACCCATTGACACCAAGGTAGGCAAGGAGTTTGACCCCAATACCGAAAGCCAAGTTGTGGATTCCACCGCCATTCCCGACGGCTGGATGGGCCTGGATATTGGCCCCAAGACCATTGAGCTGTTCTCTAATGCCATTAAGGGCGCGGGCACTGTAGTTTGGAACGGCCCCATGGGCGTTTCTGAGTGGGAAAACTTTGCGGCCGGCACCATTGGCGTGGCCTCTGCTGTGGCTGAAAGCGGCGCCATCTCCATTATTGGCGGCGGCGACTCTGCGGCTGCTGTGGAAAAGCTGGGCTTTGCCGACAAGATGACCCATATCTCCACCGGCGGCGGCGCTTCACTGGAGTTCCTGGAAGGCAAGGAACTGCCTGGCATTGCCTGCCTAAACGAAAAATAAGGAATCTTAACTGGGGGCGGGGGTTTCCCCGTCCTCTATTCCTGTTTAAATACACGAGAACAGCCTATGACCACGAATTTCGTATCAATCAACATTACAATTCACGCTCCCAAGGATCCAAACCTCAGTTAAAGAGCTGAGGCAATGGGAAAGAGAAAAGGCAAAAAAAGCCGAGGCCCGGCTATTGCCGCCGCCTTGGGGGCTGCCCAAAGGCGGGGCTCTTATGGTTCCAAAAATGCGAAGCCATAGATTGCGAGAATTTTGATACCGAAAACCTAAAAAAGCATGTTGGGCAAGGCATGGAAAAAGGGGAGTGCCTGCTTATGCTCCCCATAGACTTACAACAAACTTTGGAGGACTGATCATTATGAATAAAGCACTGCGCAAAGCCGTTATCGCCGGCAACTGGAAAATGAACAAAACCCCCGCCGAGGCCAAGGAACTCATCGCCGCTATTGCACCCTTGGTAAAGGACGCGGGCTGTGAGGTTGTGGCCTGCACCCCCTTTGTGGATCTTTCCGCTGCTCAGGAAGCAGCCAACGGCACCAACATTCAGATTGGCGCGGAAAATTGCCATTGGGCCAAGTCCGGCGCGTTTACCGGCGAAATTTCCGCTGAGATGCTGGCCTCTATGGGCGTAAAAATTGTTATTATCGGGCACAGCGAGCGCCGCCAGTACTTTGGCGAGACCGATGTAACCGTTCACGACCGGGTACGGGCCGCTTTGGACGCCGGCCTTACCGTGATCCTCTGCGTAGGCGAAACTCTGGAGCAGCGGGAGCAGGGCATTACCAGCGAGCTGGTAGCCATGCAGACCAAGATTGCCCTGGGCGGCGTTACCGAGGAGGAGCTTAAGCGTGTTATCATCGCCTATGAGCCCGTGTGGGCCATTGGCACCGGCAAAACCGCAACCGCCCAGCAGGCCAATGAGGTTTGCGCCCTTATTCGCCAGACCATTAAGGAGCTTTATAACTCCGCTGCTGGAGACAGCATTACCATCCAGTACGGCGGCTCTATGAACGCAGCCAATGCCGCTGAGCTGCTGGCCCAGCCCGACGTAGACGGCGGCCTGATCGGCGGGGCCTCCCTGAAGCCCCAGGATTTCGCCACCATTGTGGACGCGGCCACTAAGGGCTAAAAATCATGAAAAACAGTCTGAAGCAGTATGTCTGCACCCTGCTTCTGGCAGCGGCCCTGTTCATCACCGCTCGGTATCTCTCCGCGGCGGCTCTGGCTGCCGGTTCCTTTGGCGATTCGGGAATCTGGAAAAACTCCCTAAACACCTTGGGGCCCTTTCTTCCGGCTATGGCCTTGCTCTGCCTGGGGGGCGGGCTGGCTCTGCTGGCTGTGGATCTGATTAGGTCTATGCGTAAAAAGTAAAAGCGAAAGGAAAATATTGGCAAAATGAAAAAACCTTTAGTTTTGATGATTTTGGATGGCTTTGGCATTGCCCCAGACGAAGGCAACGCTATTGTCAGCGCCAATACCCCAAACCTAGACCGTATTCTTAAAGAAAACCCTGTTACCAAAATTGGCGCCTCTGGTATGGACGTGGGCCTGCCTGACGGCCAGATGGGCAACTCTGAGGTGGGCCACACCAACATCGGCGCAGGCCGTATTGTGTACCAGGAGCTGACCCGGATTACCAAATCTGCCCGGGAAGGGGATATGGAAAAGAACGAGGCCTTGGTAACCGCCATAACCTCTGCCAAGGAAAAGGGCAAGGCTCTCCATTTTATGGGCCTTTTGTCCGATGGAGGCGTGCACAGCCACAACACCCACCTGTATGCCATGGTAGAAATGGCAAAGAAGATGGGCCTCACCAAGGTATTTGTCCACTGTTTTCTGGACGGCCGGGATGTGCCCCCTTCCAGCGGCAAGGGCTATGTGGCCGAGCTGGTGGACCGGCTGGAAGAGATTGGCGTGGGCAAGGTAGCCACTGTGATGGGCCGCTATTATGCCATGGACCGGGATAACCGCTGGGAACGGGTGGAAAAAGCATACGCCGCCATGGTTTACGGCGAGGGCCTTACCGCCGACTGCCCCATTTGCGCTGTACAGAATTCCTACAACAGCGAAGTAACCGACGAATTTGTGGTGCCTACTGTGTGTAAGGGCGCTGAGCCCGTACAGGCCGGCGATTCTATTATTTTCTACAATTTCCGGCCAGACCGGGCCCGAGAGATCACCCGCACCTTTGTGGATCCGGATTTCTCCGGCTTTGAACGCCGGAACGGCTTCTTCCCTGTTCACTATGTATGCATGACCCAGTATGACGCCACCATGCCTAACGTGGATGTGGCCTATAAGCCAGAATCGCTATCTAACACCTTTGGCGAGTATCTCTCCAACCAGGGCATGACCCAGCTGCGCATTGCTGAAACCGAGAAATATGCCCATGTCACTTTCTTCTTTAATGGCGGCGTAGAAAAGCAGTATCCTGGCGAAGACCGGATTTTGGTAAAGTCTCCCGCTGTGGCCACTTACGACCTTCAGCCGGAGATGAGCGCCTATGAGGTTACCGATAAGATGGTAGAGGCTGTAAAATCTGGCAAGTATGACGCTTTGATTTTGAATTACGCCAACTGCGACATGGTAGGTCATACCGGCGTATTTGAGGCAGCTGTAAAGGCTGTAGAGGCTGTGGACACCTGTATTGGCCGGGTAGAGGCAGCTGTAAAGGAAATGGGTGGCTGTATTCTGCTTACCGCCGACCACGGCAACGCGGACAAGATGGTGGACGAGGACGGCACGCCCTTTACCGCCCATACCACCAACCCTGTTCCCTTCTGCGTAATCAACCACCCCTGTGAGCTACGGGAAGGCGGCGTTCTGGCGGATATAGCCCCCACCATGCTGAAGGTGCTGGGCCTGCCCCAGCCCACCGAGATGACAGGAAAGAGCATTATTCAATAAATAAATTCCATCTTTCCTTCCCTCACTCTAGGAGGTGTTTCTATGGTTGCAACGGAGTTCCTGGGCCTAATCATTTTTCTGGTAGTCAGTTTGGGATTGGTAGGCTTAGCCATCCCCTTGTGCATGGGCAAGTGCGCCAGAATCATTGCCGGGTACAGCACCATGACGCCAGAGGAGAGAGCCCATTGGGACGGCCCTGGCTTAGCAAAATTTACGGGAAAAATCCTGTTGATCATTGGATTGGCTACGGCAGCGTATGGAGCGGGGCTCTTTTGCCTTGGCCTAGTATGGCTTACCTGGATTTACCTGGCAGTGGTGTTAGGCCTGAGCATTTTTGCCGTAATCTACTGCAACACTGGGAAACGGTTTCAAAAATAAAATGGGAACCCCTATTTTAAAATATGCCCTTGTAAAAAACCAGGGGCCCATGGTTTTTTGCCATGGGCCCCTGGTTTCCACTTTAGGTGTAAAACTTAAACCATAATCTCCGCCTGGAATCCGTTCGTGCTATTCCCTGTAACCCGCACCGTGTGGCTGGCGCCAATTTGGGCCGGCATTTCAACCCGCTGGGTTACGCCGATCTCTTGCTCCCCGCCCTGGTCATACAGGTGCAGCTCTAGGGCAAAATTGGTATATTCCCTGCCGTCTTTCCCCCAGCGCTTCAGGTCCTGCTCAGAAAACATCTGAAACAGATCCCGTTTTCCCTTTAAGGTATCCTGACCGTAGTCGTCCAGACCGCCCATGCATAGATACTCCCCATCCACATAGGCCACGTAATCAATACGGTATACCTCTTCGCTATCGCAAAGGAACTGGACTGTAAGGGCATTGGGGTCGCTGTGGACCCCACAGCTGGTAAAAACCAAGAAGGCAACCAAAAGCACGCATAACTTTTTCATAGTGATCACCTCCCACCAAAATGGGTTTTATCGTTTCTACTGTCCTTTTCACCTAGATACAGGGCAGCAAGCTTATGGTATGATTATACATACGATTTCTTAACAGAAGCCCCACTGAGTGTTTACATTTCTCTTACAGAAAGGGCCTGGCTGCCATTTTTAGACAGCCAGGCTCCTTTTTCCAGTCAGTTCTCCTCAGCGTCATCCATCAGTTCCCCAAGGCCTAAGGCATCGTCAATTGGCGGGGAAACCACCAAGCCTTGGGCTTGGCTGCGCATTCCGCATTCCTCGCTGATGGCTTTCATTATAGCCAGCGTTTTTTCCGCGCTGGAAATAATCAGGATCATTTCCTTTTCTTCCTGCACATGAAACCCCCAAAAGCTAACGGTTTCTTTGCTGCTGTCTACCACGTGGCGGCTGTGGAGCACCGAGCCTCCCCCAGCCCCGGCGGCCCTGGCCGCGTCCATTACCTGCTCGCTGTAGCCCTGGTTCACCACAGCGGCAATGAGAGCATATGCTTACAGTTAGTCATAGCGGTCTCCCCGCCAGCAATGGGCTGAAGCATTTTAAAAATGGCGGCGCTTCTGGTTTCTCTGGGCCGCTGACTGGGACAGCAGGCGCCACTTTGCTATAGAGATGAGCCGATTGGCATCTGCTGCTATTCCCGGAACTGGCTGAAACCGCTGGAAAATTGTTTAGGGAGGCCTAGGGAGTAAAGGAATGACAGCCTGTTCCACAGGAGGGATGAAAAATTCAGGCATCACAAAACGGGGGCCGAAGCACCCCATTGCCGGATTCCCCACATCCCTTCATTTGTAGGCTTGTCAAACAAATTGGACGATGAATAGGGAGAGAAAGCCAGTTGAGAGGTTTCATCGGTAAGCTGTGGGGAACCACTTTCACATCCACCTGGATGCGCTCTCCTGGATAGGCTATCTGCCCATAAGGCTTGGGAACGTAAGTCTTTTTTTCTCGGGAAACATCCCCAGCTTGCGCATGACGCAAAACAGACTCTCGGGCCGCCGGGACTGGCAGGCCAGGGATTCTACACTCCCGCCCCAAAGCGGTTTCCAGAAGTAGATGTATGACCTGCCTTTGTTATACTTTCGGCTGGCTCGGCTTACTCCATATTTCTCTGTGCACTTCATTAGGGATTGCCTATACGCCATATCTTGTGTTATACTTTTACTCATAAAGGATATAACCTCCTCTCGGTACTGTTCAGTGTGGTAACTCCACTTTATCCGTTTTGCCCTCATACTTCTACCTTTTTCTTCCTTCTCTGTCTAATTTGTGTTGTACTCCTACAATGTGGCCCTGTCACATCCCTCACGCCCGTCTCATAAAAAAGTGGTATAATAATGCAGGGTGAAGAAAATGGGAAAATTTTCGTAGACTTCGCTTCGCGAAGTCTTACCTTTCTCAAAGGCTGCGGGGTGTGG
>CAJUSM010000060.1 GCA_910588935.1 uncultured Oscillospiraceae bacterium
TGGTTGGTTTTCTGCCGCTGGTATTCCTTGATAATTTCTTGGATTGCTATAATTGCGTTTAGCTTCAATGCGGAACCAAATAGGAATACATGCTTGAAAGAATCAAACGGCGTAATATGCTTTCTTACTTGTTCAGCAATACCGATATTTAATTCATTTGATTCCATTAATATATCCATAAAAACCTTTTATAGTCAACAACCGAACATTCATATTTTGCGCTAATATATATGCTTGTTTTGATATGCAGCTTTCTCCATTCCAGTTATGTAAGTTGACAACAATGCTATTTTTTTCTGGAGCGAGACGCATTAATTCTGATTGGCTCAAGCAATATTCATAAACAAAAATTAGCTTTGTATTTTGTATGGTAATCTCTCTTAAATTGCTGTCAGATAAAAATGCAAAACCAACATTTCTTGAACGGATATACTTAAAAGCATAATTTAAACTTTCCAAGCGGACTTTTGCCCCCATAAAACAACCATAATCATAATACAACTGTCTCAATCGGGGCGTATCATCCAAAAAAACTCGAACTGACTGTCCTTCATCATTCATCTGAATATATGGATGATCCATGCCAATACCGGTGCCTTCATATTTGCCTTGCGCCTTTAGCCTTTCAATTAAGAACTCCAATGACTCAGTAGAGGGAAGAATGAAATCTTCAACAGGAGTAATTCCAAACATTGAATTTATTTCCGGTGGAAAAAGAATTTCCCTGCATTTTTCTTCTTCCGTACGAGTTGCTTCGAATTCGTCAATATGTGCTATAAAAGATTGAACATACGCCAGATTTGAGTAAGATTCCTTTCGATGTCGCTGAATCAAGTCAGAATTTGCTAAAAATAGCGTCTTTAGTTTTTTGTTATTCACCAATATTTTGAATTCAAATTTATCCCACAGAGCTTTATTGTCATTCAAGTAATATCTTTCATAAATGGTTTTGTTTTCCTGAAGTAGAGGGGTAACCTCCTTTTTCAAATCCTCAAATGTCTCGAGCTGTTTGCTGAAAAATTTTTCCAGTTCCGTTCTTCTGATTTTCTTCCATTCCAAAACTTCTTCTGATGTAAAAACATGATTTTTATCGAATTCTGTATGACAGTTCGGGCAAAGTATAACTAAATTTTCAAATGAGTTGTCGGCTGTCTCACAATAAGGATTGATATGAGCTTTTTCAACTATGTCGCCATTTTCACAAAATAACTCTCGCTGACAACTTGGATTCATACACCTTCCCATTGATTCCGCATATAATTTTCTTTTTACAGCCTCGTCTATGTATCTATTAACCATTGCATATTTTCCTTGAGTATAGATTTTCAAATAAGAACAAAGAGAAACTTTAGGGCTTGTTTGAAAAATAGAGGAAATGAAGGATCTTTGACTGGAAGTGGTCAGTTTCAAGGAAAAACCGCAAGTAACACTTGCGCTTTACGAGGATTTTCAACACGGAAGATGACCGCTTCTGGGCAAAAGACGACGTTTTCGATTTTTCAAACATGCTCTTAGCATCATAAGCATTATAACACAAAATGGCAATATTTTCTACTGTTTATGCAAAGGCGGCAAGATTACTCTCTTTGCAGCTTTGGTTCTTACAATTATTCTTACAAATTCATTATAGCCAACTATCTTTGCAAATTACCTAAAACACAACAAGGGACACTTCCTTATGTGAAGTGCCCCTTCTGGCCTCTCCCCTTTTACGGGAAAGGCCAGAGCCCACAAAATAGAAAATCCTTATCCCGCTGTACGCCGCCTGTCTATTTCTAGACATACCCCCCGCAAAGTTTCCGTCAAAAACTTGACAAACTTTCAAATCACTTTAAAAAAACTGGGTGAGCATGCTCGCTGGAACGGCAGCTTATTCATTTGGTTCATCTTCCAGAAGCTTTTCTGGAGCAAAGCCTCGGGCTGCCGCATTAAAAAGCACAACATCCAGTATTGCCAGAATGAGAGAGATAATCAGAAGCGCTAAAAGGTTCACACGAAAGATACCGGTAAACTGGGCAAGGTAAATGGCTGCTACAGGCAAAATCAAATACCCCATAGTTTGCAGCGATTCCCCTGTGCTGTGAACCCTTGTAACAATTAACCCAACAAAAACCACTGAAAACAGAGAAAGGGCAGGTGCCATCAAAAAGGCCATTACCAGCCAATCCAAACTAAAAAAAAGAGGCACGCCGGCGAATACATCTGCAACAACCGCTGTAATGCTAAAAATGACAAAAGCTACACCCGAAATCAGGGCGGAAAGCACCGTGCAACTGGTTACCTTTGCATTAAACACAGCCTTGGCGTCCACAGAGGTGAGCAGCAGGCTTTCTAACGTGCCGCTCTCCCGCTCTGTTACAAAGGCATAGCTGGCAGAGGCCGCGGCGGTAAGGATTGGCACACATAGAAACAGCAGCGGGCAAAGCAAATCGGTAAAGGCAACCAGCCAACTCTGCCGGTAATCCAAACCGTTAACATACTTGGGAAGAATTGCCAGCAAGGCCTGGGGAAGTTTGGCCCCCATTGCCACTGGCAGCAGCGAAATTGCCACAAAGTATACTGCGGGGATTACTGCCGCCAGTATGAGCGGTAGGGCCATGAGCAACGATCTTTGGCTTTTCTGTGCCCAAATGGCACCCATATCTTTTTTTACCAGTAAAACCTCCGCTGAGGAAAATAGGCCCGTTTTCCCTTCTACTGAACGCCTAGCCTGCTTGGGGGCTCGGGTTTGGTTGTGTGCTGCTGGTTCTTGGGCTCTCAAGGTAGCTCTCCTCCCTTCTTCTGCCTCCCGCCAGGTAGGCTCTGTATATTTCCTCAAGTTCAGGACGCATTACCTTAGCTTCGTAAAGCTGAAGGCCTTGCTCTACTACCCCTGAGATGAGTTTTGGCATTTCTGCTTCAGATTGTATTTCTCGTGTCCATATTCCCTCTTCTAGACGGAAACCCGCTGGGGCCGCTTGGCCCTTGGCCAAGCGCAAAGCCGCCTTTAAACGCACCCCGCCGCCTATGCGCAACGATTCGAAATTACCCCTTGCCAATAGGATGCCCTGATGGAGCAATGCAAAGGAGGAGCAAATATTTTGGGCATAGTTCATATTCTGGCTACAAAACAGGAGGGTCACGCCTTCTTCCTGAACCAGATAGTCCAGCAGCTCCCGCACTCTCTGGGCTGTCTCCATATCCATTCCCGCGCCTTGGTCATCCATAACCAACACCCTAGGCCTATGGATTACCGCCCGGGCTAGGCCGGCCCGGAGAAGCACACCGGTAGGCAGCTCCTTAGGATGCTTGTCCCGCTCATCCCAAATATCCAGCCGATGGAGCAGAAAGGAGAGACGCTCCACCGTCTCGTCCCGTGTAACACCCTGCATTCCCGCGAAAAAGCGCAGATTATCCGCTATGGACATATTGGCATAAAGCCTTGCGCTGTGCAACACTGTACCCATTATGCCATGCAGACGGGCGGACTCAAAAGCAGGAGATAGTCCCATAACGCTGCATTCCCCTGCTGTAGGCCTGCGCAGCCCTGCCAGCAGCCGGACTAAAGTGGTTTTTCCCGAACCCTCGTCCCCTATGCAGGCGGCAGCCCTACCCTCTGGCACTTGGAAATTAATGCCTTGCAGCGCCAGCTTGTGATTATATTGCTTGGTCAGATCAAAGGCCGCTATGGCGTCCAAAGCTCTGCCCCCTTTCTTTGCTCATTTTTTCCGCAAAGCTCAGCCCTCTCCAGGATTTCGGCTTTCCCGCTCTGCTAAATAGGTTGCCTCCAGGTCTGAAAGATGAAGTTTAACCGCCAGGGGGTACCGCTCAAAGGCAGCGCTAATTCCAAAGCTTCCGCCCTTTACCGCTTCATCGAAACCGCCCATATGCCACCGAATGGCCATAGCCTCTGCTGGTTTTAAGCGGAAAAACCGCTCAATCAGATATACAGACTTTTCTCCATGGCCATAGGGAAAGGCGTCTTCTATCGTGTAGTATGGCTTTTTTTCCCACTGACCTGTGGCCTCGTTTTTTACATTCCGGGTAGAAGATTTATAAAACTGCGCCTTGCATACATCGTGAAGCAAGGCGCACACCGCAAAACTTTCTTCACTATCGCCTTCTTCAAAGTACTTGCCCCGTAAAACCTTATATACATTGATGCTATGCAGGACCAAGCCGCCTTCAAATGCATTGTGGTACCTAGTGCTGGCTGGTGCGGTAAAAAAATCAGTACCAGAAAGCCAAGTAAGAAAACGGTCACTCCCCTCTCTCACTACATGGTTCCGGTATATTTCAACGAACTCGCCTTTGGCATCGCTCATATTGGTTCTCCATTTCTCAATTTATACTGTACGGAAACCCTTTCCGATAATCTCGCTGGTGTTTGTGATAAACATAAAGCAGGTGGGATCGATGGTCTTGCACTTTCGGCGCAAACGCACGGCTTCCCCCCGCCGGCAGGCAATAAGCACTACCTTACAGCCGGCATGGGTATAGGCCCCCATGCCGTCAATTACAGTAGAGCTACGGTTCAGATCCTGAATAATAAAGTCACAGATCTCTTGAGGCTTTGTGGTAACAATAGCAAAAAATTTGCAGAGATTAATGCTCTCAATCACCGAGTCTACCAGAAAGGCCTTCATAAACAAACCCAGCAGGGAAAAAAGACCGGTCTTCATGCCGAAAATCCAGCAGGATGACAAGGCGATTAACCCATCACTTACAAAAAGGGCTTTCCCAATGTCCGTAAGGCCTGTGTGCTTCTTTAATATCATAGCCACAATATCTGTACCGCCGCTAGAAGCTCCGCTATTGAACAACAACGCAGAGCCCACCGCGGGAAGCATAATAGCAAAACACAGTTCCAGCAAAGGTTGGTCTGTAAAAGGTGCCTCCATTGGGGCGAGTTTTTCCAAAAGCCAGGTTTCAAAAGAGAACATCAAGCTGCAGTAGGTGGTCCAAAAGCCAAAATCTTTGCTGAGAAACACAAAGCCTACTACTAGCAGCACTACATTGATCACAGCCATTAAGGAGGCAGGGGTAATCCCTGGCACCAACTTGCCCAAAATAATAGCTAAGCCGCTTACCCCACCGGTGGTGAAATTATTGGGAAACTTAAAAAAGTACACTCCAACAGATGAGAGGAAAACCCCCGCGTTAATAATAAGAAACTTTTTCAAGCTTTCCCTTGTCAGCCCCGGCAGGGCATCCTTATGACGTTCTTCTTCCATTTTGCATTCCCTCCGTTTTTTCTCGATTGATATCGCGTTAGAAAAGAACCCATTGGTTTTTCTCCTGCCGCACGAACTATTAACTGGAAAGATTTTACCACTGTTTTCTCTGTTTTACAACCCGTTTGGACAAAAAAAGCGGAATGCCGCCTTTTCCTTTTGCAGGTTAAAGCACGACATTCCGGAATCGGTTCTAATTCTATTTGATTAGCTTATTCAAGAAACCTACTGCCGCAGCGATATCGTCTGCAGGAGAATCTCCTACCTCCCGCTCGATGGTAAGAAATCCTTTATAACCAATCTCGTCCAGCGCTTTCAGGTAATTGGGAAAATCCACGTCCCCTTCGCCTAGCGGGAGCTCAATGAAAGAACTACTCCCCAGCATTTCTTCCTCTGCCAAGCCATAGACGATCTCTGGCTGTACATAACGCAGCCGGCGTCCATCTTTGGCGTGGGTATGAACAATATAGTCCTTCAAAATGTGAACCGCCTGAACCGGGTCATCTCCGGTCACCATAACAAAATTGGCTGGGTCCAGGTTTACGGCCACTCCAGTGGAGTGGAGGCCGTCCAAAAATCCCTTTAGGGTGGCTGCAGTCTCCGGGCCGGTCTCAATGGCAAAATGGGCTTGCATGGAGTCAGCATATTGAGCCAGCTGGCCGCAGGCCTCCTGCATAATAGCGTAGCGGGGGTGGTTTTTCTCTCCAGGCACTACGCCGATATGAGTGGTAACCACGTCGGTCTCTAAGTCCTTGGCCAAATCCAAAATGCGCTTGCTGCGCTCGATTCGGCCCGGGTTGATCTCCGGGTCGTCAAAGCGGCCAATATCCCCGCACAGGGCAGAGACAGTAAGACCCCGGTCTTTTACGGCTTTTAAAAGCTCTTTGCGCTTTTCAGGAGTTAGGTTTTCTGGGGTCAAATCCCCGTCGGTTACTCTGATCTGAACTCCGGACATACCCAACTGGGCAGCTTTATCCAGGGCAGCCAGGGTCTCCAGCTTAAAGGATTCCAGCAGTACGCCAATAGAGAATGGATACATTACAATCCGGCTCCTTTCATATCTTTATTTTGATTACACAGCGGTCTCCACCGCTCTTAATGGTTTCTTTTAGCTCTGCCTCTACTGTATGCCCAAGGGCTGCCGAAAACAGCGCCTGAGCGTGGCCTAGAGTACACAGACACCAGGTGTGAGAAATAGGGGCTCCTATGCGTTTTACACAGGAACAATAGCACTGTGGATAGATTAACAGAACTCCGTCCTCCGTAGCTAGGCCAGAACAATCTCTTTGTGCTGGTCGGCAGAATCGTAAATGGCTTGCATCATCTGGGCTGTGATGATTACTGTGTCGATATGGGAGGGCAGCTTTTTGCCTGTCTGAACGCAGTCCACAAAGGCATCAATCTCATTCTGGAAATGATCCCGCATATTAAACTGAGGGGTATAGCTTACCAGGGCGCCATTCTCAGCAGTATATAGGGTAAAATCGCTGCCATAGTTTAGGCGAATGCCGGCCTTGTCGCCCATAAAATCAATATAGGTCTCACTAACGCCAATGTTTTGAGCCCAAGCGCCGTTCAAGGTGATAACTGGACCAGAGGTGCGGATCATGCCGGTGACTGAATCGTCCACGTCATATGTACCGCTGTAATCCGGAGGACCGGCCCACATATTCACATAGGTATAATTTTCCATTTCCTTGCCCAGCTTGCAGAAGGTCTCGCCGGTAACAGTCTTCACAGTGGGATCCCCACAACAGTACATTACAATATCCAGATAGTGTACGCCCCAATCGATTAAGGCGCCGCCGCCGGCAATGGCCTTGGTGGTAAACGCCCCGCCCAGGCCGGGAATAGAGCGATGAGCCCGAAAGCTGGCATAGACATGGTGGATATTCCCCAGCCGGCCTGCATCAATATACTCCTTAATCCGATTCACACCGTCATTAAACCGGTTTACCACGCCAATATTCAGTACGCGGCCTGTTTCGTGCTGGGCTTTCTGCATCTCCAAGGCTTCAGCATAGGTACGGGCAGCAGGCTTTTCGCAAAGTACGTCCTTGCCAGCCCGCAGAGCATCTATGGCAATTTGCGCATGGACATTGTTTGGGGTGCAGACAGAAACCGCCTGCACTTCAGGATCGTTGAGCACAACATGATAATCTTCCACAGGGGTGCCACAGCCGTATTTTTCTACAGCCTTTTCAGCGCGCTCAAGAATAATATCACAGAAATACTTGATCTCTGCCTGGGGGTTGTTCATATAGGACGGGATATGGGCCACATTGGCAATGGTGCCGCAGCCGATGACAGCGACTTTCATAGTCAGAGCACTCTCCTTTTGGGGTTTGTCCCCGGTTATTAGGGTGATTATACTCCATATGGTTTGAAAAAGCAAACACTTTTTAAAAAAATTTTTCCCATCTTGTCAGAAGCTACGACCTGTCGGTTTTTTCTTAGATTTCCATCATTTTTGCAGTCACTCCAGGCAGAGTGTTAAAGTCCCGCACCATATTCTCAGTGGCCTTGCCGTCCCCCTGGACCTGGAGCAAAATCAGTCCATCGTCAGAACAGTACTGATCTCCAGCCTCATGAAGCCCAATCCGCATTTTAATGCTGCAGCCATAGTCAGTTAGAGCCTTTTGAAGCTTTGGGGCACTATTCCTTCGGTTGTCCACCCGCAGGCCAATAATATGACAGTTCATGTGCATACTCCTCTCAAAATCAGACGTTTTAAATATGGAAAAGATGTACCTTTGGTATAGCTTACCCCAAGTGATTCCATATATACATACAGGGCAAAACAAAGCGCGCCCGGGAGTAAGGGCGCGCTTTATAAAGGGTATTGGGATAGCTTTTTGGGCGGCTTAATGGCCCATTTTTACGATTTCTTTTTCGGTTTCACAGGGATTAACAAATCCAGCTGCATTGTTTCCGGCTCTCCCTCCACAGTGTCCCGAATATGATCATAATAGTTCAAATGCTCCTCCAAGCAGCCAAACATATCCTCCGGCGTACCAGAACCTTTGATCTCCCACTCCTTACTCTCGTACGCCCAGCGGAACAGCCAGTCCCACTCGTGGAAATTGCCCATCTGAATGCAATGGGCCGCATAGGTCCCTCCAGGAAAATGCTTTTTCTCCAGCGGCGCGGGCACCTCCATATCATCCGGAATGGTCACCCAGAACTCGTAGCCATACTCCCCGCCCTCCGGCGGCGGATTGGGATGGTTGAAACCGTACAGCCGGACGCTGCTGCTGGTTTCCCACAGCCGGTTGGCCCGGGCAAAGTCGGCTATCATCTGTCCGGAATGGTCCTCCGGGTCGGGCCCGATAAAGTGGGCCGCCGCCACGGTGGAGGCGGGCAGGTGCACAATGCGCACATTGGTCAGCTTGCTCTGGTTTTGCTCCGCACGATTCAGGTCATCCATAGTTTTTCGCTCCTTTTGTCTGTTTTGCAGATCCAGAGGAGTCAAATCCACTGCCAAGCCGGCCATGCCCATAAGCCCCGACAACTGAGTGTCATCCAGCAGCACCTTCTCCGCCGGAAGCCAGTAGTTTCCCTTCAAAGCCTGCAGCAGCTCGCTGAGAATTATACGGACGGTCTTCAGCGCCTCCCTCTCCACGTCCAGCCCGGCGATCTTCTGCTGGAACACCTGGATAGCCGCCTGAGAGCTGGGATCCTCCAGAATCCGCTGGATGTCCCGCAGAGGCAGGCGCAGCTTGCGCAGAATGATAATCTGCCGCAGGCGGCGCAGGGCCTCCTGGTCGTAAAGACGGTAAGCATAGCCTTCCCGGCGGCGGCTCTGTACCAGTCCCAGCTCCTCATAGTACCGGAGCATCCGGGTGGAAAGTCCCAGCGCCCGGGACACCTGGGTAACGGTGGCAAAGTCTTGGTCCATGTCGATCTCTCCTCTCTGCCATTAGTATAAAGTGCGACATGATGTTTGAGTCAATAGCTTTTTGAAAACTATTTCTCAATTTTCACAACAGAAAAATTTCCAAACCGTTGTACTCTGTTCCCAAAAACCTTTTCCATCTGCCCAATATCGATTTTCCAGGTTGCCGCCACCCAGATACCGCCTCCTGGTCTCAATACCCGCCTGCACTCCCTCTCAATGGCCTCCCACTGGGAGAGCACATGGGCGAAAGCGTTGTAGAAAAAGACTCCATCGAAGGCCTCATCCGAGTAAAGCATCCGGGAGGCGTCCATCTGCTGAAAATGGATGTTGTCGCGATTGAGCAGCCGCAGTTTCCTGTCATCCAGGTCAATGCAGGAAACGCTGCGGGCAAAGAAGGAGGCAGCGTTTGTGAACTCCCCCACTCCGCAGGCTGCCTCTAGAATATCCCTGTTTTCAATTTCCGGGACCAGCCGCCGGACCAGCAAATCCACGTTTTTCACCGCGCCACCTCCCTGCCGTTCCTCAGCACATCGCCACACCAGTCCATCAGCAGCGCGTAAGCCGCCCCCACCTCTTCCGAGCCGAAGCCTGCCGTACGTTCTGGTTCAACGGAAAGCCGCAGCAGCTCCTTTTCCCGGCCAGCCAGCACCGTTTCCAGCTCCCGCTTAGAGGGGTAATACTGCCCGTCTCGACACAAGGCCCAGAAGCGCAGGCAGAAAAAGGCCGCTTTCGCCAACCCGGGCAGGGCATCCTTGCGGTTGGAATTATACAGATAACTGTGGCAAGCAGCATGATACAAGCCAGCGGCCCCTATGGCCAAGGCCTCTTGGCTGTCCAATTTCGTGAAAGACGGCAACAGGCTTTTCAGGTCTCCTACTACAGGCTTGGTATCCAGCAGCAGGCCCAAAGAATCGTACTTAGGCCAGGCGTACAGCTCCCGCTCCCCGCAAATAAAACCACAGGCCAGGTGGCCCCGCGGCATCTCCCCCACCGCCCGCCGGTAGACCTCCAAGTCCTCCGCCGAGAGGGCATCCAGCACCGCCACAATATCGATATCACTGTCTTCCCTGGCCTCCCCCCGGCCATAGCTGCCCTGGTAGCCTAGAAAACGGAGCCTGGGGCCGAAAAGGGGGACAAGCTTTTCGGCAAGAGCGTTCGTCCAGCTTACAATCTCTATCATAGAGAATCACCTCGATTATAAATTATGCTGTAAAACGAGAGGCGCAAAGGCCACTGATTAACAAAATCAACCAAGCTTTAGGTATTTATATTCTCCAGCAAATGGATATTCTTATTTCTGTAAACTAAATCTTCCCTGGGCGAAAAGCCCATCGCCTGCCAGAACCCGTTTCCCAGTTCATTATCTCCAAAAACCACCAGCGCCGCTTTTTGAATGCCCTCCCGGTCCAAAGCCTCCAGCACCTCCTCCACCAGTTCTCTGGCCACGCCCTGTTTCCGGTAACCTGGCAGAACCGCCGTATGATAAATATAGCCTCTGCGCCCATCGTGGCCTGCCAGGATCGCGCCGATGATTTTCCCATCCGCCTCTGCCACAAAGCTGGTGGCGGGGTTCCGGCGCAAATACCGGCCGATCCCCTCCTGGCTGTCGTCCGTGGTATTCAGCCCCATGCCCGGGGTGCTTAGCCACAGCCGGTACACGCTGGCATAGTCTTCCTGATTCATAATCCTGATTTGGAGCATCCTGCCCCTCCTTGCAAAAAGGAAAAGCCCCACAGAGCTTGTCCGCGGGGCTTTTTTGCCGTATTTTTAGAAAAAGGCCAACCTTTTAGATGGAAGCGAAGTACTTAATGGTGCGCACCATCTGGCTGGTGTAGCTGTTCTCATTGTCGTACCAGGATACAACCTGAACCTGGAACAAACCGTCGCCGATCTCGGTGACCATGGTCTGGGTCGCGTCGAACAGAGAGCCATAGGTGATGCCGATGATGTCGGAGGATACCAGGGGCTCCTCGGTGTAGCCGAAGGAATCGGAAGCGGCGGCCTTCATGGCGGCGTTGATGCCCTCAACGGTAACGTTCTCGCCCTTTACAACGGCTACCAGAATGGTGGTGGAGCCGGTGGGTACAGGCACGCGCTGGGCAGAGCCAATGAGCTTGCCGTTCAGCTCGGGGATAACCAGGCCGATGGCCTTGGCAGCGCCAGTGCTGTTGGGAACAATGTTCACAGCGGCGGCGCGGGCGCGGCGAAGATCACCCTTGCGATGGGGGCCATCCAGAACCATCTGATCGCCGGTAAAGGCGTGTACAGTGGTCATAATGCCGCTCTGGATGGGAGCATACTTGTTCAGGGTGTCAGCCATGGGGGCCAGGCAGTTGGTGGTGCAGGAAGCGGCGCTGATGATGGTGTCCTCAGCGGTGAGGGTCTTCTCGTTTACGCTGTAAACGATGGTCTTCAGATCCTTGCCGGCGGGGGCGGAAATAACAACCTTCTTGGCACCCGCGTCGATATGGGCCTGAGACTTGTCCTTGGAGCAGTAGAAGCCAGTGCACTCCAGCACTACGTCAACACCAATTTCGCCCCAAGGCAGATCCTTAGCGTCCTTTTCAGCATAAATCTTGATGGTCTTGCCGTCTACAGTAATGGAATCCTCGCCGGCCTCTACCTTATCGCACAGAGCATAGCGGCCCTGAGCAGAGTCGTACTTCAGCAGATGAGCCAGCATCTTGGGGCTGGTCAGATCGTTAATGGCTACGACCTCATAGCCCTCTGCGCCGAACATCTGGCGGAAAGCCAGACGGCCAATGCGGCCGAAACCATTGATTGCAACTTTAACAGACATTGGAATGACCTCCTGTAAAAATGATGGGGTACCGAACTAGCTCTATTTTAATACATTTCTTCCAGAATTACAAGACCTTACCACTAAATTTGCTCAAAAAAAGCCGGCCACGGCTCCGGATGATACACCCAAGTTCTGAAAAAAACTTTTTGGGGCCTCTCCCAAGGGCCGTTCCATTATCAGGAATAGACCTCTGCTCGGCGTTTTGCGCCGTGCAGCGGCGAGCCTGCCCGCAGCTTCTCGATTCCGCCCACCGCCGAGCCGTGATACAGATACTCCACTATGGTTCCCCCCTCAGGTACTCCTCCCGCAGCAGCGCGTAATTCACCTGGTCGAACCGGCCGCCGTTGCACAGGCAGGCTTTGGACATCGTGCCCTCATACCGCATCCCACATTTCTCCATCACCCGGCCGGAAGCGGGATTTTTGTCCGCGTGGTAGCAGTGCACCCGGAAAAAGCCCGCCTCCCGGAAAAAGAAATCCAAAACGGCCCGCACTGCCTCGGTCATGTATCCCCGGCCCCAATAAGCCCGGCCCAGCTCGTAGGCCAGCTCAATGTCCTCCGCCCTGTCGTCCGGATGCATTCCAAACATCCGCCCAATGGCCGGGCCCTCCGGCTTCTCCGCAATGGCCCAGCTGTACCGGTTGGGCTGATTGTATGCTGCCAGCCATTTCGGCGTAAAAAGCCCGCCCTTTTCCTGCACGTCCTCCAGGTTTTCCATTTGGGGATAGCTTGTCCAGCGCCAAACCTCCTGGTCGCTGAGGCAGTTCTGGTAAAAAGGCACAAAATCCTCTCTGGTAAACCGCCGGAGAACCAGCCTCTCTGTCTCCAGCCTTACAGTGCCCTTATGTTGCATTGCTGTTTTCAGAGTCCGAGGAAAGACCGGCCTCGCCGGCGGCTCCCTTTTCCTTCGCGCTCTCAGCCTGGGCGGTGGAAGTTTCCAGGGGCAGCCGGGCAGCTTTTCTG
The DNA here is from genome assembly GCA_910588935.1 of uncultured Oscillospiraceae bacterium. Classification (GTDB taxonomy): domain Bacteria; phylum Bacillota; class Clostridia; order Oscillospirales; family Acutalibacteraceae; genus Acutalibacter. The sequence goes on from CAJUSM010000060.1 coordinate 12,878, forward strand.
GCAAAGCCCGCCATGCAGGCCAGAATGTATATGGACATCCCCGCCCCGGTGAGCTGGAACTGGGCCGGGATATCCCCAAAATAGCCTGCACCAGTAAAAAACAGCACCAAATCCGCCATAGTATATGTCCCTACCAATACAGCGGCAATAGCCCCAAAAACAAACATTCGTTTTGCCGATTCCGCCGGGTCCACACTGGCAAAAAGTTTGCATAGATACAGCAATGCCAGGAGCATAGAAGCCGCACCCGCCACTACAAAAAAGTTCTCTACAAATGAGGAGGATTTGGCATAAAAGACATAAACCATCACCAAGTAGGACATTCCCCAGAGAATAGCGGAAACATAGAGCAAAGGAGCTTTAGCAAAGAAGTCTTTCCAAAAGCCTACAGCCACGAGCTGAACAAGCCCAAAAACCAGGCACATAACTATGTAAAAGACAAAAATGAAACCCTGCTGGCTGAATTCTCCGCCTTGGAAAGCCAGGCCCGTACCCCGGGAATAGTCCAGTATTTGCATTACACCAGACTGAACCAGCAAAAGGCCGGTGCCGATACCCATTATGGAGATCCCTTGGCTTTTCTCAAAATGAGAGGATTGAAAGGCCGCTTTATTTGACCGAAAAATCAAAATTGCGCCTATGGCTAAAAACATGGGAACCGCTAGGCTGAGCCAGTTCAAAACCCCGCCATCGTTGTCAAAACCTGTTACGGAATCCAGGGCCCATAGCCCCCGGAAGATACGGAAAACTGTTCCGGCAATCAGCCCAAACCAAAGAAACAGCAGGCCTTCTCGCAGCTTTCGTGATTTTAAAAAATTCATCATCTCAAGTCCTTCATTTACTCAGGTCCAGCTACATTGCTAAACCCAGGATTTTGCCAAGCCTCGCACGATTGTTTTAGAGAAAGAAAATACCCTACATACAAATGCGTCAGCTTTTATATTCATTATATCATATTTCCGGAGCTTTTCCAATAGGTATTAAGAGAGGAAGTAAAAATCCCCACCAGTAAAAAGCAAGTGGGATTCTCCACCGAAAATCCCACACCTTTCATTATCGCTCATCCAAAGGCACATAGCCCTGCCGCACAGGCAAAGCCCGATATGCGGGACGCATAATCCGCTTTCCGGTGGTCAGCTCTTCTATACGATGGGCACACCAGCCAGCAATTCGGGACACAGCAAACAGAGGGGTAAACAAGTCCTCTGGTATTCCCAGCATCTCATAAACAAGCCCCGAGTAAAAGTCCACATTGGCGCAGATAACTTTTTCATTTCCAGTTATTTTCAAAAAAGCCGCCGGCGAAAGCTTTTCCACCAACTCATACAGGCCAAGCTTTTGCTTAAAACCTTTTTGCTCCGCCAGTTTTCGGGCCTTAGCTTTCAGAATTACAGCCCTAGGATCAGAAAGAGTATAAATGGCGTGGCCCATACCGTAAATTAAGCCGCTGTCATCGCCTCCCTGTCCCTGAAGAATCGTCTCTAGGCATTTTGCTACCTCTTCCTCATCCGTCCAATCCGTTACGGTTTTCATAATGTACTCCATCATTCGCCGCACCCGGTGGTTTGCCCCGCCGTGGCGGAAACCCTTTAGGGAGCCTACCGCCGCGCCAATGGTAGAGTAGATATCTGTACCAGCAGAGGTGAGCACCCTGGTGGTAAATGTAGAATTGTTGCCTCCACCATGCTCGGCATGAAGGACCATGCATAGATCCAGCAGCTCCGCTTCTTCCCGAGTAAATTTCTGATCTGGCCGCAGGGCATTCAAGATAGCTTCGGCTGTACAGTGGCCAGGCTGGTAGGGATGGAGGAACATACTCTGCCGATCGAAATGCCGGCGCTTTACCTGGTAAGAGTAGGACATAATGGAAGGCATTCTGGCAATGAGAGAAATGCTTTGGCGCATATTGTTTTCCAGAGAACTATCTTCGGGGTCATCATCATAAGAATATAGGGCTAGCACCGACCGGGCCAACTTGTTCATTACGTTTTTGGAGGGCGCTTTCAGGATCATATCTTCAGGAAAGTATTCGGGCAATTCTCGGTTGTCATAGAGCAAGCCGCACATCCGATTGAACTGCCGGCGATTGGGCAGCTTGCCAAAGATCAGCAGCCACACTACCTCTTCAAAACCAAAACGGCCCTCTGCCTGGCAGCCAGATACGATGTCCTCAATATTGATCCCCCGGTAAGTCAGCCGCCCGGTATCGGGCACCTTGTCCCCGTCTGCAATTAAGTAGCCGTGTACATTGCACACATGAGTAAGCCCTGCCATTACGCCAGTACCGTCGGCATTTCGCAACCCCCGCTTCACATCATATTTCTCATATTGCGCTCTGGTGATTGTATTGTTCTTTCTATACTCCTCGCATAATTCTTGAATTGTTGTACTCTGGGGACTTTCATTATTCAAGCGTTCCATATTCAGCTCCTCTCTCACAAATCAACACAACTGCCGCTGCAATTATTTTCTTTCATCTCGTTTCCTTATTCTAGCCTGCTAAAGCGGCCAAGTCAAGAGTATTTGCATAATCAAAAGCGCAAATATGCAAAATTTATGAGATACTCCAATTTATCGCTAAAAAAGCCGCGCATTTTGAAAAGTGGTCGAGAAAAAATGTAAAAAGGTGTGATATCGTGAAAAAAACCGCATTCTTGCCTCGAGGCCTGCTGACAGCCTTTCTTCTACTGTATGCTTTTTTTGCCCTAGTGCCTGCCGCCATATACCGAGTCGGCCAGATTGAGAGAAACGAAAATAAGAAAACGGAAAGTACTGTAGGGGAAAAAAATGAAGCCAGCTCTTCCCACACAGAAAGCACTGCCTCTATTCCTGGATTTTTAGAAGGACAACAGCTGGCAATTGCAACGAACGAAACTGAATTCACCCTATATGACACTGCCACCGGTGAGGACATCCATGTACCGGAGCGCGACTTTATAAAAGCTGCCGTAGCCTGTGAAATGGATCTTTCCGCCCCTGAGGAGGCGTTGAAAGCCCAGGCCTTGGCCTCTTATACTTATTATTGCCGCCAACGCCAAGATGGGCAGCAAATTGCCTGTGACACAGAAAATTGGCTGGTTTATGTACCCCAAGAGAGCATGGAGGCACGCTGGGGAGAAGACTTTGCCCAGTACAACGCTTTATTGGACGAGGTGGTTGACGCGGTTAGCGGCCAGGTAATCACTTGGCAGGGAGCACCAATTTTGGCTGCCTACTTTGCCATCTCTCCCGGCGCTACGGAATCTGCAGAGAATGTATGGTCACCGGACGCAAACATTGAGCACCCCTACCTGCAAGCGGTAGCCAGCCCTGGGGACATGTTGAGTGATGGCTACCGCTCTACCGTTGAGTTTACCACGGAAGAGTTCTTAGAGAAAATTACAGCCCATGGCTTACAAGAACCAGAAGGCGCCCCAGAGACCTGGCTAACCAATGTAGAGTACAGCCCCTCCGGAATGGTAAAAACCGCCCAGCTAGGCGAAGAGACTGTTACAGGGACCGAACTTCGGGAGATGTTTGGCCTTCGCAGCGCCAGTTTTCACTGCCAAGCAGAAGAAAGCGGGTTCCGGTTTGAGGTGCTGGGCTGGGGCCATGGCGTGGGAATGAGCCAGGTAGGGGCTGCTTTTCTTGCCAAGCAGGGAGCAGACTATCAGGAAATTTTGGAGCACTATTATCCTGGAACACAAATAACCGAGAGATAAACCGGGCGGTCGCGGGATTGGCAGCGCTGCCAGCAAAAACGAAACCTAACTTTCCATCTCATTGACTACACCTTCCCGGTCTACCGTAAGTACCGTTCGGTAATTGGGATCCAACTTTTCAATCTCTTGTACCAGCCTTCCTCTAATCGCCTCATCACTATCAGACAGTGAAAAGGGCACGGCTACATCAAAAAGGATATTGGAATGGGTCACGCCCCAAACTACCCGAAAGTCGTGGATGGCTGCCTGTGAGTATACAGCTTTGACCCGCTCTAGTACCTGGGCCCGCAACGCCTCCGCTTTGGGGTCGCTGGTAACCACAGGATCCAAGTGAATTACCAGGTGAATGTTCTCCTCTTGGAGAAAATCCCGTTCGATGTTGTCAATCAGGTCATGGCTCACCAGAATATCCTCTTCCGCCGGTACCTCGCAGTGAACACTGGCGAAGCATCTGCCTTCTCCGTAACTATGCACCGTAAGATCATGGATTCCAATAATGCCAGGGTAGGATCGAATTTTTGCGTAAATTGCTTTAACCAATTCTTGGTCTGGAGCGGTGCCAAGCAAAGGGTTGGCGGTCTCCATCACCAGCCGAATGCCAGAAACAACAATAAACGCCGCTACTGCTAAGCCCAGCCAGCCATCTAAATGCAAATTAGTAAACTTTGTCAGCAGAGCCCCTACCAGAACAACCAGGGTAGAGATTACGTCGTTACGGCTGTCGCTTGCGGTGGCTGTTAAAGCAACACTTCCCATTCTTTTGCCAACGCTCAGGTAAAAAGCACATTGCCACAGCTTTATACATACCGATATTGCCAATATTACCAGAGCTGCTGGCCCAAATTCCGTGCTTTGGGGAGAGACAATTTTCTCTACAGATGTTTTTCCCAACTCCACCCCTAGGAATAACACGATAAAGGATACGATTACTCCGCAAAGATATTCAATGCGGGCATGGCCAAAGGGATGCTCTTTGTCGGCAGGCTTTCCTGCCAAACGAAAGCCTACCAGCATGATGATGGAAGAGCCTGAGTCGCTGAGATTGTTGACTGCGTCGGCCAAAATAGCCACGCTGTGGGATATTAGGCCTGCAGCCAGCTTAATGAGAAAAAGAAACAGATTTGTGGCTATGCCTACACTGCCTGCAGCCCGGCCACATTTTTCCCGTAGCGCAGGAGAAATTTCGCCGCTCTTATATTCCTTAACCAGCAGGGACATCATTCCATCAAACATGGGCATCACTCCTTATATATTACTGATTCTACACCAATATGCTTTCCCCAGTGCTATCAATTCCTACAATCAGCGGAAAATCTTTTAACTCCAAACGTTTTACAGACTCACAGCCCAAATCTTCAAAGGCGATTACCTCAGCTGATACAATGCACTGGGCAGCCAATGCACCTGCCCCGCCAATCGCGCAGAGGTAAACCGCTCTATTGCGCTGAATGGCGTCAATTACCTCTTGGCTGCGCTTTCCCTTACCAATCATACATTTTAGCCCTAGGTCCAGAAAGCGGGGTGTATAAGGATCCATTCTAGTGCTGGTAGTAGGCCCGCAAGCACCAATCGGCAACCCCATCGGTGCGGGAGTTGGGCCAGCATAATAAATGGCTGCCCCCTGCAAATGATAAGGAGGTTTCTCTCCCCTCTCCAGCATTTCGGTAATTCTCTTGTGGGCAGCGTCCCTGCTGGTGTATGCTGTACCACTGAGAAGCACCCGCTGCCCTGCTCGGAGCATACAGGCCTTTTCCGCCATTTCACTGGTATTAAGCTTAATGTCTTCCATATTGCCCTCCCTTTTCAAAATTATGCCTCCTGGTATACGCAAATACCATTGGCCTAGTTTTTCTACCTCACCAAATGCTTACTGTAACGCCCAAGAAACCAGCTCTGTTCCCGGCAAAAAACGAGAAGCGATGCTTTATACAGATAAATACAGCTCTATTTTGTGGCGTTGACAAAGGGATAGAGGCTATCCCTTAAAGTACAGGCCGCCTATCCAGTTGCCATTTCCTTTACAAAATGTGAGGCACACCCTAGGGCTTGTTTGAAAATAGAGAAAGTACCGGATTTTTGCCTTGGGTGGTGCGG
>CAJUSM010000061.1 GCA_910588935.1 uncultured Oscillospiraceae bacterium
TACGAAACTTTTCCCATTTTCTCACGGCATCTGAGAGCTGCGTTTTTTCTTCTCTACTTACCTTTATCTCCTCGTTTGGACACTCCCCTATTTCGCCTTTATCTTGACATAATCACAGATTTCCGATATGATATATATGGAATCCAGCCATGTTCTATTGAAAAATGGAATGGGGCGGCTTTCATAGGAGAATATCATGATGGATTACGTGAAAAGCTTTTTGGATTTCCAGGAGCTGGACCTTTCTAAATATGAGTTCCTCATTAAAATCGGGGCTTTTGTGTTGTTCTGCTTTCTCCTGCTGATTATCATTGACAAAACTGTTGCCATTCAAAAAAGGCTAAGGAAAAGAAGGCTGAAAAGGGATATACGCAAGCTGACAAGCCATGTATCTGAAATGACACCCCAGACCTTTTTTCACATGAGGAACTCCAGCAGCGGCGGTCGTGGCCGGAGGCATATCTCTAGCAATTACGAATTCCCTGGCATTTACATTCTTTTTAATCACACCAAAAACATGTACTATGTGGGGCAGGGGAAAAGGCTGCTTCAAAGGGTGAACAACCACTTTACCGGCCACGGGAACGGTGATGTATATGCAGACTATAAGTATGGGGACGAGTTTACAATTAAGCTGATTCCCCTTGCGGGCAGCGGTTTTCATACGCTGAACGAACTAGAACGGTATACAATACGAGCATACGGCGCCTACTCCTATGGTTACAACCGAACCAGGGGAAACCGGGGCTAAACTATCATTTTTGCAGAAAGGAAGTGCAAATCGGAAATGTCTTCGAATCCTGAGATGAGTGATATAAGCGATATGGATATGGGCCAGGGAGAAATGGACCAGGCTGTAGAGCTGCCGCCCGCGCCGGTGTTTACTCCTCAGCCGCCCCCCAAAGGGCTGGGGGCTGTCCGCACGCTGATATTAATCCTGATGGGTATGGTAGGTGTGCTGGAGCTGGTGCTCTTTTTAGGGCTTTGGCTGGCCAGGTCTTTGCCGGCGGACACAACGCCCTCCCAATCCGTTTCTCAGACCACTTCTGCCAATACGGTAGACGGCATATAAGCCCGTAGGGGAATGGAGGAGCGCTTTGGCCACCATTTCTCTATTCTAACGCAAAACGGCGGTCCCGTTAGGGGCCGCCGCGCTGTTTTATATGGTTTTTGCGGGAAAAGCAGCCGGGCTTTAGCTGCTTAGCCGGGCCTCAACCTTTTTGCCCTTCTGTTTCTTTTTCTTCTCTGGCTTAATGTTTTTTCCAATAAGCTTTCGGGAAAATTTGCAGACCTTTTTCAGCTCGTCGCCCATTTTTTGCTCCGCCCCGGCAAAGGCCTCCCGGCTCAGCCCGTTTAGGAGCACGCTGGTTACTAGCGAGCGGAGATCCAGGTCTCCATTCTTATACATGTCATCCAGCAGGGCGCAGAGCCTCTCAGCCGGCTCGCTGTCCGGGTAGGTCTTTAGCAGGTCCTCGGCCTTGGGCACCACCTTGTGCTTGGTAAAGGTGACAAAGCGCACCTGACCGTATACAATGCGCTCCTCGTTCAACTCCTCCCGCAGTTCGGGAAAGAGATTTACCAGCCGGTTGAGAAAAAAGATGGGGTCCACATTTCGCTCTTCCCCCCGGCCCTGCTTTTTCCGCTGCTGTACCATTGCCATCCGCTTCGGGCCTCGGACTACCTCGATAAAGTCGTTGGCAATACTGTCCGCGTCTCCCTTTTCTCCCTCTAGGCTGTCGTACAGCCAGGTGGAAAGCTGACGCCAGTCGCCAGGCTTTCCATCCCCGTCCAGTGTGGTGGAGCGCAGGATAAAGCTTTTTTTCTTTTGGTCATACAATATGCTGTAGGCCACATCATCTGTGGCAAACATAACCGCCCGGCCCTCCTCCGCCTCCAGAGGCTGGGGTTCCTGAAATCCCTGCTGGCTTAGCTCCTGCTCTAGTATATTCTGTATATAGTCAAACCCGTTAAACGCCATAATTGCCCACAATCCTTTCCCTGCACAAGTTTTTACCGCAAAAATCCAAAGCATTCAATCGCAGTCGCAATACTGGCCACACAAACAGCCACCTTATCCGGAACGCCACTTTTTTTGCTGATTAGCCCCATTATAGCATAGCCAGGAGAAGAAGTCTAATCCTTTTTGCGGCGGGAGAGTTCAAATAAAAAGAAAAAGGGGTGGGCTATGGGCAGAGCCTATGTTTCCTAAGCTGCCCTCCCTCTCCAATTATTCCCGGGATAGTGGTTGCTTATTTCCTATGTTTATAGTATAATGGCAGCAAGGGGCAGAGGCTCCTTTTCTTCCCATACCATTCTAAGGTGGTATCTAGACTCTTCTTTTGCTCATATAGATTGGGTGCAAAGGCTGTTCGGCATTTTTCTGGGCGCCGCCTGCATATTGAAAACGCGGAACAGGCTTACAGCAAAAATAAGCATGAAACGAGGGTGAATCCAATGAGCCAACTATGCAGCCTTGGGGTAATATTTGGCGGCCAGTCCTCCGAGCATGAGGTCTCCCTAATGTCTGCCGCCTCTATTTTGGAAAACCTGGACCCTTCCCGGTACCAGGTGCATAAGGTGGGCATTACAAAGGAGGGCCGCTGGCTTCTCTATAACGGCCCGGTTTCCGGCCTAAAGGACGGCACTTGGCAGCGGGATGCTGTGCCCGCCTTTCTCGCTCCGGATCCTTCTGTCCATGGCCTGGTGGTTTTGGATGGGGATACGGCCCGCACCATTTGGCTAGACTGTGTTTTTCCTGCCCTGCATGGCAAAAATGGGGAAGATGGGTCCATTCAGGGCCTGTTCTCCCTTTCCGGCGTTCCCTATGTGGGCTGCGGCGTGCTTAGCTCTGCCGTGTGTATGGATAAGGCCGTTACCCATACCCTGCTCTCTGCCGCCAATATCCGCCAGGCACACTATCTTTGGTTCTATACCCACCGGTACAATGCCGCCCCTGAAACCGTGCGGAACAAAATTGAGGCCAGGTTGAATTTTCCGGTTTTTGTAAAGCCCGCCAATGCCGGCTCTTCTGTAGGGGTTAGCAAGGTGGAATCTCCGGACGGCCTGGATGAGGCCATCCGCAAGGCGGCCCGGGAAGATGGAAAAGTGATTGTGGAAGAGGGAATAGCTGGCCAAGAGGTGGAATGCGCGGTGCTGGGCAGCCGGAACGGGGCCCAGGCCTCCATTGTAGGGGAGATTGGCGCTTCCGCCCAGTTTTACGATTACGATGATAAGTATGTGAACGGTACCAGCCAGCTGTTTATCCCTGCCCGCCTGGAGGATTCCGTGGCCCAGGAAATTCGGGAAACGGCCCTGCGGGCCTATCGGCTGCTGGGCTGTACAGGCTTGGCCCGGGTAGACTTTTTTGTAACTCAAGAGGGAAGCCAAGTGGTGCTTAACGAGATTAACACCCTGCCGGGCTTTACCTCAATTAGCATGTATCCCAAGCTTTGGATGGCGGGAGGCTATACCTATGGCGAACTGCTGGACCGGCTGATTGAGCTGGCCCTGGAGGAGGCGGCAGAGGTAAATGGATAACCGGCCAATTGGCGTGTTCGACTCGGGGCTAGGAGGGCTGACAGCAGTGAAAGAGCTGGAGGCCGCGCTCCCGGAGGAGAGCATTGTGTATTTCGGCGATACCGGCCGGGTTCCCTATGGCACCCGCAGCCGGGAAACAGTGCGCCGGTATGCCCGGCAGGACATGGCTTTCTTGCTGGAGCACCATGTAAAGGCTGTGTTGGCCGCCTGCGGCACGGTAAGCGCCAATGCCGGGGATGTAGGCGCAAGGCTGCCGGTTCCATACTTTGATGTGGTGGCCCCCACTGCGGCGGCCGCTGCCAAGGCGACTGGAAACGGGAAAATTGGCGTAATTGGCACCACTGCCTCTATCAATAGCGGGGCCTATGTGCAGGCCCTAGAAGCCATTGACGCCAGGCTGAAGGTGTTTGCCAGCCCTTGCCCCCTGTTTGTGCCCTTGGTGGAAAACGGCTTTGTACAAACCGGGGACCAGGTTGCCCGGCTGGTGGCGGAGCGGTACCTGGAGCCTTTGGGCCAGGCGGGAATTGATACCTTGATTCTGGGCTGCACCCATTTTCCCATAATTGCCGGAACCATCCGGCTGGTGCTGGGGGAAAAGGTCCGGCTCATCGACAGTGGCAAAGAGGCGGCTCTGGCCCTGGCGAATTTTTTGGGGGAGCATGAAATGCTGTGCCAGCCAGGCCGGCCCAGGCGGGCGGAGTACTATGTCAGCGATTCTCTGGAGAATTTTGGAGGCGCGGCAGCCCAATTTCTGGGCCACGAGGTGGAGGCGGCCAGAATCGACATAGAAAGTTACGTTGTTTCTCACAATTCTGATTTCTGAATGGCGGGGGTCAGTTTGTTTTATTAAGATCCAAGAAGGAATCGCCATGGAAAAGCAACTCGAGATTCACCCGTTCCCATACGACGCGGAATCCGATGGATTTATCGCGGCATTATCTAGCGCGGTATGCGCCGCGAAAAGGTACAGCGACAACACGCCGTATTGGTGCTCGCGGAAAGGCTGCTACTGCAAAAGGTGCGGAGACTGCCAGGGGCAGTCTTTGGGCAAGACCCAGTTAAGCGTTTATCACTGCCTGCTTGCCGCGTCTGGCCTGGCCTTTGGCTTTGATTACCCAGAGGACGACAGCGTTGGCAGGCACACGATTCCCAATATCCCCATTGGTTGGCGTTGGAATTACGACTTTTTGGCGGGCATTATGAACTTTGCGGGGCTTTCGTTTGCCCGGTATCAAAGTAAAACGGTTGAGGAGATTCGCGCCATAATCAAGGATTCTATAGACGCCGGGTACCCTGCCATGGCGGCGAACCATCAGGTTTATTCAGATGAAATGGCGTGGGTTTCCTGCTGGAAAATCATAAAGGGCTACACGGACAATGGGATTACTGTGATGCGCCATGGCGGCGAGGTGAGGGATGAGACCAGCGGCAGGCACGAAGACATTATTGTTATCACCGGCACGGCGGATTGCCCGGGGAACGGGGAAGGGAAACGAGATTATCTTGACGTGCTCAAGGGGATATACGCTGTGCTGAGCGATCCCTCCCACGACGCTTTGGAAGAAGAGATTATGACAGATCTCTCAAATGTTACGGCGGAAAATGCCCCTATGCTGTCGTATAAGCTGATGGGGATCAATGGCGTTTCCATTGAGGCCAGATGGCACGCGGCAGAGGCCTTTACCTCAAAGGACAATCTTTTGTATTCCCTTGCGGAGGCAAGCCCGGGGGGGGCCCAATAAAGGGAAAGCCGCCCAAGAACAATTGGCGGACCTGTTCTATAAACGGTACATTGCAGACGGAAACAATGAGACCCACGGGATTGGCTGGAAGATTTGGGGCTGTCTCCATGCGGGGCCACAGACCGGGTATCTTCCAGAAGCGGAGTCGTTCCAGCTAATCCAGCAGCCGGCTGTACAGGAGGAGCTAAAGCGGCTATTCCGAATAGTATTTGACAATGACCGGGCGGTGGGCAAGGGGATTTTGGAGATTTTGGAGAGAGCGCACAATTAGCCCCACCCCTAACCCATGCACAGGGCCTCAGCAAAGTCTCGCTGCTTTGTACTGAGGATGCCCTTGCCCCAGAAACACCTAAAAACCAGCATAAGGAGGCGGGAAAATGTTAAAAGAGGATTATACCATCAACATCATCGGCAAGCAAAGATACGAGGAGGAGATAGGGGAGGTTACCCTATCTACCACAGGCACCTATAAAGAGCGGGGCAATGTGCGCTTTATCGCCTACAAGGAATATGATGAGGACAACCCCCGCCTGTCCTTTACCGCTGTGCTCAAGGTGGAGCCAGACAAGGTAACCATGAGCCGGGCCGGTTCCTCTACCAGGCTCATTCTAGAAAAGGGCCGCCGTCATCTGTGCCTGTACGATACAGGATACGGCGCTATGACAGTGGGGGTATTTACCAGTGAGGTGAAAAGCGCTTTGGATAAAACCGGCGGCGTATTGGAAATTAAGTATACTCTTGATATTGATTCCAATCTATCTAGCAGCAACGAGCTTTTGGTGGAGGTAATCCCTTTACCCCAGCATAGAGAGCAAAAAGGAGGCTGTTATGAAAATCAGTGAACCAATGGCTCGGGCCCTTCTTCAGCGGGCAGAGGAGGCCAGGGCCGCTGCCTACTGCCCCTACTCTGGGTTTGCGGTAGGGGCGGCCTTGCTCTGCGGGGACGGCACAGTATATGGGGGCTGCAATATTGAGTGCGCTTCCCTTTCTCCTGGAAACTGCGCGGAGCGCACTGCCTTTTTTCAGGCGGTAGCCCAGGGGCAAAGGCGGTTTGTGGCCATTGCCGTAACCGGTGGGCCCGCGGGGCAAGCCCCCGATTCCCTTTGCGCCCCCTGCGGGGTGTGCAGGCAGGTAATGCGGGAGTTCTGCGGCCAGGATTTTGAGATTGTAATGACAGATGGGAAAGAGCTGACAGTGAAGACCCTGGCAGAGCTGCTGCCCATGGCCTTTGGGCCAGATAACCTAAAGTAAACCGGAAACCAGCGTGAAAGGAGCGGTTCGCCATGCGCATGTATGACATTATTCACAAAAAAAGAGAGGGCGGATGCCTTAGTTCCCAAGAAATTGCCTGGCTGGTGGACGCTGTTACCCGCTCTACGGTGCCAGATTACCAGATATCCGCCTTGCTGATGGCAATCTTTTTCCAGGGTATGACCCCAGAAGAGACAGTGGAACTCACCGTTGCCATGGCCCGGTCTGGGGATATGGCGGACCTCTCCCAAATCCCTGGGGTAAAGGTGGACAAGCATTCTACCGGCGGCGTGGGAGATAAGACCTCCTTGATTGTAGGCCCTATTGCCGCGGCCTGCGGGGTGAAAATAGCCAAAATGAGCGGCCGGGGCCTGGGCCATACCGGGGGCACAGTGGACAAGCTGGAAAGCATACCAGGGGTAACAATGGATATTCCCCGGGAGCGTTTTTTTCAAATTGTTCGGGATACAGGCATTGCCATTGTGGGCCAGTCTGGCAGCCTTTGCCCTGCGGATAAAAAGCTGTACGCCCTGCGGGACGTAACCGCCACAGTGGAAAGCCTGCCCTTAATTGCCGCCAGTATTATGTCCAAAAAGCTGGCCTCTGGGGCAGACGCCATTTTACTGGATGTTAAGGTGGGCTCTGGCGCTTTTATGAAAACCCAAGAGGAGGCTCAGCGGCTGGCCCAGCTAATGGTGGACGCGGGGAACCAGGCGGGAAGACGCACCGCGGCCTTGATTACCGACATGGATACGCCCTTGGGCGCCTGCATTGGCAATGCTTTGGAAGTGGCCGAGGCCTGCGAGATTCTCCAGGGACGGGGGGACAGGCGGCTGGCAGAGCTCTGCAGCCAGCTGGCCCAAGCAATGATCTGCCTGGCCGGCCTGGGGGACCAGGGCGCTGCCCGGGAAATGGTTCAGGAGGCAATTCGCTCTGGCAGGGCTTTTCATACTCTGTGCCGGATGGTGGAGGCCCAAGGCGGGGACAGCGGCTTTTTGCAGGACACTGGGCGGCTGCCAAAATCCGCTGTATGCCGGGAGGCGCACATGCCTGAGGACGGCTATATTGTGGGCCTGGATGCGGAAAGCTGCGGCCTTGCCGCCATGGAGCTGGGGGCGGGCCGAGAGACCAAAGAGAGCGCCATTGATTACGGCGCGGGCATTGTGCTGCTGAAAAACAAGGGGGATTCCGGCAAAAAGGGCGAGCCCCTGGCCAGGCTTTATGCCAACACACAGGAGCAGTGCGCCCGGGCAGAGGAACGGCTGCTCAGCGCGTTGCGCATTGGCCCCAATCCCCCAGCGGCCAGGGCGCTGGTTCTCCGCCGGATTGGGGTGTGAACTTGGGAAGGCAAAAGGAAAAGGCCCGCGGCTTGCGGGCCTTCTATGTATCTTCCCAAACAGCTCAAACTAAAAGGGTGGGGAAGAGGAGAATTTTTGGAGCGGCTTTTAGTATTCCGGGCCGGTAACAGGCTCTGGGTACTCCTCCCCAAAGGTATCCACTGTCACCTTTTCCATAATCTGGTCTTGGTCCGGCCGGTCGTCCCGGTCTCGGGGGGCGCTGACAATTTTGTCCGCCACCTCCTGGCCTTCCGTTACCTTGCCAAAGGCGGCATACTGGCCGTCTAGATAGGGGGCGTCGCTGACCATAATAAAGAACTGGGAGCCCGCGCTGTTGGGCTGCTGAGACCTGGCCATAGAGATAACGCCTGTGGTGTGCTTCAGGTTGTTTTCAAAGCCATTGGCGGAAAACTCGCCCTCAATCCCGTAGCCCGGGCCGCCTATGCCGGTGCCCTCCGGGTCGCCTCCCTGGATCATAAAGCCCGGGATTACCCGATGGAAGATGGTGCCGTCGTAAAAGCCCTTGCTGGCCAAAGAGATAAAGTTGTTCACCGTGTTAGGCGCAACCTGAGGGTAAAGCTCCACTTTTATTACCCCCTGGTTGGTCTCTATGGTGACTACGGGATTTTTCATTGTTCTGCCTCCAATTTCAATTTTTCCGTTTTTCCCAATATAATATGATAGTTTATGCGGTTTCAATCGGCGCATATACTATACGACCCGCCTGCCGGGTTTATGGCTATTCTATCATACTTTTTCCAGTTGGCCTAGAGCTTTCTAGGATATTTCCGGAATTTTACATTTTATTCATACCTTGTTAACAATCTTTACTGTTAGAAAAAGCTGCGGCAGCTTTGGTTTCTTATGACTAAATGGGAGAATTTTTTGTATGAAAAAGGACAGGCTTTGTTTTGAAAATAGAGGAAAAAGAGAGCTTGGGGGCCGAACGCGGTCAATTGCCTTCGGCACAGAATGAACATATTACAGAAAGCGAGAATTGATAATGAAGCTGTTATCCTGGAATGTAAACGGCCTGCGCGCCTGTATGGGAAAGGGTTTTATGGACCTGCTGGAGGGGGAAACCCCAGACGCCATCTGCCTGCAGGAAACAAAAATGCAGCGGGAACAGGGGGATTTCCAGTTCCCGGGATACGAGGAATACTGGTACTCCGCGGAGAAAAAGGGGTACTCAGGCACAGCTATTTTTTCCAAAACCCCGCCTCTTTCCGTATCGTACGGCATGGGGAACGAGGACTTCGACCGAGAGGGCCGGCTGATTGCCGCCGAGTATGAAAGCTTTATTTTGGTGACTATTTATACCCCTAACTCACAGCGGGGCTTGGAGCGCCTGGGGTTTCGGATGCGGTTTGAGGACGAGCTTCGGGAGTTTCTGGCCCGCTTGCGGGAGAAAAAGCCGGTGGTGGTATGTGGGGATCTCAATGTAGCCCACAGGCCCATAGACCTGAAAAACGACAGGTCCAACATAGGCAACGCGGGGTATACCTATGAGGAACGGGGAAAGTTTGGAGAGCTGTTGGCCAGTGGCTTTGTAGATACCTTTCGCCATTTTTATCCGGACAAGGAGGACGCCTACTCCTGGTGGAGCTATATGAACAATTCCAGGCAGAACAATGTGGGGTGGCGGATTGACTATTTTCTGGCGGATGACCGGCTGACGGGCCGCTTGGAAGATGCCTTTATTTTGCCCCAGTACCTGGGCAGCGACCATTGCCCAGTGGGAATTTTGCTCAAAGAATCAGAATAAGCCTTGGTATGTATGGATGAGAACAGGGAACGCCAGGCCAGCGAAAAGGGGGAGAAAATCCCAAAGCCCTTCCCATTCCAAAAGGAGGTTATCTCAATGACAGACATTCAGCAGCTAAAGGAGTGGCTGGCAGCCTGCAAGCACAATATCTTTCTGGGCGGCGCAGGGGTATCCACTGCCAGTGGTATTCCAGACTTTCGCAGCGCCCATGGGCTGTATATGGAGAAAAAGCAAGGGATATCCTACGAGGAGATGCTCTCTCACGACTACTATGTTCACCATAGGGCAGAGTTTTATGATTTTCTCCGCAATGTAATGCTATATCCCAACGCCAAGCCCAATCCTGCCCATTTTGCCCTAGCCAAGCTGGAGCAGGAGGGCCGGCTGGAGGCGGTAATTACCCAAAATATTGATGGGCTGCACCAGATGGCGGGGAGCAAGAATGTCATTGAGCTCCACGGCAACGAAGACCGGTACCTGTGCCAGACTTGCGGCAGGCAGTACAATATGCGCTATGTGATGGACTGTAAGGGCGTGCCGGAATGCGCCTGCGGGGGACAGCTGAAGCCGGACGTGGTGCTTTACGGGGAACAGCTGAACCAGCGGGATTTGATTCGGGCCATTGGCTATGCTCAGGACGCGGGGCTGATGATTGTGGGGGGCACGTCGCTGGTGGTGTACCCGGTGGCAGGGCTAGTAACTTATGTTTCCCCTAAGGCCAAATTGGTGATTATCAACCGGGACCCCACGCCGTATGATCACCGGGCAAGCCTGATTATCCGAGAGGACTTGGCGGAGGTGTTGGCAAAAGCGGCGGGGCTGTAGGAGAAAAACGGCGAAAAAAGATGCCGGCGGGCGACATAGGCAGGCAAGGGCGGAGCGCCAGCTTTTTAAGCTTACAAGCCCCCCGTGCCCAACCAGCTGCCCGCCAATTTGCCGCCTCTAACAAGAATGCGCTTTTTGTTTGCAACAGGGCCTGTTTCGTGGTATAATAAACTTTTAGAAAAAACTGGAAATTCTTTGAGAAATGAGGGTTAAAATGGAGGCAACACAAATGAAACGCCCAAAAGGGCTGGCGCGCCGTTTTGTGCCATATTTTAAAAAGTACACAGGTGTTCTGCTTTTTGACCTGTTCTGTGCCGCGCTGACTACGGTCTGTGAGCTGGCCCTGCCCTTGTTGGTACGCTATGTTACCGATATGGCCATTAACGACCTGGCGGCCCTTACCATGGAGCTGGTGCTGAAAATTGGGATTCTTTACCTGTTTCTCTGCCTGGTAGACGCTGGGGCCACCTTTTTTCGGGCCTCTATTGGCCATATTATGGGGGCAAAGATGGAGACGGATATGCGCTCTGACCTGTTCTCCCACTTGCAGAAGCTTTCGTTTCAGTACTTTGACAATATGAAGGTGGGGCAGATTATGTCCCGGATTACCTCTGACCTGTTTGATGTGACCGAGTTTGCCCACCATTGCCCAGAGGAAATCTTTATGGCCGGCATTAAGATTATTGGGGCCTTTGCCATCCTTTGCGGGGTGAATGTACCCTTAACTCTAATCGTGTTCTCGGCTGTGCCCCTTATGGTGATTGCCGCAGCCTATTTTAACGGGAAAATGCGGGACCAGTTCCGCCGTCAGCGCTCCCAGATTGGGGAGATTAACGCCCAAGTGGAGGATAGCCTGCTGGGGGTCCGGGTGGTAAAGTCTTTTGCCAATGAGGACCTGGAGACAGAAAAGTTTGAGGCGGGCAACCGCACCTTTTTCAATATCAAGCGTGTCCGGTATTACCTAATGGGAGGCTTTGAGGCCAGCAACCGGATGTTTGACGGACTGATGCATTTTCTCGTTTTGCTGGTGGGCGCGATTTTTATGATTAAAGGCCAGGTGCGTCCGGCAGACCTGGTGGCCTATATGCTGTATGTGGGCACCCTAATTACATCTATCCGCCAGTTGGTGCAGTTTGCCGAGCAGTTCCAGCAGGGAATGACAGGCATTGAGCGGTTTTTCCAGATTATGGACGCGGATGTGGATATTTTCGACGAGCCAGAGGCAAAACCCCTGGCGGTTCGAGAGGGGGGCGTCCACTTTGAGCATGTGGGCTTTAGCTACGCGGACGACGGCAAGCAGGTGCTCTCTGAAATTAACCTAGACGTAAAGCCTGGGCAGAATGTGGCTTTGGTGGGCCCTTCCGGCAGCGGCAAGACCACCCTTTGCAACCTAATTCCCCGGTTTTACAATGTAACCGAAGGGCGTATTCTCATTGACGGCCAGGATATCCGCAATGTCACCCTCCGGTCCCTGCGGGAGCAGATTGGCTTTGTGCAGCAGGACGTGTACATGTTTTCCGGCACAGTGTTTGAGAACATTGCGTACGGCCGGCCTGGGGCCAGCCGGGAGGAAGTGATCGCCGCGGCAAAGCAGGCGGGGGCCCACAAGTTTATCACAGAGCTCAGCGCCGGCTATGATACCTATGTAGGGGAGCGGGGAGTAAAGCTTTCCGGCGGGCAGAAGCAGCGGCTCAGCATTGCCCGGGCCTTTTTGAAAAATCCGCCTATTCTGATTTTGGATGAGGCCACCTCGGCTTTGGACAATGAGAGCGAAAAAATCGTTCAGGAATCCCTAGAAAAGCTTTCTCAGGGCAGGACTACCTTTACCATAGCCCACCGGCTTTCTACCATTCGCAATGCCACGGTGATTTTGGTGCTGACGGAAAATGGCATTGAGGAAAAAGGCACCCACCAGGAGCTAATGGACAAAGGCGGGGTATATTATCACTTGTACAGCGCCTACGGAGACAAAACGTAACGCTGATATGCCGGGAGGAAAACTATAAAGTTTGCCTTAGCAGAGCCTCGAGGCTTTGACTTTGCCGAAAGCTTTCTCATCATCAAAAAAATTGGGATGGAGTTCTGAAACGCCCCGGGCTTTACGGAACCTGCGCTTCTCTCTAAAAGCAAAACGTTTTGCATGTACGCCAACGCGGCAAATGCCCGAATTCGCCGAAAACTCTCTGCTCTCCAGCTGCTAATTTTACAAAGAAGAATCCTCTGCAAACCAAATCCCCTCCAAAAAACACCAGGAAAGGACAGTGTCAACCCCATGAACAGCCAAGATTTTTTCCAAAAGCTCTCTGGCAAAACCGTTACCTTCTGCGGCATTGGCCGCAGCCATTTGCCCTTAATAGAACTCTTTCTCGCCCATGGGGCAAAGGTTTCCGCCCGGGATAAACGGGGCTTTTCCGCCTTGGGGGCAGAGGGGCCCAGGCTTCAAAGCCAGGGTGTACAGCTGATTTTGGGAGAAAATTACCTGGAAGCCCTCCAGGAGGACGTGATCTTCCGTACCCCTGGCATGCCTTTTCATCTGCCAGAGCTGGAGGAGGCCCGGGGGCGGGGGCAGGCTGTTACCAGCGAGATGGAGGTGTTCTTTGACCTATGCCCCTGCAAACGATATGGCGTTACCGGCAGCGACGGCAAAACCACCACCACCACCATTCTTGCCCGTTTTTTAGAGACCCAGGGCAAAACCGTTCATCTGGGGGGCAACATTGGCAGGCCCCTGCTGCCGGAAATTGAAAGCATTCTTCCTGGGGACCGGGCGGTGGCAGAGCTCTCCAGTTTCCAGCTGATCTCTATGGGGTCCAGCCCGGAGGTGGCGGTGGTGACAAACCTGGCCCCGAATCATTTGGATATCCACAAGGATATGGAAGAGTATGTGCAGGCGAAAAAAAATATCTTCCTTCATCAGAACGGCTTTAGCCGGGCGGTGCTTAACCTAGATAATGAGATTACCGCTGCCTTTGCCCCCGAAATCCGTGGCGACCTGTGGCTGTTTAGCCGCCGGCAAAGACCCAGCCGGGGGGTGTTCTGCGATGGGGAGGCTGTTTATGTGAACGGGGAAAAGCTGCTGGAGGTAAAGGAAATTAAGCTGCCTGGCTGGCATAATGTGGAAAACTATATGGCCGCCATTGCCGCCGCTTGGGGCGATGTGGAGCCGGAGTGTATGCGCCAGGTGGCAAGAGAATTCGGCGGGGTGGAGCACCGCATGGAGCTGGTGCGGGAGCGAAATGGGGTGAAGTATTATAACGACTCCATTGCCAGCTCTCCCAGCAGGACCATTTCTGGGACCTTGTCCTTTTACAAGGAAAAGATTATTTTGATCTGCGGGGGATATGACAAGCATATTCCCTATGCTCCCCTGGGCCCGGCCATTTGCGCTGGGGTAAAGGAGCTGATTTTAATGGGGGCCACAGGCCCGAAAATTGAAGAGGCGGTGAAGAAGGCTGCCAACGACCAGCAGGGCGGGCCAGCGATACACCATGTAAAGGATATGGAAGAGGCGGTGGCGCTGGCGGCAAAGCTGGGCGCGGCGGGAGACGTGGTATCGCTTTCGCCGGCATCGGCGTCCTTTGACCTGTACCCAGGCTTTGAGGCCAGGGGCAGGCACTTTAAAGAGCTGGTCAACAAACTGTAAAAGCAAAAAAACAGTAGGGAACATGAAAGAACAGGATGCCGCCTGCCCTTGTGCATCTTCATTTTACACATTCATCCTTTAACTATAGAAAAGAGGAGACACTATGAGAAAAAATCAGAATTCCGCCCGGAAATCCAGCGGGCGTCCTGGCAGCAGGCCTTCCGGCAGCCACCGGCGGGAGAACGGGGGCGGCTTTGCCGGGCCTTCCTCTGTGGAGAGCTACCAGCTGCCCAGCGCGGCGGTTACCATAGAGGAAAAGCTCATTGTTGCTGCCCTAAAGCGCTGCGGAGGCGACGGCGTGCCCTCCCGCTCTCTTCAGCGGGAATCTGGGGTTACCAGCAAGGACGCCTTTTACCAGGCCCTGCACAGCCTAGAGGAAAACGGCGAGGTAAAGGTGGACAAGGACCACTGGGTAAAGCTTTGCCCCCCTTCCCGAGAGACAGAGGCCAAGCTGGTGTCTCTTTCTGCAAAATTTGGCTTTGCCCGGCCTGGCCGGGGAGAGGATATCTTTATTCCCGGCCGAGACCTGAACGGCGCTTTTGTAGGGGATACGGTGCTGCTCTGCGACCTGCAGAAACGAGACCGGGGTCCTAGCGGCCGGGTAAAGCGGGTTGTGAAGCGGGGCATGGACAAGCTTACCGGCACGGTGCACATGGATGAGGCAGGGGCAAGGGTTACCCCCGATGGCCCTGTCCGCTATGACATGGAGGTTCCCGCCGCCTTGCTAGGCGGGGCAAAGGACGGGGATAAGGTGCTTATCCAGCCCCGGCAGGACGGCCGGGGAGATTGGTCTCAGGCTGAGGTAAAGCTGGTGTTTGGTACCGGCGACCGGGCCCGGGTGTGCGCCGACGCCATTATTGAGCGCTGCGGCATTCCCACCCAGTTTTCCCCGGAGGTTTTGGCCCAGGCAGAGGAAATTGCCCAAATGACGGTAACCCAGCAGGACCTTGACCAGCGCCTGGACCTTCGGGATGAGCCTATTTTTACCATAGACAGTGCTGACGCCAAGGACCTGGACGACGCTGTCTCTGCTTTCCGCACAGCGGATGGTTACAGCCTGGGGGTGCACATTGCGGATGTTTCCCACTATGTGAAAGCGGGAACCCCTATTGACAACGAAGCCTATCTACGGGGCACCTCTGTGTATTTTGCGGACCGGGTGATCCCTATGCTTCCCGAGTCCCTTTCCAACGGGGTTTGCTCCCTGAACGCCGGCACGGAAAAGCTGACCTTTTCCGCCCTTATGGACTTTGACCAAGAGGGGAACATGACTGGCTACCGCTTTTGCAAAACGGTGATCAATTCCAAGGTCCGGGGCGTTTACAGTGAGGTCAACGATATCCTTTACGGCCGGGCCAGCCAGGAAATTTTGGACAAGTATGCCCCGGTAATGGACAGCCTGATGACCGCCAAGGAGCTGGCGGATATTCTGGACGCCAACTGCAAGGCCAGGGGGCAGATGGACCTTTCCAGCGATGAGACCAAGTTTGTGCTGGACGAAAACGGGGTATGCGTGGATCTGCAGCCCCGCACCCAAGACCTGGCAGAACAGCTGATTGAGCAGCTGATGATTGCGGCCAATATTGCCGCGGCAAAAACCTCGCTGGACGCGGAGATTCCCTTTTTGTACCGGGTGCACGAGCACCCTGCCCCAGACCGGGTGGTGGAGCTATGCGACCTGTTGGACCGGCTGAGCGTACGGTGCGGCGAGCTGAAAAAGGGAGATCCTGGGGCCAAGGAGTTTGCGGCGGTGCTGGACCGGGTAAAGGGCGGGTCTAAGGAATCGGTGGTGAATTCCCGCATTTTGCGCACCATGGACAAGGCCCGGTATGACCACCGGGAGCTGGGGCATTTTGGCCTGGCCCTAAAGGAGTATAGCCACTTTACCTCTCCCATCCGCCGGTATCCAGATACCTCTATTCACCGCATTTTAAGCGACTTGGCCGCTGGGGAAGACCGGGAGGCCATTCGCAAGCGCTACAGTGTATTTGCAGAGGAATCGGCCATAGAGTCCTCAAAAAACGAGGTGCGGGCGGTAACAGGCGAACGGGACGCGGAGGACTGCTACACCGCGGAATATATGCGGGCCCATTTGGGGGAGGAGCATGTGGGCGTAATCAACGGCGTAACCCCCAAGGGCATTTTCGTAAAGCTGGCAAACAATGCCGAGGGCTTTGTGAGCCTTAGCGATTTTGAGGGCTGCGACTTTGAGTTTGACGGGGAGATTCTCCATAGGGACCTGCGCAGCGGCCGGGTGCTGATGATGGGCCAGGAAATTGAAGTGATTGTGGCCGGGGCAGACGTGGCCACCGGCAGGGTGGACTTTATGCCCAAAGAGCCTTAAGGCCTTTTTCGGATTTTCGCGAGGCGTTTGCCAAAAGGCTTTGGCCACATAGGCAAGCTATGTTTCGGCTTTCGCGCCAGGGACTGGGCGCGGGCTTTGTGGGCATAATACATCTTGTCTCCGCATAGGGATAGCTGAAGGCAAAGGAATGGCTTTGCTTTCAAACCAAAAAGGGGGGCAAAGCCCATGAAAAGCTTTTTTACCTCTGCCCTGCTGGGCCTGGCGGCCCTGGCCTTGGTAAACCTTACCGCCCAGTTCACCGGCATCACGATTCCCATCAACCGCCTGAGCCTGGCAGCCTCTGGAGGGCTGGGGGTACCGGGGGTTGCCCTGCTGGTGTTTCTTAACACCATGCTGCTATGAGAGAAAAGGAAAAGCTGGCCGAATTCACCTAAGCCATGGGATAGTAAAAGCGAGAAAGAGGCCGGCCGTTCCCCGTTCCCCTGCCCGGTGGCAGGCCTAAGAGAGCAAGCTAGGAATCTGCAAAAAATATTTCCATTCAAAGAGAGGATGTAACAATATGTTCCTGATTAACGCCAGATATCTGGATAAGGATTTCCGCTTTGCCATGGGCGACATTCAGGTAGAACAGGGTAAGATTGCCGCCCTAGGCCAAAACCTGCCCCGCAATCCGGAGGATATTGCCGTAGACTGCCAGGGCTATACCATTGTGCCTGGCTTTGTGGATGTGCATATTCATGGCTGCGGGGGAGTGGATACCTGCGACGGTTCCCGGGAGGCCATAGAGGATATGGCCCGGTTCCTGCTGCCCCACGGGGTAACGTCTTTTTGCCCCACCACGATGACCATAGGCAAGCCGGTGATCCAGGCGGCCCTGCTGGCTGCCAAAAGCGTGCATGACCAGCCTATTCCAGATGGGGCAAAGGTAGTTGGGGTAAACATGGAGGGGCCCTTTATCTCTAAGGAGCGAAAAGGAGCCCAGAACGAGGCGGACATAGTGGCCCCGGATTTTTCCCTTTTCCAGGAGCTGTACAAGCTTTCTGGGGGCCTGGTGCGCCTGGTGGATGTGGCCCCGGAGCAGCCTGGGGGAGAGGACTTTGTTAAGCGGGCCAAAGAGCTGTGCACCGTATCTATTGCCCACACAATGTGTGATTATAACCAGGCCAAAGCCTCCTTTGGCTGGGGGATTACCCACGCCACCCATCTGTTTAACGCTATGAGCGGCCTGCACCACCGGGATCCTGGGGTGGTGGGCGCTGTTTTCAACGATGAGAGGGTGCGGGCCGAGCTGATTTGTGACGGGCAGCATATTCACCCGGCGGTGCTGAAAACAGCTTTTCAGGTGCTGGGGGACCGGGCTATGGTAGTCAGCGACTCCATGCGGGCCAACGGAATGCCGGAGGGCTCTGGCTTTGACCTGGGCGGACAGCTGGTTACCGTTACCGGGGGCAAGGCAACCTTGGCAGACGGCACCATTGCGGGCTCTGTGACGAACCTTCACCAGGAAATTAAGAACCTGGTGAGCTATGGAGTGCCCCTGGAGCAGGCGGTAAAATCCGCCAGCCTGATTCCTGCCCGGGCCATTGGGCTGGATGGGGAAATTGGCAGCATTGAGCCAGGGAAAGCGGGAGATTTGGTGGTGCTTGACCAGGCGCTGAACATTGTCTCTGTGTGGAAGTCTTGGAATGGGGAGACAAAAATGCTGGCTTTTGGGGAATGACAGCTTGTTCTCCCTTTTCTCGCCTTGATTCCGCCATTACGGCATGATTTTAGTATGGTGATAGTATAGCGTTCTGAGTATCGATCCATCAAAAGAAGCCTTGACCATGTAACGTCAAGACTTCTTTTTTGCTATCGCGCTTTATTCAAATGGAACTACCGGTTTATTCCAACACCCAATTTTTTGATTGGAAGTATCGCCCTCCTATGTTGGTCTGTATATTGGATTTGTGGTTGACGATTTTTCCTATATCCCCAAAATCAACGGTTATTGTGTCCCACAAGCCATCGTATTCTCTGAGAGCAAGAATATCATCTGTGATGGATGAGGTTCTGGATATTGCTAAATCCTCCAGAGTAAGAGGGGAGGGGTCTGCTCCACTTATAGCAATCCAATAAAATAACAGTGCATTGACTTGAGGTGTAGAATGTTATC
>CAJUSM010000062.1 GCA_910588935.1 uncultured Oscillospiraceae bacterium
CTCGGCATCTGAGAGCTGCGGTTTTTCTTCTCTTGCTTACCTTTATCTCCTCGTTCGGACACTCTCTTTTTCTGTGACCCATTGCCAATACCCCATAGGTTTGCTATAATAAGACGGCAGGGTCCTAAAATAACTGCGGAAACCATAATGAGCTTAGGTGATTGCTATGCTGAAAAAAAAGAAGACCCCCTTATTTGGGGGCTCCATCCCCCCCAGCTGCGGGTATTGCTGCTATAACGGCTGCCCAGAGGGCCAGCCCGTGTGTACCCTGCGGCTGGTTCCAGAGGAAGAGGGAAAGTGCCGTTCTTACCTGTATAACCCCTTAATGCGGGAGCCAAAGCCCGCCCCCCAGCTGCGCGCCGGCGCCTATCAGCCAGAGGATTTTAAACTGTAACAAAAGCAAAAGCGGACGCCGGAAAGCGCCCGCTTTTCTTCCTTTTAAAACCATGCCCTGGCTCAAAGCTCCCGCCGGTGGCCCAAGTGAATGCCAATATGGCCAATCGCCAGCAGAACACAGGCCAGCGGCATCCAGATAACCCGGCCATAAATGCCCAGCAAAAAGAAGGCAAGCACAGGCAGGGTAGCCCCGGCCACAGGGATGCCCAGCAGGCTGGAGTAGAAAGCCCGCTGGGTGCGTGGGCCGGTAAAATACCGCAGCCACCACAGCTCATACAGGAGCATAAGCACAAAGGAGGCGGCCAGCCACCAGCTCCAAGGAGTCAAGGCGCCTGGGGCAAGGGGCAAATTGAAGTCGGCAAACAGCAGGGCAGCGCAGGTTACCCCTGCCTCTCCCGCCCGCTCCAGAACCTGCAGCAGCCGGTTTTCCCCTTTCGGGCTGTACCACTGGGGCTTGGCCCGAGCCCAAAGCAGGTTGGGCACAAAAAGCATAAGAAGCCAGATAAGGCCGATATAGGAAAACCCAAAACGCCCCATTTAGGTAAAGTACAGCACATTACTCAGCAGCCGGTCTTGAGGCCCGTACAGCCATTTGCCATTGACATACAGATTGGTAGAACCGCCGCCGTCTAGGTTTACAGCGTGCTCGCAGCCCATGCTTACCATAATATTGGACAGGGTAGGCAGGCTGGCTACCGTGGTAAGAATTACCACCGTGCCGTCATACTTTATGCCAATGCACACCCGGCGGGCAGGGGAATCCACCCCTATGCCCCCCAGGCCCTCGGCGGCATAGGTGCTGTAATTGCCATAGGCCTGGCCATCCTTCACAATTTTGGGGCCAGCGGCCAGAGAGGTTACAATATCCAGGTTCAGCTCCGAGCCATCCCCCTGTATGTACAGGTGGGTTACGTCTATGGTATCCCCCACCTCAATACGCTGGAAAAAGCTGGCATCCTCCTGCCGGGGCCCTCGCTGGGCAAGGACAAAGCCGTCCTCTGGAATATACATATCTTTGCCGCCCACATCCACTACATTACCCCAGGCATCTACCGCCGCGGCAAACCTGGGGGTAAAGCCCAGGCTGCCGCCCCAGTCCTCGGTAAAGACCACTCGAGTGGCGTCGGCAGGGGTATCGGGGAACCGGTTGACGCCGGCCTTTTTCGCCACCAGCTGGCTGCCGTCTTCCTTGTTCACGGTAACCGTAACATCGGTGGAAAAATTCTCTACCGAGAACCAGCCTGTGGAATCCATATTAATAGAGGACTTTGCCGGGGAGAAAGCGTTGTAAACGGTAACAAGCTTTCCGTCATTGATGATAGTGCCATAGGGATCGTAAGAGCCCATATCAAAGAACCCGCCATTTACCGCGATTTTTGCCCCTGTGCGGTTGATCACGCTGGTAATATGCTCTCCGCCCCGTACCCGCTGGTTGCCCATAGTCACCTGGGCCTCTAAGGCGTGGGGCTCAATCTCTACCGCGGAAACAGCAGTGCCCCCAGGGCGCTTATAGACAATTTCGTAGCCATCGTAATAGGACTTTTCCAAAAAGCCGCTGTAAAGCTTTGCCGCGTCGCAGCGCCTGGCCACGGCCCTGGGCCGAAAGCTGCCGTCGGGAAAGCCGTTGATTACCCCTGCCCGCTGGCATTTTACCACGCTGGCGGTGGCATACGAGGAAATCTTGTGGTAATCGGTAAACATCACCGGGGCTTGCTCAGCATCCAGCTGCCGGCCGGTAGCCTGGGCAAAGCCGACCACCATTTTCGCCATCTGCTCCCGGGTAATGCCCTGGTTCGGGGCAAAGCGGCCATTGCCCACGCCATCGGCCACGCCGGCCTCGTAAACCCAGTTTACATAGGGCCTGGCCCAGGCGGGCACGTCCCTAAAGGTGCCCGCGTAGTTATATTGCCGAAGCTCGTCTTCCGTAAGGGCGCTTCTGGCCAGCATGGCGGCAAATTCCCCGCGGGTGAGGGTGCCGTTGGGGTCAAAGCGGGAAGAGGTTTTCCCCTTTAGAATGCCCCGGCTTACCAGGTCGTCCACAGCGTCTGCATACCAAATGTTATAGGGCACATCGGTAAACCGCCAGGAGGCTACGGCCTGTACCGGCAGCACGGCCACAAGGCAGGACACGGCCAGCAAAGCGGCCAAAAGGCAACGGAATTTCTTTTTCATAGTGGTGATCTCTCCTTTCGGTTGGGGGCGGCTTCCCCTAAACACAGCAAGCCTGTTTACACAAACCATCCTACCTGTCTTTCCTGGCGGATTATGCCTGCTTCTGCGCCCAAGGCCATAAAAATGCCAGGCGGCCTTAGTTTTTTCCGGCAAAGGCAAAATCTGTGGGCTAAATCTTTTGGCACAGGTTCTTAACGAATGTGAACAGACTCTGCGTCCACAGCCAAATTGGACGCAGATTACCTAAGTGTGCCTTATTATTATACCACACCGGCTCCAAAATGTCTATAAAAATCATAATTTGTAAAAAACTCCCTGCTCTCGGCGAAAAATATTTGCATTTCTCACTGGTTTCCTGTAATATAGTATTTGAGATCAAATGCATTCTTTGCGGCAACTACATTTAAGTTTGGAGGGTATTACTTATGATCTGTCCCAATTGCGGCCGGGAGATTCCCGACGGCACTGTTTGTCCCTGCATGCTGGAAAACCAGCCCCTGCAGCCGGCGTTGTCCGACAACCCTGCTGTTAACGCCCTAAAAACCGTGGGTTCTTCCCCCATGAGCCTGGCCCTGGCCATCCTTTTTTCCGCTTCCGCCCTGCTGTCCATCCTTTCAGCGGCGGCTACCAGCGACACCTTGTCCACAATGCTATACTATTTTTCTAGCATAGGCATAGACACCAGCACTCTGTATATGGTTATGGATTCTGTGCGGTCCACTGCTGTGCTCCGGGCGATTCTTGGCTCTGTACCGGCCATTCTCACCGCCACCGCGGCCTGGATTCACTACTGCACCTGCCGCAGCACAGCCAGCGGGAACATCTCCACAGCCGGGCTCACCATTTTCAAAGTACTGCGGTATATTTCTATGATCAGCCTTTGCCTATGCGCCCTATTGGTGGTAGGGGTTATGGTGCTGCTGATTTTCGCGGTAAGCGCCGGCTCGTTTCCTGGCTATGCGCTGGCCCCCTATACTGGTATGAACGGGGACGACATCCAGCTGACCTTAATTATCGCCTTTGCCACCTTTGGGGCATTTTTCCTTTTCTTCATGGTGCTGGCCATTACATACCAGGCCAGTATTATCCGCACCATCAACCGGGCCAAAATGGTTTCTCAGTCTGGCATAGCGGACGACCGGGTTTCCGGCTATTTTATTGGCATGAACTATGTAATGGCCGCGTTTACCCTGCTTACCGGGCTGTTTGGCTTGACGGTTTCCCCCCTTACCGGAATCAGCGCCCTGGTAGAAGCTGCGGGGCTCATTTTAATGTCCCTGCTGCTGCACAAGTACCGCGGGGCGATGAACGCGGTGCGCTTTCCTCCTGTACAGCCTATGGGGCCTGTGGGAATGTACCCAGGCTATCCCAGCCCTATGCCTGCCCAGCCTCCGGTGCAGCAGCCAGGAGATGGTTTTCAGCAGCCGCCTCAGCAGTAAAAAACACCCGATTGTCAGAAAAAGAGCTCCTTTTCAGGAGCTCTTTTTCTTTTGTGCCGCTCTGGCCAAAATAGGCCCGGCTGCCTTCCCTATATTTTTTTCAGCCCCTCCGGCTCCAGCCGGTACAGCTCCCGGCCCACCGCCTGGATGAACTTTCTGTCGTGGGACACGCTGATAATACAGCCCCGAAATTCCTCCAGCATCTTGCGGATCACCGGCCCTGAAAGGGGGCTGAAGTTCCGGGTTGGTTCGTCCAGAACCAGCACATCGCTGCCGGATAAAATCATTTTCAGGAAAAAGAGCTTGGCCTTTTGGCCACCGGAAAGCTGTGAAATGCTGTGGGAACACTCCTCTGGCGTATACTTCATGCTGCCCAAAAAGGTTTTTGCCCGGGTAAGCAGCCCTTTTTCCCCACTGGGCTCCAAAAACTCTACCGGCGTTAGGGACTGGTCCACGGTTTCTCCATAGTCTTGGGGCATATAGGCCACCCGAATGTCCTCCCGGCCGGCAAGGCGGCCGGCGATTTCCCGGAGCAATGTGGTTTTGCCCACGCCGTTATTCCCTACAATGCAGATATGGGCTCCGCCCCGCAAATGCAGGCGGATATCCTTTGCCAGCACCCCGCCGTCTCCAGCGGACAGCAGGGGCAGCTCCAAATCCAGCACCACCTTTCCCGCGGGCAGGCTGATCTCTGGGCTAAAGCCAGCCAGAATGGCCTCTTCGGTATCCGGCATCTCGGTCATGGCCTCCCGCTCCCGCTGGAACCGGTGCTCCATCGATTTTACGGATTTCATTTTCTTTTTCAACAGCCTGCCTCCAGAGGGGTTGGCCCGGCTAATGGTATCCAAGCCGTGCTGGACTTTCTGCTCGATTCTCCGCAGCTTCTCCTGACGCTTTCTGTCCTCATCCCGTTCTTTCCGGGCAGCCTGTTCCTGCCGGGCAAGGCTGCCCAGCCGGTCATCCACATACTGGCGGTACCCGCAGCGGGCAAAGGTCCAGCGGGAAAGGGTCTTCCGCCGCAGCTGCTCTATATGGAGAATGGCATTGGCGGTATTTTCCAGCAGGGTTTCATCGTGAGAGATATAGATCACCGGCTGAGGGCAGCGCAGAATAAAGTCTTCCAGCCACTCCAGGGTTTCCACATCCAGGTCATTGCTGGGCTCATCCAGCAGGTAAAGATCCGGGCGGGCTAAGGTTAAGAGGGCCATCCGCAGCTTTACCTTCTCTCCTCCCGAAAGGCTGGCCACAGGCCGATCTGAGTAAAACAGCTCTACCGGCAGCCGAAGGCTGGCCGCGGCCGAGGCCAGCTCTGCCGGGCTGCTTTCCAAAAAGCCTGGGCTCCCGCAGCAGAATTCATAGCCGCTTTTTGCCCCCTCCGCGGGAGCAACCTCTTGGGCCAAATATCCTAAAACCATGCCGTTTTTCTGGACCTGGCCCTCCCAATCCACATAGTCCTCCACCAAGGCAGGCTCTAGGATCAGCTTAAGCAGGGTGGACTTGCCGTCTCCTTCCTCCCCGATCACCGCGATTTTATCTCCTGGATTCACCGCCAGGTTCAGCCCTTTCACCAAAGGGCGCAGATCCTTCTTCATGGCAACATTCAATTCTCTTATTTGCAGCAACGCGCATACCTCCAATCCCAGCCGTAGGGTTTGGAAATATGCGCGCAGAATAAACCGAAAAAATGCCCAGCAATCCCCTAAAAGGGAAAAATGGCAAAAAGAAAAGACGCGCACAGCCCAAACCCGACGGCAAAACAGGCCTGGCCAGCCCTGGGCCAGCGCAAGCAATTTTTATCCATCCGGTTGTTTTGAGCTTATGCTAACATCTTTTCACCTCGGATTCAGACTGGACGGGAGATCCCCGTTGGTAAATATGGTAGCACAGCAGGAAGAAAAAGTCAAGCTCTAAAAGTGAAGCTTTTTAAAAACAAGGCGCCCAGAACCCGGCGGGAAATGGCCGCGACGCGGTTTGCCAGGGTTTCCGTTTCGTCTGGCGCCACCGCTTATATCCGGTACTGGCCAAGCCTAGGGCTCCCCTTGCACTTCCCGCCAAAATCGGCTATACTGAATACCGATATAAAAACATCCCCGCAAGGAGCGCTTATGCCTGATTTCCCCCTGATTGAAATTCACGATTTCTCCGACCCCCGGCTGGACGTGTATGCCCGCCTAACTGAAAACCAGCTGGTTAACCGCGCCGACCCGAGCAATGCCCTTTTTATTGCTGAAAGCCCCCTGGTAATTGGCAGGGCCCTAGACGCCGGCTGCCAGCCGGTCTCCTTTCTTATGGAAGAAAAGCATGCCCTTGGCAAGGCCCGCCCTCTTTTAGAGCGCTGCCCCTCCCTGCCGGTATTTGTGGCCCAAGAGGAGGTGCTGTGCCAGCTAACCGGTTTCCACCTAACCAGGGGAATGCTGTGTGCCATGCGCCGGCCCGCCCTGCCCGGGCCGCAACAGGTTTGCCAAAACGCCCAGCGCGTGGCTGTGCTGGAAAATGTGATGAACCCTGCCAATATTGGAGCCATATTCCGGGCTGCCGCCGCCCTTGGCATTGACGCCGTGCTGCTAACCGCCCAAGGCAGCGACCCCCTGTATCGCCGGGCGCTGCGGGTAAGCATGGGCAATGTTTTTGTGGTGCCATGGGCCTATTTGCCCCTGGGCTGGCCAGCGCTTTTGGCTGGCATGGGCTTTAAAACCGCCGCCATGGCCCTGCGGGACGATTCTTTAGACATTGCCGACCCCCGGCTGTACCGGGAAGAGCGCCTGGCCATTGTACTTGGCACCGAAGGGGATGGCTTAGCCCCCCAAACCATTGCCCAGTGTGACTATACTGTACGTATCCCCATGCACCGGGGTGTGGATTCCTTAAATGTGGCAGCCGCCAGCGCTGTGGCTTTTTACCAACTGGGCAAAAGGCCTGGCCGCTGAATGATTCCCCCCAAGCCCCACCGCTTTTGAGAATGGTTGGATTCCCCATGGCGAAATCTTGGAAATCTCTATTGGGGCCAGCCGGCATGGCTAGGAAAAGCTTTTCCTTCTATATCCTGGTTTTTTATCTCCTTG
This sequence comes from uncultured Oscillospiraceae bacterium, assembly GCA_910588935.1. Taxonomy (GTDB): domain Bacteria; phylum Bacillota; class Clostridia; order Oscillospirales; family Acutalibacteraceae; genus Acutalibacter. Next base: position 7,070 of record CAJUSM010000062.1, read on the forward strand.
TTTGGACACTCCCAAAATCACAATATCTTGACTTTACCTTTTTACAAGCGTATACTTTGATAAAAATGGCTTACTATGTAAGCCACATGAATGCAGACAGGAGAATTGCAGATGATTTCAAGAGAAATTTGCCAGCGTGTGCTGCAGCAGGCTTCTTCCACTGGCGCGGATTACGCGGAGCTCTTTGCGGAAAACACCTTGAACCATGCTGTCCGCCTGGTGGGCGGCAAGGTGGATTCGGTGCATGACGCCCAGATTGCCGGGGCAGCTGTGCGGGTGTTTTTGGGCTTGCGCAGTGTAATGGCCACCACAGTGGACACGACAGAGGCCGGCCTGCTCCGCTGTGCCCAGCGGGCCGCGGAGGCCCTGGCCGAGGGCAAGGCAGAGGTATCCATTACCCTAAGGGAGCGGCTGTTTGGGGATATCCACCCTATCCGCATTGTTCCCTCTACCATTTCCAATGCCCACAAGGTCAGCATAATAAAGGAGGCCTGCGCTGCCGCCAGCAATGAGAATGCCGCCGTTGTGCAAACCACCGGCAGTCTGCTGGACGTGGACCACCACATCTTAATTGCCACCAGCGAGGGCCTTTGGGCCCAAGACCGGCAAATACGCACCCGGCTTGGGGTAGAGGCCATTGCCGAAATAAACGGCGAAACCCAGAGCGCTCGCTTTGCCCCTGGCGCCCGGGCGGGCATGGAGCTGTTTGATACCGTGGACCCAAAGGCGGTGGGAGAAAAGGTTGCGCGCCAGGCCGTTACCATGGCCGGGGCCGGGTACTGCCCCGCCGGGGTAATGCCTGTGGCCATTGGCAACGGGTTCGGCGGGGTCATCTTCCACGAGGCCTGCGGTCACTCCCTAGAGGCCTCTAGCGTGGCCTATGGAAACAGCCAGTTTTGCGGCAAGCTGGGCCAGAAAATTGCCAACGAAAAGGTAACCGCTATTGATGACGGCACCATCCCCAACAACTGGGGCTCTATTAACATAGATGACGAGGGCGCCCCTGCCCGGCGCAATGTGCTAATTGAAAAGGGCGTGCTCAAATCCTATATGATCGACAAATTCAACAGCCGCCGTATGGGCATGGAGCCCACTGGCAGCGCCCGGCGCCAGAGTTTCCAGTTTGTGCCTACCTCTCGTATGACCAACACCTTTATCGCCCCTGGCAACGACAGGGACGAGGACATTATCGCCTCTATTGAATACGGGCTTTATGCCAAGGAAATGGGCGGCGGCTCGGTAAACCCTGTTACCGGCGAATTCAACTTTGCCGTGAACGAGGGCTATCTCATCCGCGGCGGAAAAATCTGCGAGCCGGTGCGGGGGGCAAGCCTGGTGGGCAAGGGTTCCCAGGTTATCCAAAAAATTGATATGGTGGGGCAGGAGCTTCTTTGCGGCCAGGGCATGTGCGGCTCTTCCAGCGGCTCTATTCCCACCAATGTAGGTCAGCCGCTCATCCGCGTATCGTCCATCACCGTAGGCGGCAGATAAAGGAGGGTTCATCATGGATTTTCAAACATTCCAGCAGGCGGTTGCGGCAGAGGCCGCCAGCCTGCAGGTAGAAGAATACGAGCTGTATTACCAAGTGGAAGAGAGCGCTTCGGCCTCCGCTTTCCGCCACGAGCTCACTGGCTTTTCCGCTGCCAACGAGGGCGGGGTATGCCTGCGCTGCCTGGTAAACGGCAAAATGGGCTACGCCTCTACCCAGCTGCTCACCCAAAAGAGCGCCCAGGCCTTAGTCCGCCGCGCCGCCGACAACGCCGCTGTGCTGGAAACCGCCGAACCAGAGTTTTTGGTAGAGGCCGGGCAGAGCTACCAGGCTGCCAATACCAGCCATGCCCCCCTGCCCTCCGCCGGCGTTTTGCGCAAAACAGCCCTTGCCGGCCAGGACGCCCTGTATGCCCAGCCAGGGGTGGTAGATGGCAGCGAAACCGAAATTTTTGCCCAGCGGGTTTCCATTGCCATCCACAATTCCCGGGGCCTCAGCCTGCGTTACGAGAACACGGTGTCCGGCGCGGTGCTGAGCGCTGTGGTCAGCGATGGCCAGGAGGACGGGGAAAAAACCGACAAGTACAAAATCCGCCTAGGCGATTTGGATAAGCTGGATCTTTCCGCCGCCGCCCAAGAGGCTGGAGACGAGGCCCGTGCCGCCTTAGGGGCGGGCGTAGCCCCTACCGGTGCCATGCCTGTGGTTTTTTCCTCTTATGCCATGGCCCTGCTGCTGGAGGCTTACGCCGAAGTTTTTTCCGCCGAAAACGCCCAAAAGGGCCTTTCCCTGCTAAAGGGCAAAGAGGGCACAGCCATTGCCGCCCCCCTGGTTACCCTTGTGGACGATCCCTTTTATGAAAAAAGCGCCATGCCCATGCCTTTCGATGGAGAGGGCAGCCCCACCTACCGGAAAAATGTCATTGAAAAAGGCGTGCTCAACACCCTTTTGTACAATCTGCGCACCGCTGCAGCCGCAGGAAAAGAGACCACCGGCAACGCCGCGAAAAGCAGCTACGACAGCAAAGTGGGAATACAGCCCTTTACCCTATGCCTGGAAAGCGGCTCCCTCACCCAAGAGCAGCTGCTGGAAAAAGCCCAAAACGGAGTGCTCATTACCTCTTTGGGCGGGCTGCACGCGGGGGCAAACACCATTAGCGGTGATTTTTCCTTGCAAAGCGCTGGTTTCTTAATTGAAAACGGCAAAAAAGCCGCGCCGGTGCGCTCTTTTACCGTGGCAGGCAACTTTTTTAGCCTGCTAAAGAACATTTTGGCTATAGGCTGCGATCCCCTGCCCCCCGCCTCCCCTTCTTCCACCGATTTTGTCAGCCCCAGCGTGCTGGTAGAGGGGCTCTCCATTGCGGGGAAATAGCCTGGCGGAACACAGAAGCCATAAAGGGAATTCAGAATAAAAAAATCTATAGAGGAGAACCGAAATCATGTTGGAACCAGGAACCAAAGCCCCACAGTTTGCTCTGCCGGACAAGGAGGGCAAGCTTGTATCCCTTTCAGACTTTTTGGGCAAAAAGATAGTGCTGTATTTCTACCCTCGGGACAACACCCCTGGCTGCACCCGGCAGGCCTGTGCTTTTGGGGCGGCCTATGGGGATTTTCAGGCATTGGGCGCTGTGGTCATAGGCGTCAGCAAGGACTCCATAGCGTCCCACCAAAAGTTTGCGGCCAAGCACGAGCTGCCTTTTATCCTTCTCTCCGACCCAGAGCTTCAGGCCATCCAAGCCTATGGGGTATGGCAGGAAAAGAAGAATTACGGCAAGGTGAGCATGGGCGTGGTGCGGTCAACCTTTGTGATAGATGAAAACGGCATGGTGGAAAAGGTTATGCCCAAGGTAAAGCCAGACACCAACGCGGGAGAGATTCTGGAATATCTCCGGCAGGCAAACTCTTAATTTTCTGGAACGCCCTGCTTTGACCGCCCCGCTTTCTCGAGAGTGTCCAAAACGAGGGTTTTATGAGGGGAAGTGGAAAAATATCGTTAGGCTGCAGGATTGTCGGGATTTCATCCCGACATACTATTTGTGATGGATGGCCTGGGGCAAGGTTGTGGGGCGCCGCCCCACACCCCGCAGCCTTTGAGAAAGGTAAGACTTCGCGAAGCGAAGTCTACGAAACTTTTCCCATTTTCTCACGGCATCTGAGAGCCGCGGTTTTTCTTCTCTTGCTTACCTTTATCTCCTCGGCTGCACGCTCCCGGCCTTCTCTCTCCCCTTGACATTTCGGCCCCGGGCTGGTACAATATATTTATAGAAAAGCTGCCTGACACAAAGGCTGCCCCTTTGGGCCCTGCGTAAAAGGTACGGCTGGCCCTTTTGCTTTCTTGCGCCGTACCCTATTCAGGTACGGCGCTTTTCTGTTTACAGCATTGCCATAGGAGGCATTGGGTATGACAGCAAAACAAAAGGAACTGATTAACGGCTTTCTTGCCAGCCTGCAGCCCCCGGATCAAGGGCTTTACAGCCAGCTGGTCCAGGCTTTGGACGCCCTGGGCTATGGCCCCCGGAAGGAGCGGGGCCACCTGGTCTTTAAGCACAGCTGCCATAACAAACAGATTGCTAAGCTGGGTCTGAAAAAGGCCGGAGAATCCCAGCCCTTCTTCGCCCTGCGCTTCTCTGCCTGCCAGGAGTATTCCCCCCGGTTCCAGGAAGTGGTCCGCCAGGAGATTGCCCGCTTTTCCAATCCTGTTGCCCACTGCACCCAGGGCATGTGCAGCTTTTGCGCTGGGGAGCCCTCCAGCCATGTGTATCACGGGCTCTTGCCCGATGGCCAGGAAATTGACCACTGCGGCTCCAGAGCTTTGGAAATCCCCAACCTGAGGGCAGAGGACCTGCCTGAAATTTGCAGAATGCTGGAAGAGGAGCACGCCTACTTAATGGCCCACGAGGCAAAACCAGCATAAAAAATTCTAGAAATAAGCCTAAACAGAAAGGATCATGAAAATGGAAACAAAAGTTGCTGTGATGAGCATTATTGTAGAAGACAATGACACCGTGGAAAAGCTTAACGCTGTTCTCCACCAGTACGGAGAGTACATTATTGGCCGTATGGGCATCCCTTACCGGGCCCGGGGAATCAACATCATCAGCATCGCCTTGGACGCCCCCCAGGATACCATTTCTACCATGGCCGGCAAAATTGGGAACCTGCCTGGAGTCAGTGTAAAAACCGCCCTCTCCGGCGTCTGCGGCCATGAATGACCGCCTAGCCAGCCTGATTTCCGCCCTGGCCCGGCAGGAGCCCCTTGCCGAGGAGCAGTTCCAGGCACTGCTGGATGGCATGTGCCCGGAAACAGCGGAGCTTCTGGCCCAAAAGGCCGTGGAAACCCGGAAGAAAATTTACGGCGATTCCGTGTATATCCGGGGGCTGATTGAGATCAGCAATATCTGTAAAAATGATTGCCTTTACTGCGGCATCCGCCGGGGAAACCCTCACTGCAGCCGGTACCGCCTCAGCCCTGAAGATGTTTTTGCCTGTGGGGAGGAGGGCTATGCCCTGGGTTTCCGTACCTTTGTGCTCCAGGGGGGCGAGGATCCTTACTTTACCGATGAGGTCCTCACCGGGATCGTGGCCGGGCTGAAGGAGCGGCACCCAGACTGCGCTGTAACCCTCTCTATGGGAGAAAGGAGCCGGGAGAGCTACCAGCGCCTATTCGGCGCCGGGGCGGATCGGTACCTTCTTCGCCACGAAACCGCCGACCGGGAGCATTACGCCAAGCTCCATCCCCCAGAAATGTCCTTTGACCGCCGGATGGCCTGCCTGCGGAACCTGAAGGAGATCGGGTACCAGGTGGGCTGCGGCTTTATGGTGGGCTCCCCTTGGCAGACCAACCGCAGCCTTGCCAAGGATTTGCTTTTTATCCAGGATTTTAAGCCGGATATGTGCGGCATAGGCCCCTTTGTGCCCCATAAGGACACGGAGTTTTGGAACCAGCCCGCCGGCACGGTGGAGCTCACCTGTTATCTTCTGTCCATCATCCGGCTGATTCATCCCGCTGTGCTGCTGCCGGCCACCACAGCCCTAGGCACCATTCATCCCCAGGGCCGGGAAAAAGGCATTCTGGCCGGGGCCAATGTGGTAATGCCCAATCTCTCCCCAGAATCCGCCCGAAAACGGTACGAGCTCTACAACAACAAGCTGAACACCGGGGCCGAGGCCGCCCAAGGTTTGGCCGCCCTGAAAGAGCGCATGGCGGGCATCGGTTATCAGGTGGTGACAGCCCGAGGGGATATTAAAAAGTGAAGGAGCAAAAAAACTGCCTGAGCGCCCGGATGCGGCCCATTGGCTATCAGCTGTCCATGGACTAGTTGTGAGGAGGATAAGATGAAACATAAGGTAAAGGTAACCGTAATCGATAAGAAGCTGTATCCAGAGCTCCAGCGCCAGTACTGCGCCGACCCGGAATCCGGGGCCTGCCCTTGCTACCATGTGGGAGACGAGTTCGTTTTCCAGCGGGAGGGGGACACCGACCACTTCTGGCACATGGGCCTGGGCACCCTGACCAAGACCGGCGCGGACCCCGACACTGTGGCCGGAGGGCCGAAAATGCCCCACTGCTCCGAGGCTTGGGACGCCATTTCCCGGTATATTTACCAGGGCTTCAGGGCGGCTCCATTATGAAGGGCTGGATGAAGGAGGAGAACACCATGATCGCCTGCTGCTCCGACGGCACCAGGCCGGTGATCTTCAAAATTGAGCGGATGGACGAGGAGGACTGAGAAGGGCCTTTGGCTCGCGCCTGCATCCCACAGAGACCGGCAACCATCCATTTTACGGTATATATAAAATCTGAGGCAAAGAGGCTCTTTCCCGGGCCTCTGCCCCAAAGAAAAGGAGTAATTCTTATGGCAAAGTACGACCCCAAATCCCTCCACGCGGAGGAGTTCATCAACGATGAGGAAATTCAGGAAACCCTGCGGTACGCCGAGGAGAACAAGGGCAATGTGGAGCTTATCGACCAGATTTTGGAGAAAGCCCGGCCGCAAAAGACAGAAACCGGCTATGTGTGCGCCGGCCTTTCCCACCGGGAGGCCTCGGTGCTGCTGTCCTGCGACCTGCCGGACAAAATTGAAAAAATGTATGAGATTGCCGAGGAGATTAAGCTGGCCTTTTACGGCAACCGTATTGTGATTTTCGCTCCCCTGTACCTATCCAATTACTGCGTAAACGGCTGCGTATACTGCCCATACCATGCCATCAACAAGCATATCCCCCGTAAAAAGCTGACTCAGGAGGAGGTGAAGGCAGAGGTCATCGCCCTGCAGGACATGGGCCACAAGCGCCTGGCCATCGAATCCGGCGAGGACCCGGTGAACAGCCCCATTGAGTATATTCTGGAGTGCATAAAAACCATCTATGGGGTCCACCACAAAAACGGGGACATCCGCCGGGTAAACGTGAACATTGCCGCCACCACTGTAGAGAACTACCGCAAGTTGAAAGAGGCTGGCATTGGCACCTATATCCTGTTCCAGGAGACCTACCACAAGAAGTCCTACGAGGAGCTCCACCCCACCGGCCCCAAGCACAATTATGATTACCATACCGAGGCAATGGACCGGGCCATGGAAGGAGGCATAGACGATGTGGGCCTGGGGGTGCTCTTTGGCCTGGAACTGTATAAGTACGAGTTTGCCGGGCTGATTATGCATGCCGAGCACCTGGAGGCTGTCCACGGGGTGGGCCCCCACACCATCAGCGTGCCTAGGCTGAAAAAGGCGGACGACATTGACCCTACCCAGTTTGACAACGGCATTGATGACGAAACCTTTGCCCACATTACCGCCTGCATCCGCCTGGCCGTGCCCTATACCGGCATGATCATTTCTACCCGGGAGACTGAGGCTGTGCGCTCTAAGCTGCTGCGGCTGGGCATCTCTCAGGTTAGCGGGGGCTCCCGCACCTCTGTGGGAGGCTATACCCAAGAGGAGCGCCCCCACGATACCGAGCAGTTCGATGTCTCCGACCAGCGCACCTTGGACGAGGTAGTCCGCTGGCTTATGGAAAACGGCCATATCCCCTCCTTCTGTACTGCCTGCTACCGGGAAGGCCGCACCGGCGACCGGTTTATGAGCCTGTGCAAATCCGGCCAAATCCTGAACTGCTGCCATCCCAACGCGCTTATGACCCTCAGCGAGTACCTGGAGGATTACGCCAGCCAGGAGACCAAAGCAGTGGGATACAAGATGGTAGAGGAGGAGCTGGGGCGCATCCCCAAGGAGAAGGTACGGGAAATTGCCCGGCAGAATATTCAGGACATTCAAAACTCCAACCGCCGGGACTTCCGGTTCTAGTTACCTATAAGGCGCGGCATTAAGGCGTTTGACAACAGGGCTGTCGGGGTTAAGGATGCCCCGCCAGCCTGCATTTTGACCGCAGGTGTCAGTTTCTCAGCAGGCCTGGCCCAAAACGCGGGAGATTGCACAGTATATTTCTGTCAATCAGTTGCAGAAAAACCCTCCCTTTGCAAAAAAACTGGATACGCCGATTGCCGCCGCCAAGGTTCCTTCTCATCTTCGGCCACCGCGCTCTTGCAATGACAAGCCTTTAGACAATAGGAAGGAGAGACATTCATGAGAAAATGCCTGCGATGCGGGACAGAAATGCAGGAGGGCTATACCCTTTTTGGCTCAGACGACTACTGGCCTGTGATTGAGGCAGAAAACGGAAAATGGTTCCCTCGGGAAATTGGAAAGCTTTTCTGCGCTGTTTGTCCAGGCTGCGGCTATGCCGAACTGTATGTGGAGCACAAAGAGGCCAAAGGAGGGTAAGGCTATGAAAAACACCGCCATCTTCTATTTTTCCAGTCACCATAATAACACAAAAGACCTGGTATCCGGCCTGCCGGGGGCAGATATTTTCCCGGTAAACCAGGCGGCGGAGGTGGATCTCTCTCAGTACCGGCTGATTGGCTTCGCCTCGGGCATCTACATGGGCAAGCCCCACCCCAGCCTGCTGGAGCTGGCCCAGAAGATTGCCCAGGAGCGGCAGGGAGATTTGCCCCGGGTGTTTGCCGTGTGCACCAGCGGAAGCGGGGGAAAAAGTTATTCCAAAAGGTTTCAGGCTCAGCTGGAAAAACTGGGCCTGCCAGTGGCAGGGGCCTACTCCTGTAAAGGTTTTGATACCTTTGGCCCCTGGAAGCTGGTGGGGGGAATTGGGAAACACCATCCCGATCAGCGGGACAAAGAGGCTTTTCAGGCTTTCCTTCACAAGCTGGAAAACGGTGGGGAGTAAGCGGGATGATTGGTCCGGCCCCCCGCTGCCAGAAGAGCGGCTGAAGGAGATCAAGAGGCTCCGGACAGACCAGGAGGAAATCGGGGCGCTGGCTATGTACCGCCAGATAAAGATGAAGGAAAGGGCCACCGCCATTGGCGGGTATATGATCCGGATTTTTGAATAGGCAAGGAGGGGCTCAGGATGGCAAAGGCGATGAAGCCCTTGGGGGCAATTCTGTTGGGGGCGGCATGCCTGTTTGCCTGCCTGTACCAGGCCTTCCCCTGGAGCCCTCTACTCACCGCCGCCATCACCTGCGGGGTTGCCGGCTGCCATCTGGAAATCCGGCTTTTGGTGGGAATGCTGTTCACCTGGGCGCCCCCTGCCCATGATTACACGAAAAAACGGTACCGGCTGCCCACCTATGCCCCGAACAGCTTCTCCCCAAAGCTGCACAGCTGGGTGGAAATCGCCCAGGCCGCCTGCCGGTCCGAGCTGGTCCACCTGACCAACTGCCTGCTAAGCTTTCTTCCCGTAATCGCCGCCCTCTGGTTTCACAGCCTGCCGGTTTTCCTAATCACGTCTATTTTGGCCGGCGCCTTTGACCTGGTTTTTATCATGATTCAGAGATACAATCGGGACCGAATTGTTAAAATTATTATGAAAAAAACTCCCAAAGGAGGTTAAGTTATGAGCCTAAATGAAACCGTTTCTGCCGAGCGCCCCCATATCGCCTTTTTTGGCATGCGCAACGCGGGAAAATCCAGCCTGGTGAACGCGGTAACCGGGCAGAACCTGGCTGTGGTCTCCCCTGTAAAGGGCACCACCACCGACCCCGTAAAAAAAGCCATGGAGCTGCTGCCCATTGGCCCAGTGGTGATCATTGACACCCCGGGGCTGGACGATGAGGGGGAACTGGGAGCCCTGCGGGTACAAAGGGCCCGGGAAATCCTGGCCAAAACCGACATTGCCGTGGTGGTGGTGGACTGCGCTCAGGGAACCGGAAAGCAGGACGAGGAGCTGATTGCCCTGATACAGGAAAAGGGCCTGCCCTATATTGTCGCCTTTAATAAGGCCGATTTGGTAGAAAACCGGAAAGATTTGGGCCCTGCCCAACTCTTTGTCAGCGCGAAAACCGGAGAGAACATCCACCAGCTAAAGGAGATGCTTGGCAGCTTTGCCAGCAAAACTGGCAGCGCCAAAAGGATTGTGGCAGACCTGCTGGAGCCTGGCGACCTGGCTGTACTTGTCACCCCAATTGACCAGGCCGCGCCCAAGGGCAGGCTGATTCTGCCCCAACAGCAGACCATGCGGGATATTTTAGACGCCCATTGCGCCTTTGTCACCTGCCAGCCAGAGGAATTGGCCGCCACCCTAGGCAGACTGGCTGTGGCTCCAAAAATCGTGATTACCGATTCTCAGGCCTTTGGAAAAGTGGCAGCGGTGGTTCCAAAGGAAATTCTGTTGACCTCCTTTTCCATTTTGTTTGCCCGGTACAAGGGGAGCCTGCCAGTGCTTGTGGAGGGCGCGGCCCGGCTAGCCCAGCTAAAGGATGGCGACAAGGTGCTCATCTCCGAGGGCTGCACCCACCATAGGCAGTGCGGGGACATTGGCACAGTAAAGCTGCCGGCCTGGATAGAGGAATTCACCGGCGCAAGGCCCCAGTACACCTTTACCTCTGGGGGAGAATTTCCAGAGAAGCTGGAGGGCTACCGCCTGGTAGTGCACTGCGGAGGCTGCATGCTTAACGAAAAGGAGATGCAGAGCCGGGTTGCCCGGGCCCGGCAGGCCGAGACGCCTATTGTAAACTACGGGCTGGCCATTGCCCAAATGCACGGAATACTGGCCCGGAGCCTGGAGCCCTTCCCGGCGGTAAAGGCGCTGTTAGAATAACAAAAAAGGTTGAGACGAGCCGAAGCTCGCCCCAACCTTTATTTTTTGGAGATTTGGGAAGATTTTTAGCTGTTTTACTGGAGCAGCTGCAGAACGCCCTGGGGAACAGCGTTGGCCTGGGCCAGCATCGCCTGAGCGGACTGGATCAGGATGTTGTTCTTGGTG
>CAJUSM010000063.1:0-4671 GCA_910588935.1 uncultured Oscillospiraceae bacterium
AAGCGAATTCCTCTCCCATATGTCCCACGATCTCCGCACGCCCATTAACGGAATTTTAGGAATGCTGGCCATACTGGAAAAAAGCCAGGATAAGCCGGAGCTGCAAAAGGAGTGCCAGAAGAAAATCCGCGTGTCAACAGAGCACTTGCTGTCCTTGGTCAATGATGTGCTCCTGGTCAGCAAGCTGGAAAGCGGAAGACCGGCGGCAGTGGAAGAGCCCTTTAACCTTCAGGACACCTTGCAGGACTGTATCACAATTCTCTCCCCCTTGGCCCAAGAGCGGGGGGTCAGGCTGGAGCTAGAGGCCTCTGGCCTGCGGCACAACAGGGTGGTGGGAAATCCACTGCACTTAAAGCAAATCCTGATGAATGTAATTGACAACGCCCTTAAATACAACCGGCCCCAGGGCACCGTGTTTGTCCGGGCAGAGGAAACCGCCTTTCAGGGCAAAACAGCAAGCTGCCGTTTTGTAATTGAAGATACTGGAATCGGCATTGGCGAAGACTTTAAGGAACACATTTTTGAGCCGTTCACCCAGGAGCACCAGGGGGCAAGAACCAATTATGCCGGAGTCGGCCTGGGTATGTCTATTGTGAAAAACCTGGTGGACCAGATGAATGGAAGGGTTACAGTAGAAAGCCAGGTAGGCAAGGGAAGCGTGGTTCAAATTACCCTGCCCATTCAAGTAGATGAAGCCTGGGGCAGCGAGCCCGGGAACCAAGCTTGGAATATGCCGGACAATATTGCCGGGATGCGTGTGCTTTTGGTGGAGGACAACGAGATTAACTGCGAAATTGTGGAGTATATTCTTCAGGACGCGGATGTGGAGGTTGTAACCGCCAACGATGGAAAAGCCGCCGTAGACGCATTTGCCGCGTCACAGCCTGGGGCTTTTGACTGCGTGCTTATGGATTTGATGATGCCGGTTATGAGTGGATATGAAGCAGCCCGGGTGATTCGCGGCCTGAACCGGGCGGACGCGAAAGCCGTGCCCATTATCGCGCTGTCGGCCAATGCCTTTGAAGAGGACATCGCCCTGGCAAAGGATGCCGGGATGGATGAACATTTGGCAAAGCCAGTGGACATACGCAAAATGTTCCAGGTTATGAGCCAGCTAAGGGGCCGTTAGTCCTATGGAGCACAGCACGCCTCACAGATTCAGCCATTGAAATATAAAACTCTATGGAGAGAAAAAAGTATGAAAAATAAGGCTTTGCCTAGATTTTTAAAAATCAGCATAGCGGTAATTGTGTGCTTAACTGTCTTTGTGTTTTCCTTCCTTGGAATCTCCATTCACAATATGAGCGAAAGCGCAATTGAGGATATCGGTACCGCTTATATGTCTGGAATGAACGAGCAGGTCTCGTTACACTTTGAAACAATTATTGAACTCCGCCTAACAATGGCGGAATCCATTGCGCATATCGCTGCGGGCGACAATTTCGGTTATGGCTCAAAAGAAGAGATTGAATACGGCGCGAGGGCAAGACATTTTTTGTGCGCCGCCCTGTATTCCCCCAATGGCGAAATAGAACCCATTTACGGCGATTCTGTGGAGCTCAACCACCCTGAGCCGTTTTTAGAGAGCCTGCGCCGCGGGGAGCGCAAGGCGGCCTCGGCTGTGGACAGCAATGGGGATGGTGTAATTTTATTCGGCGTTCCCTGTGAATACCCCATGTCCAACGGAAACACCAGCCTTGCCATGGTTGTGGGCCTCTCCACCAAATATATGGGCCAGGTTCTCTTCTTGGATTCCGACAAGTCCTTGAGCTACTCTTTTGTAATACGGAGGGACGGCAGCTATGTTGTGGGCAACGAGGTGGACATCCATGAAAATTATTTCGATCGGCTATACAGCGCTTTTGATGGCCAGCCCCAGGAAGCAGCCGCCTGTATAGAACAGCTGGCAGCAGCTATGAGCGAGGGCGAGGATTATTCTACTATTTTAGAAACCGGCCAATCCCGCCGTCATCTGCATTGCACCAGCCTCCCCTATTGCGAGTGGTATCTGGTAACCATCCTCCCCTTCGATAAGCTGGACGACACCATTGCAAGGCTGAGCAGCCATTGGCTTACCATTGTTTACGCCGCTTCTTTCACAGTAATCGCTATGCTCCTCTACATATTCTTTCAATACTTAAGAGTGTTTAGAAACCAGGTATTGGAACTGAAGCGCGTGAATACGGAAATGGACATGGCCCGGGAAGACGCGGAAAGAGCGCGAAAAGAGGCGGAACAGGCCAACGCCGCAAAGCAGGACTTTCTCTCTAGCATGAGCCACGACATACGCACCCCTATGAACGCCATTATCGGGATGACCTCCTTGGCCATAGATAACACAAATCATCCAGAGCAGGTTCAGGACTACCTGCGCAAAATCGCTCTCTCCAGCAAGCATCTGCTGGGGCTGATTAACGATGTATTGGATATATCCAAAATTGAAAGCGGAAAAATGACGCTGAATGTAGAGCCAATGTCGTTAAGAGAAGTAATAGAGTGCATTGTCAATATTATACAGTCCCAGGTTAAGGCAAAGAATCAACACTTTAACGCAGCCGCCTACGAAATCCTCGCGGAAAATGTGTACTGCGACAGCGTGCGGCTGAACCAGGTGCTGATTAACCTGCTGGGAAACGCCGTAAAATTTACCCCGGAAAACGGCTCCATTCAAATAACGGTGTACCAGGAGGCCCTGGAGGACGAGCCTTCGCGGGTTCGCACCCATTTCTTGGTAAGAGACACAGGAATTGGCATGTCGAAAGAATACCAAAAGGTCATATTTGAATCCTTCAGCAGAGAGAACAACAGCCGGGTTCAGAAAACAGAGGGCTCCGGGCTGGGCATGACCATTACCAAGTATATTATAGACGCCATGGGCGGCACCATCGCTGTGCGCAGCGAACAGGGCAAGGGCAGCGAGTTCCATGTTGTGCTCGACTTGGAAAAGGCGGCGAGGCAGGAGGCCGATACCCTGCTCCCGGCTTGGAACATACTGGTAGTTGACGAGGACGAACGGCTATGCGCCAATACAGTCCGCATTTTAGAATCCGCCGGCCTCCAGGGCCAATGGTGCTGCAGCGCCGAGCAGGCAATAGAACAAATTGCCGGCAACCGCTATCAGCTGGTCCTTTTGGGGTGGAACTTGCCTGACACAAATGGGGTTCAGGCTGCTAGGGCCATGCGGTTAAAGCACGGGGAGAACTGCCCGGCAATACTGCTTTTGGCCTGTGACTGGAGCGAAATGGCAAGCCAGGCCAAAAAAGCGGGAATTGAAGGCTTTATTTCCAAACCTCTGTTTCAGTCCACTTTGTTCGATGCGCTTAGTGCCTTTGCCGGTACTGGCGTGAAGAAAACAGAGGATATGGAGCAGACCGTTGATCTGGTTCTCCGGGGAAAACATATTTTATTGGCAGAGGACAATGAGCTTAACTGGGAAGTGGCCAGGGAAATGCTCTCTGTTCTAGAAGTAGACTTGGATTGGGTAGAAAACGGGCAGCTCTGCGCTGCAAAATTTGAGAAATCTCCTGTTGGGTATTATAGTGCAATTCTCATGGATGTGCGAATGCCTGTGATGGATGGCTACCAGGCAACCGCAGCCATCCGGGGGCTGGAGCGCCCGGATGCGGATATTCCCATTATCGCAATGACTGCTGACGCTTTTTCAGAAGATATTCAAAAGTGTTTGGAATGCGGCATGAATGATCATTTGGCAAAACCCATTGATGTGCAGGCTGTTGCCTACAAGTTAAAAAAATATCTAAAATAAAAGTTTGCTGGGCAAAGACAGAAAAAACCAGTTGAAAGCCAGCTGACAACCGACCTCTTTAAGTCCGGGCGCAAATGCGTTCGGACTTTTTTTCGCTGCCAGGGCATGTATTGCTGGAAAAAACCGATAGCTAACGCACTGCAAAAAGCAAGTTCCTTTTATACTGCTGGTTATGCCGTCTATTTGAGAATCAGCACTCTATGCATCCCCTCTCAGGCAGATTGGTATTTTTGTCGCGGGGGATTTTTCAACTACCGGATGTTCCCCCTCCCTTCTCTATGGCAGCATAAATACAGCAGGGAGCCCCTTTGGGAGCTCCCTGCTGTATGTTTTATTCACTATGGATTGCTCTGGTGAAACCGCATAAGGATTGTGGCTGCTTGGGCCCGGGTGGCGTTGCCCTTGGGGTTCAGCTTGCCTCCCATGCCGGTAATCAACTGGGTGCCTACTGCCCAGTACATGGGCTCGGCAGCGTAGTCTTGGTTCAGTTCGTTCAGGTCGGGGAAGACAGAAAGGTCTCCCCAAGCGCTGGTGTCGTACTCCTTATACTTGGCGTAGCGGTAGAGAATGGCTGCCATCTCTTGGCGAGAAATAGGCCGGTTCGGCAGGAAGGTGCCGTCGCTGTAGCCCTTTACAATCTGGTTTTCGCTGGCCCAAATTACTGGGTCGGAGAACCACTGGCCGCTGGATACATCGGTAAACTTGCTCTTCCCAGTAACCTCTGGTTTTCCCTCCAGGTTGTATAGAATTTGTACAATCATACCCCGGCTTGTGGTAACCTGAGGGCTGAATTTTCCATTGCCGGTGCCCTTCATCAGGCCGTGGCGGTACACATATTCCACTTGATCATAGAACCAATCCCGGTCTTTGTCAACATCTGTAAAGGGCAGGTCCTCCTCCTGAGA
>CAJUSM010000063.1:4681-17766 GCA_910588935.1 uncultured Oscillospiraceae bacterium
TGTGGAAGGTGCTCAGCCCATCGCCGTCGACGGTAAGGGGCAGTTCCTTTCCAGTGGAATCAGATACCTTGATGGAGTCCAGCCGGTAACCGGTATCAGGCTTTACCACTAATGGCACTACCTGGTTTTCCCGGGCCGCGGGGTTTACCCGTACAGTACCGCCAGAGGAAACGCTCAGGGTAACCGGGTAGCTGTTCCCCAGGGTATCGGCCCCTGGGGCGGCAACCAGCGCGGCAGAGACCATAGTAAGCTCCCCGCCGCCCATCATCTGTTCAGAGTCCAGCAGGGCAATTTTAGCGGCGGTGGGTACAACGCCTAGGCCATTGGCTGTAAGCTGGCCAAGAGCCAAGCTGCCCTGGCTGTTTAGGGCGTAATCGGAGACCATGTAAAGGGTAACAATGGTATTGCCCTCCTCCTTGCTCACTATGGTAGAAAAGGCTGGGCTGAAAGCGGAATCACTGGCAGGGGCAAGGGTGATTTTGTCAGGCTGGTAGTCCCCGTTTAAGGTGACCTCCAGCTGGACGCCGTAAATCATCTTTTGTGGGTTAATTCCTGTTACGCCCAGGGAGACGCTGCCGCCAGCCCCTTGGCTATAGGTAATCTGCAGGCTGCCCGGGGCCGCTGCGGCTTGAGCCGGGCACAGAGGCAAAAGCAGGGCCAGGGATAGAAACAGGGCCAAGGCCTTGGCAGAGATGGTTTTGTGTATTCGCTTCATCTGGGATATCACTTTCCTTTCTTGGCAGCTAAGCCCTTATTGGTCTGCGGTAATTACAATTGCGGGCAGGTCCTGGCCTCCTGGGCTGGGTACCCACAAGGTGTTGGAGGTCATCCGCTTGCTTGAGGTATTGGGTTTGGTGGGATCATCCAGACGGTAGAGCTCCACCTGCATCTCGCTGGGAAGCAGGTTTTTTCCGTCACAGTGGGAGCTTTCCTGCAGCTCCGCCTCCTTCTGCACATCCGGCACAAACAGGAATAGGCCGTCACTGATATCGCTGACCTTCTTATCCTCTGGTACCTGGGCAAAGAGGTAGAACTCTCCGGCCATATCCCGGATTTCCTCGCTGGTGTTTACTGTTTCAGAGCCATCCGCCCCCACAGTTGTGTTGGTGGTGGTGAACTTGCCTTTCAGCCGCAGGCTGGAGTAATAGGGGTCGCCCCGGTATGTGCCAACCACCACCAGAGTCCCGGCGGGAATCACATTCCCTTCGCCCGCGTCATAGTCGGCGGAAAGCCGGCCAATAAAGCCGTCGGTCCCTGGCAGAAAGGACACATCGTCTCCCGCGTAGCTGATCAGCTGGATATTTCCGTCTGCAATAGATTGGCTTAGGCCTGTAAAGGCAACGGTAACGGTTTTGGCGTCATAGGTCCAAATGGTGCCGCTGGCCGCATTGGTGCCAGGCTTATTAAAGTAGGTAACATAGCTGCTGGGGTCATCTACAGACTGGGTGTCTCCAAAGCTGCCCTGGCGGGCTATATTTGTCTTGCCGTCCTTGTCGGTAATGGTGACGGTAAGCTCCCCCGCCTCGGGCTTTACTCCCAGAAGCTTTAGGCCGGAAACAGCGGTTTCCTCCTTTAGAGTAAAGGTAAAGGTATCGCCTGTGCGGCTCAGAACGTACTGATCAGGGTCAATGGTCTTGTCATAAGCCACCCGTACCTGGCCGGCGCTGGTTTCGCCGATCACCTCGCCTAGGGTGCTGTAAGCCTTAACTGTGTAGGTAAAGCTCAGGTGGTTGCCAGAGCCGATTACATCTGTATAGCTGGCGTCCCCTTGGCTGGCCACAAAGGCAATGGACTGGCCGTCCCGCAAAATCTCATAGCCCTGAATATCGGAGGCGTTGGGCTTTGCAATGCTGATCTGGATCTCGGTGTTGCTGTCGGGCTTTAAAGCCGCGTTGGCTGTAAAATTGGCCTGCTGGGTCTGTTTATTGGCCAAGCGGTCCCGCCGGCTCTGGTCGCTAAGGTACCACAGAGCCCGAGGCTCTTTGGGATATTTGGCCAGCTGGGTCTTCACGGCGTCGCTTAGGCGCATACCCCACCGGGTGAAGAACTGGGTTAGGTCCTTCTGAACCGTGCCCGCGGCGGTAAGCGCTACCTTTTCGTCATAGCTTAGGTCAGAGAAGCCCTGGGTATAGGTGCCGGCCTTCCAGGCCTTAAAGAAGCGGTTGTAAAAGTCCAGAGGATTCTGGTTGTCATAGGCCAGGTGGAGCTGCCAGTACATGCCCAGCTGGACAAACACATTGTTAGACTCGCCCGGCAGACTCATAGCAGTTTTCTGGAAGATTGCGGGATACTTGTTGCTGTTCTCCAGCCGAGAGGGCAAGGTAGAGGCGCCGCCGTCATAGGTCTGAACCAGCAGGGAGTAGATGTTGTTGGTAATCTCCGCCCGTCCCAGTTTATCCATGTTATGGCCAATTTCGTGGGCAATGCCCCAGCCAAACAGGCTGTTTGCGGCGTTCTGGCCGGTTACGCTGATGGGGCGCCCCCCGGCCATACCGGCACAGGAGCCATAGCCAATGCCAATGTGGTTTCCAGCGGCGTACATAAAGGCGCCAGAGAACATCTGCATACACCGTATATTCTGCCGGGTTTGCATGTCGTTTTGGCCGTAGGTTTTGTCTATGCCCTGGGCGGTTTTGCAAATATGCATAATGTCCTCCCAGGCCAGCACAGAGTTAAACAGCGCCTGAACCCTGGCATCGCCGGTGGCGTTGGTGCTGTTCTTTACCGCCAAGGCTGGCAGGGAGAGAAGCATGGTGGGGGTAGAAATTTCTGTTACGTTTAGGCAGTTGGTGGTTTGGTTATTACCGTTTAGGCCGTTTTTCTGCACATAGGCATCCAGCTCGGCCAGGTAGCTGGCAATGGCGCTAGTTTTGGCAGCCTCTGTCATGGTGTACCAGCCATCCAGCTGCAGTACCGGGATATCGGTGGCCCGGCGCACATGGAGGCTGACAGATTCGGGATTGGGGCCGGTATAGGTAAAGTACAGGCTGCCGCCCCGGGGGGTATTCTGGCTGCCGATTTTCGGCACAGCCAAGGTGTTTCGGCCGTTTTCCAGGGTGCCCATTTCTCCCCGCCAGGCAGAGGCCTCGGCGTTAAACTGGGTGGCAAAAACCTTTAGCGTGCCCCCGGCCGGAATGCCTTGGGCATATATGGTAATCTCTTTTCCGGCTTGAGAAGCAGCGCCCAGAGCCTGAAGCTCGCTGCCACCCTGGGCGTACCGGCTGCTGTCTGCCGAGCCAGAGCGGGACCGGACGCCGTTGAGGATTACTCCGGAGCTGGAGCCGGAGAGCAGCTCCTGGGCCAGATTCAGTTCGTCGGTGAGGGTGGCGGTATCAATATAATAGAAGCGCTCGTCGCCGGAAAGCCTGGTCCGCAGGGCATCGATGGTAGCCTGGGTAACGCCTGGCTTTAGCTGGGTGCGGAGCTGGTCGGCAAACAGGTTGCCGATTTCCTCAGGCAGGCAGTGGGCTGGATCGTACTCCATAAACAGCAGCTCAGAGCAGCTCACCAGATTGTAGTCGGCCTGCTCCACAGCCACGCTGATTTGAATGATATTCTTGGCCGGGCCAAAGGGCAAAATAGCAAAACGAGAGGTGGGAATCAGGCTGCGGTTGGGTATATTAGGCCAGGTAAGCACGTCGCCGCCCCCGGTGCCCCCGTTGTTATCCTGCCCTCCTCTTTGAGGATCGGGCACAATCAGGTGGCCGGCCTTGGAGGTGTCCTCCCCCTCGTACCATACCTGAATGCTGTAGGCCCGCAGGTTTTTGGGATACTGGCCATCCAGCCTGGGTACCCAGAGGACGGCCTGCAGGCTTACCGGCTGGGTAAAGGTGGTAATAACATGCTCGTTGCCATACCAGTTTTTGGCGGTCCAATGGGTGCGGTAATCTCCGTCTATCAAATAATCGGGGCGGAAAGCCGCGCTGGCAGGGTATTCGCCGGCAGCCACATTATTGGGATCTGCCAAGCGGATTTGGCGTATTTTGGTGCGGTCCAGCAGGCCGGCCTTGGGCAGCCCTTCGGGGGCCTCATAGTTCACAGCCTTAGGCGTGCCCTCAGAGGTGCGGGAGGGGCCGCTTTTGCCAATTTCGTTGCCGGCAACCACATACACCGAATAGGTTGTGCCGTTTTTCAGCCCAGAAATTGTGGCCCCTGGAGAGAGCAGCTGCCCCCCCGCCTGGGCAAAATCCCCGGCGGCGTCCTTTTCCTTATAGAAGATCTGGTAGTAGGTAGCGCCTTCCGCCTTTTTCCAGGAGACGCCCAGGGCGCCGTCTAGCTCCTGTATAGAGACCATGTCTGGGGCATTTGGCGCCTTGGCGGGCTGGGGTGTTGCGGAAACCGGGTCGCAGGCCTGTCCCTCCCACCCAGAAGAGGTGGGGGTAACCTGGAACCAATAGGTCTTTAGGTTTTCCAGGTCGGTAACCTGGGCATAAGGTACTGATACGGTAAGGCTTTTTACAGTGGTGGGGCTGCCGTCGGGCCAGTACTCAATTTTGTAGCCGGTTACATTGGGCAGCTCCCGCCACTTTAGGCTGACAGAGGCGCTGCCGGCTGTGGCGGCAAGCCCAGAAACCTTGTGGCTTAGGGTGGGGTTATCAGGCGCAATCTCCTTTAGAAACTGGACGGATTCCAGGGTAACGGTGCCCGTGGGAGTGCGGTCCACAATAATGGTGATTTTTTTCACTGCCACCCGCTTGCCCAGGTTTAGGGTAATGGTGCGGCTGGCCTCGCTGCGGCTTAGGGCAAAAACCCCGGCAGACAGCGCGGCGGGAACCTGGCTGATTTCCAGCTCCTCACCGGTACCGTCCACATACTCCACCTGGGCCTTGCCGGTTTCTATGCCTCCGTTTTCCGGTGTGACAATAGAGAGCTGGCCTACCTCCACAGGGGTGGAGAAATCAATGGGAATGGACAGGCTCTCCCCAGGCACGCTAAGGGTAGCTCCGCTGCCCCCAGCGGTAAAGATATCCTCCAGCTTGCCGGCGGTTACAGTAAGGCCGGCAGCGGCAAGGGCTTCAAAATCTACCGGTGGGGCCAAAAGAGCCCCGTCGATTACTTGGGCAGAGCCTTCGGCGCCCAGGCTGCTGTTTACATAAGCCAGGTCGGTAACATTGATCTTGCCGTCGCCGTTAAAGTCGAAAACCGAAAGGGAGTTGGGGTCCGAAGAGGCCAGCTGACGGGACAAAAGCTCCCGGTCGGTGGCGTCTACCTTGCCGTCGGCATTTACGTCCCCAAGGGTAAAGGTGGCGTTGCCGGTGGCTACGGTAAGCTGGCGGGAACAGTCCTCCAGCACCAGCTGATGGCTGTATTCTTTGTAGCCCAACCCTGTAAAGCGCAGGGTGTAGCTGCCCCTAGGCAGGCCAGAGATGGAAAGCTCCAAATACTTGGGCCAGCCCGTGTTGTCTTGCTCCCCGTAGGCGTTTTTAGCCTGCAGGCTTACGGAATAATCCCCTAGAGAACTGGCGGAAAGGTCCCAAAGACCCAAATCGCCTACCAGGGTATCGCCCTCCAGCAGGGCGGCGCGGACATTGTGGTTCTGCAGGGCGTCTAGGGTTTGGGCATAGTCTAGGCGCAGGGCAGCGGTAATCTGGCCAGTGGCCAGGTTGGCTTCTGGAGCCGCCGCCGCGGGGGCAGCTCCTTGGGGCTCGGCAGCCCCTGCGGGCAGTGCCAGGCTGGCGGCCATAACCAGGGCCAGCAAGCCGGCGGCAAAGCGTTGACGCACTTTCATTAAGATCATCCTTTCCAGAGATGGATTTGGGAAAAAACGGCAAAAAATAACAACTAGATTATAACAACTTCTGGACCAGAACGCAAGATGTCAGTTTACATATTTTTTTGCGGGAAATCCAAGGAAAATTTTTTGCAGCCTTTTTGGGAGCGTGAAAGCCGGCTATAATACTCTAAAAAATATTGCCGGGAAACAGCGGGCAAATCCTTTCCCTCCCCCTATAATATTGCAAAAGCCAGCGGCTTAGGTTACAATCTTCTTGCAAATACTATGAAATTGTGGCCGTTGGCAGGAGAAGGATGGAATTTGGCGGCCGCTATCATTTTTGGAAGGGAGAAAATGGTGTTGAGCGCAATCTTACAGCAAGGACGCCACCGGGCATGAAAAGGGGGCGGCACTGTGAAAGTACCGCCCCAGCTTTGGGACAAAACGTCCCAAAGAGGTTGGATGCGTCACCGCCGCTGTCGCGGCTGTTCCTCTGCAAAAAACCAACCGTATCAACCGAAATTCTTCCGTAATTCATTCATCTTATCTTGAACTGCTTTCAGCGCAAGTTGGTGGGAAGTCTGGGCATTTTGAATGCCACCCACAGATGCCAGCGCATAGGGGTCAAACAGCGTAACCCTTGCGCCTGTCAACAAGGCCCGCTCTTGACGGTAGTACATATCCCGCTGTTCCTTTGGTAAATCGGCCCGGAAAATTTCGGAGTCGGGACGCTTATACTTTTGCGCGATATGCTCCAGCCCCTCCAAAAACGGATAGGAACTGTTCTCCGCATGGGCCTCGGCATAGTAACTCTCAATTGTTTTTCTGGCGTTCACCGCCGGTTGTGCATACGCCCGCATATACGTTTTCAGCGCAATCGAGCCATCAGGGTCAATATCCCGATTTTGATGGATTGCCAAACTCATGTCATGTTGCCGAGCGCGAAATTCTGCAATCACCTCTGGAGCGCCTACCCGCACAGCAGCACTCAAGCGATCCTTTTGTTCTTTTGTGTTGAACGGGGAAGTCGGGTCAAGGCTGAGAATTTTCTCGTTCATGGACTCTTGATGGGGATTGTATGTAGTGGAATATCTTGCCCACGTCGGGCCAGCCTGCTTTTTGATTTCTGAAAGCATACTGTCGTCCAGTTCCCGCTGTGTATCCACCGATGCCAAATGTCCGTCCGCATATTCCACCCCAAATTTCTCACCATCAGAAGTAGTCAATTTAAGGTGATTATACAGATTTTTCCCGTTATCACCGCGATTTAGGGCCTGTTCTATTGCTTTTGATAAATCTTCATCTTCCAGCCCGGTTACATGGATAGAATAGGTTGATTGTTCTACCGTTAGCTGGAAAGATGTACCTTTTGGAACTTCAACGCCATTTTCAGTAAAAAGCTCTTGAATAGATTGATCTATTTGGTTTCGGGATGCTACCATTGCTTTTACCGCCGCAGTTGTCAGAGTAGGCGGGCCACCAACGGAGGAAAAGGCATAGGGGTTCCCCATTTGCAGGTGCTTACCGCCGCTCAACATATCAAGCTCCTGGTCATAGGCCCACGCGCGTTCGTCGTCGGACAGGTCGGAACGGAAATCGGGTGACTCCGGATTTTTGTATTTATTCCAAATATGCGTGCTGGGGTTGTCATAGGTCAGATTTTCCTCGTGCTCTTTCTCGTAATACTCTCGGATAGTATTGGTATAGTCACTTGTAACCTTGCTAAATTCATCGGCAAACGATGTAAATACAGGTGTAGAACTGACATCATGTTCTTTTGAAATTTCTTCAACAGAAGTATCGCGATCTACCCCTATACCCTCTTTTTGCATAGCCGCTCTCGCCTCTGGAGAAACTGTTATTTCATCTTGGCTGCATGTAGTAGCAGACGCATCTGTTTTCTTTTCCGCCTGTACTATCTGAGATTGCGTTTTGATATATGTTGCTCTCCTGCTGAGATTTGAAGTAATACCAATCTCCATAAAACTTTCCTCCTCAATTATGTGTTTTTAGGCAAAAAGGCGCTCCTACCTACTGAATTAACTGCGAACGCGGAAACGCCCTTTTTGACAAAATGTAATTGGTACAACAAAACTCCGGGGTAATAATGGTGGAAAACACTGCGCTTGTCAACCCCTTTTTTGCTAAATTTTTGCTCTTGTTTGTTATATCGGCATTTAGCGGTAGAAATTAAGTTCTTTAGTAAAAGTGACATTGCCATAATCCGCCCATATATCGGATAGCTACAAAAAGTATAACACATTGCTTTACTGTTGTCCTTGCCCCCAGCTTTGGGACGTTTTGCCTCGAAGTCACTACGCGAGAATTAAGACTTTGCGGGGAGAATGGCTGGGGGCTGCCTTGATAACCAAAATTGGGCGGCCCCCAGTGGACTCCAGCCATATCCCGCAAAAAAGCCGCCCTATTTTCAAGGACGGCTTTCTGCGTAATGGGATAGTTTCAATTTGTTTTCTTTTGTTTTCATCATAAACCTTGCGTTTTCGTGTTTCGAATCAGAGTGAATCATAGGCTTTGTAATATGGCCTGGGCAGAGCCCTTTAGGCCGGGGATTTGTGATCGGGTCACAGAACCAAACAGAAAAGCAGGGTATACTAGGAGCATCCCAAACAAAAGAGAGGAAGGGTTCAGCCATGTCAGTTCTCAGTATTCATAAAAACAATTTCCAATCTGTAGCAGCCAGCAATAAGCCGGTCCTTCTGGATTTTTATGCCGACTGGTGCGGGCCCTGCCGGATGGTATCTCCCCTGGTGGATGAGATTGCCGCGGAAAACCCACAGTATCTAGTGGGGAAAATCAATGTAGAGCAGGAGCTGGAGCTTGCCCAGGCATTTGGGGTGGCAAGCATTCCCACCCTGGTTGTAATGAAAGAGGGCAAGGTGGTCTCTCAGTATGCGGGGGCAAGGCCCAAGTCCCAGATCCTGGCCATGCTAGAGGAATAAGCTGCTGGGGAGGAAAGCCGGCGCTTGGCCCCCAAAAAGGCCGTTTCAGCGTTTAGAGCTTGCCTGAAAAACCGAAAATGCTGTTTTATGGCCCAGAAGCGACCATCTTCCACGTCGGAAATCCTCGTAATACAGCAAGTATTACTTGCGGGTTTTTCCTTGAAGCTGACCACTTCTACTCAAAAAGTCCGTCATTTCCCCTATTTTCAAACAAGCCCTAGCCAAGCCCCAGCTTCTGCAAACGCTTTTTGTCCAGGAGCTCAATATCTTTCCGGGAAACCTGCACAATCCCTTCGTTTGCAAAGTATTTCAGCATTCTGGACACCACCTCCCGGGCAGAGCCCATATAGCGGGCAATCTGCTCGTGGGTAAGGGAAATGGTATTCGAATGTGTCCTGGCGGATTCGTCCAGCAGGAAGATAGCAAGCCGCCTGTCCATGCTCATAAAGAGAATCTGCTGCATAACCCACATAACATCGGAAAAACGGCTTACAGCTGTTTCTAGGGCAAATATTTTAATCTGCGGGTTTCGGGCGGAGACTTCCGCAAAGGCAGGGCCGCCAATGACATAGCATTCGCTGGTTTCCTCTGCGTCTACAAATACCTCAAAGGTGATGGCCTGCAGGACACAGGAGGCAGATAACATGCACATATCCCCTGGGTGAAGGCGGTACAGGGTAATATCTTTGCCCTCCTCAGACATCATATATAAACGCAGGCTGCCGGCGCGGAGAAAAATTACCCCGGAGCACTCGTTGCCGCTGTGGATATTTGTGCCTTTTGGATAGGTCAGCGCAACAGAAGCCCGGCAGATCAATGCCCGGTCCACCTCTGGTATTTCCTTCCAAAACGGGAAAATTTCCCCATAAGCTTGGTCAAACAGGCTTTGGCCCATTGCAAAAACTCCTTTCAGAAAAGAGGTATTCTACCGTTATGAAAACAGTAATTATCGGCGGCGTTGCCGGCGGCGCCTCTGCGGCAGCAAGGCTGCGCAGGCTGGATGAATCGGCGGAAATCATTATTTTGGAGCGGGGGGAATATGTCTCCTTTGCCAACTGTGGCCTGCCCTATTATATTGGCGGCGCAATCACAGAGAAACAGAAGCTTACACTGCAAACCCCAGAGAGCTTTTGGGCCAGGTTCCGTATCCATGTCCGGGTGAACAGCGAAGGCGTACAGATTGATCCCACGGCCAAAACGGTTACAGTGAAAAATGTAAAAACAGGAGAAACCGATACAGAAAGCTATGACTACCTGATTCTTTCACCAGGCGCGGAGCCGGTTCGGCCCAATATACCAGGAGCGGACGGCGATATGGTATTCACCCTGCGCAACATTCCGGACATGTTAAAAATAAAGGAATACATGGAAACAGCCAGGCCCGCGTCTGCTGTTGTAATTGGCGGCGGCTATATTGGCGTGGAAATGGCGGAAAACCTCAGGGAAGCCGGGCTCCAGGTGGCAATTGTAGAGCTTGCCGACCACTTAATTGCGCCCCTGGACTATGATATGGCGGCCGACGTGCATCGTTATATCAAATCCAAAGGCATTGGGTTATACCTGAATAATGGCGTAAAGGCCATAGAAGGCCACAGGGTTGTTCTGGAAAACGGCGAGATTCCAACCGATATGGTCATCCTTTCTGTAGGCGTTCGCCCGGAAACCGGGTTGGCCCAGCAATGCGGAATAAAGACCAACCCCAGGGGCAGCATTGTGGTGGACGCCCAAATGAGAACCAATTTGCCTGGTATTTATGCTGTGGGAGATGCGGTGGAGGTGGAGGACTTTATCACCAAAACCCCTGCATTTATCCCCCTTGCCGGGCCTGCCAACAAGCAGGGGCGAATTGCGGCGGATCATATAGGGGGGCTGCCCTGTGAATACACCGGCACCCAAGGCTCTGCCGTGCTAAAGCTTTTTGATATGACGGTTGCCACCACCGGGCTAAACGAAAAAAGCGCAAAGGCCAAGGGCATTGCGTATGACAAAACCTATATTTATTCAGGTTCTCACGCAGCTTATTACCCTGGCGGAACAAACATGTCTATCAAAGCTCTGTGGGATAAAGAGACCCATAAAATCCTAGGGGCTCAAATTGTCGGTTTTGACGGCGTTGACAAGCGCATGGATGTTATCGCGGCGGCTATCCGCTTTGGCGCTAAGATTACGGACCTTGCGCAGCTGGAACTTTGCTACGCGCCGCCCTTTGGCAGCGCAAAGGATCCGGTTAATATGCTGGGCTTTGTGGCCGAAAACATTATTACAGGGAAAATAAAGCAATTTTTCTGGCACGATGTGGAAAGCCTGCCCCGGGATGGAAGCGTAACACTTTTGGATGTAAGGACAGCGGCAGAGGTTAGCCAGGGAAAAATAGACGGCTTTACCAATATCCCCTTGGATTCCCTAAGGGAACGTATACAGGAAATCCCAAAAGACAGGCCTGTGTATGTCCACTGCCATAGCGGGCTGCGCAGCTACATTGCCTGCCGCATTCTTTTGGGAAAGGGTTATGAGTGCTTTAATCTGGCAGGAGGCTGGCGGCTTTATGAGTCGGTGCTCCACGAAAGGACGGTTCCGGAATATAGCTGTATAGAGTGTAAGTGAGCGAAAGCCGTGCCTAGGCCAAACCCCAGGTACGGCTCTTTTTGCTGCTAGAGCAGGCTTTTCTTTCCGAGCAAATTGTGCTATAGTATGCAAAGCGGATTTTTTCAGTTAGCCGGCGCTGCCGGTGTAAAAGAATCATTTCATTTGTAAAAATTGGGTTGACGATACATAATGCCTATATGAGACTGCAGATTTACGATAGGGAAATGCTTGAAAGGATATGCTATGCGGATCATCATCTCTCCAGCCAAAAAAATGAATGTGGATACAGACAGTTTTCCGATTGGAGGCTTGCCCCTTTTTCTGCCCCAGGCGGAGCATGTGCTGGCAGCGCTTCAGGCCATGAGTCCCCAAGAGCTTCAGGCGCTTTGGAAATGCAACGACAATATTGCAAAGCAAAATGTAGAGCGGCTGCAGGCTATGGATTTGCGGCACAATTTAACCCCCGCCATCCTTTCCTACCAGGGGCTCCAGTACCGCTACATGGCTCCCGGCGTAATGGAAGCCCGGCAGCTGGATTACCTCCAGGGCCACCTTCGGATAGTGTCCGGCTTTTATGGGCTTTTGCGCCCCTTTGACGGCGTAACTCCTTACCGCCTGGAAATGCAGGCAAAGCTTTCGGTGGATGAGGAAAAGGACCTCTATTCCTTTTGGGGTCAGCGCCTGGCAAAGCGGTTAATGGAGGAAAGCGGCTTTGTGCTGGATTTGGCCTCTCAGGAATACAGCCGGGGAGTGGCGCCTTACCTCCCCAAAACCCAGATTCTCACCTGTGTTTTTGGCCAGTGGAGCAACGGCAAGGTAAGGGAAAAAGGAGCTCTGTGTAAAATGGCGCGAGGGCAGATGGCGCGCTGGATGGCGGAAAATGAGATTGAAAACCCAAAAGATATCCGCGCCTTTTCCCAACTGAATTATCGCTTCTGCCCAGAATTATCCAGCAAAAACCAATATGTGTTTCTGCAGCCAGATAGCTGAAACGCCCATCTTTTAGCACACCTGGTTGGTCACTGTGCCCTGCAGCCAGTGTTTCAGGTTATCAAACACAATGACAGCCCGCCTTTCCAGGGCCTCGTCTGTGGCAAATGCCACATGGGGGGTTAAAAGGGTGTTAGGGGCTGTAGCCAGCGGATAGTCTTGGGGAATGGGGGGTTCCATCTCGAATACATCAATGCCAGCGCCGGCAATGCGGCCCTCCTGCAGCAGGCTGGCCAAGGCTCCATTATCCACAATCGGCCCCCGAGCGGTGTTGATGAGCATGGCGGTGGGCCTCATGCGCTCCAGCAGCTCCCGGTTGATTAGACCTGTTGTTGCAGCGTTTTGGGGTACATGGAGAGTGACAATGTCGCTTTGCTCCATAAGCTTTGGCAGAGAGACAAACCTTACCCCTAAGGCCTCCAGGTCTGGCTTGACAGTACGGCTATAGGCCAAAACGCGCATGCCAAAGGCCAGGGCAATACGGATTACCGCTGTACCTATTTTTCCCGTACCCACCACGCCTAGGGTTTTGTGAAAGAGCTCTGTGCCGATCAGCCCCTCCTTTGTGCCGCCGCTGCGGGCTGCCGCATTGCAGGGCACAAGCCGCCGGCACAGGCTCAGCATAAGCCCAAAGGCCAGCTCCGCCACGGCAATGTCCGAGTAGCCAGAGGCATTGGATACCGCAATGCCTCGCTCTTTGCAGGCGGCCAGGTCCACATGATCTACACCTGTAAAGGCAATATCTATATAGCGCAGGTTCTTCCCCGCGGCAACAGCCTCTTTGGGAAAAGGCATATTGGCCAGCATTACGGCATCCGCGTCCTCTACCCGGCGGC
>CAJUSM010000064.1 GCA_910588935.1 uncultured Oscillospiraceae bacterium
TGATTACATTACCAAACCTTTTCGGCCCCTGGAGCTGGTGGCCCGGGTAAAGGCCCAGCTGCGCAGGTACAAGCGCTATAACCCTGGCGGGGCAGCTGCCGAGGAGCCGGATGTGCTGGAACACGCCGGGCTTTTTCTAAACCCTAAGACCCATGATTGCCTGTTGAATGAAAAGCCCCTGGCCTTAACCCCTACCGAGTTTTCTATCCTGCGTATTTTGCTGGAAAACAAGGGGCGGGTGGTCAGCGCGGAGGAACTGTTTCACCAGATTTGGCAGGACGAATACTACACCAAATCGAACAACACCATCACCGTCCACATCCGCCACCTGCGGGAAAAGCTGGGAGAGAGCGGGGGAACCATTAAAACCATATGGGGAGTGGGGTATAAAATTGAAACATAAACTTTCAAAAATTTTGCGCCTGCTTATGCTGCTTATCACCGGCTTCGCGGCCTGCGCCGCCCTGTATTTTCTGATAGATAATGTATTCGACGGTGTTTTTGTTCGATGGGTTGAAGAGACATTTCTCATCACGGAAAGCCATTTTTATCCTGCCGAGGGCTGGGGCGAGGTCCATACATATATCAATTGGGGGCGCCTGAAAACCGCGCTTCTGGGAGGCTTTATTGCAATTACCCTTCTTTGGCTTACGGTGGTGTTTGTCGCCTCGCAAATTTCCGCGAGGCAGCGGGAAAAGCGAAGCGTTACAGAGATCAGCCAGCGTTTGCGGGCTTACATGAGCGGCGATGCGGATACCGTGGAGGTATTCCCCAAAGAGCAGGCGGAGATTTCTGTCCAGATGTCAGAGATCAAGTCCGCCCTGCTGCAAAACGAGCGCAGGCTAAAGGAAGAGACCACCCGGAAGAACGACCTGATTGCCTACCTGGCCCATGATTTAAAGACTCCCCTCACCTCTGTTATTGGCTACCTAAGCCTGTTGGATGAGGCCCCGGACATGCCTCTGGAGCAGCGGGGCAAATATACCCGCGTGACCCTGGATAAGGCGTGCCGGCTGGAGAAAATGATCAATGAGTTTTTCGACATTACCCGGTATAATCTGCAGCAAATCCTTATTCAAAAAGAGCCCATTGACCTCTACTATATGCTGGTGCAGCTTACGGATGAGATGCTGCCTGTGCTGGAGAAAAACGGCAATACCATAGATTTGCAGGCAGACGAAAGCCTAACTGTGCCCGGGGACCCGGACAAGCTGGCAAGGGTATTTCAGAATGTGCTGAAAAACGCCGCGGCCTACAGCTATCCACACACGGAGATCGTGATTTTGGCAGAGGAAAAGGCGGGGGAGATACGTGTTCGGTTGACCAACAAAGGGAAGACCATTCCCAAAGAAAAGCTTGCCTCACTGTTTGAAAAGTTTTATCGCCTGGACGAGACCCGTGCCTCCGGCACCGGAGGAGCCGGGCTGGGGCTGGCCATAGCAAAGGAGATTGTTGCCCTACATGGGGGCAGGATATGGGCAGAGAGCCAGGAGGAAACCGTGACATTTACAATTACCCTGCCTGCCCAATCTTAGGATTTTCTTAGGAAAGACACAATCTCATATTAAAGAACCAAGCGTTCCCATCTGGTATGATTATACCAATGAGAACGCTTGATTTTTGACTTTGGGAGGAATGGATTATGACAGAGAGAATAATGGCCCGCAGGCGGAGAAGTCAGCAGCGGCATAGGAGGAACACCATTGCCACTTGGTTGGTAGGCACAGTCTGTGGGGCTATGCTGGTGTTTCTGGCGGCAATAGGGTGCAGGGACTACCTGAACAAGCTGCCCCCGAAGGATTCACAGACTGGCCTGCCCAGCCTCATGCTGAAGGAAACCGGGCAAGACGCCTCTCAGCCCCAGGAGGCTGCCCAGACAGTTTACCAGGACGGCACAGATTGGAACCTGCGGCTGGTAAACCGCTGGAACGCCATCCCTGAGGGGTACAGGGTGAATCTGAAGGAGCTCCCTGGAGGCGAGCAGGTAGACGAACGCATCTATGAGCCATTGATGGAGATGCTGGAAGCTGCCAAAGAGGGAAATTGGAACGAATTGCCCCGGGTAGTCTCTGGCTACCGTACCCAGGAGGTACAGCAGGAGCTGTATAATGATGAGGTCAACAAATATAAGTTAGAGGGGTACTCGGAAGAAGAGGCCATAGCTGAGGCGGGTAAGTGGGTGGCCCTTCCCGGCACCAGCGAGCACCAGCTGGGCCTGGCGGTCGATGTGGAGGGGACTACCTATGATGTATTCCTTTGGCTGCAGGAGAACAGCTACAGGTATGGTTTTATCTTCCGCTATCCAGGCGATAAGACAGATATCACCGGCACGGTGGAGGAGGTATGGCACTACCGGTATGTAGGGAAAGAGGCTGCCACAGAGATATATGAACAGGGGCTTTGCCTAGAGGAATATACGGAAAGGAAGGGCGGGGTATAAATAGACAAAGCACAAAAAAACAGGGCAAACTGGGGCTGATTTTAAAAAGGGAGATTGCTTAGCTCTGGCTGGTTTTTCGGTTCTGCTTTAGGGTATGGTTGAGCAGCTCTGTCATCCAGAGCATGAGCAGGGCAAGGGCCATTAGGCAGATAGGGTATAGGCGAATGCTGATATACTGGGCAATCAGCCCGAACAGCGGGGGCATAAAGGTACTGCCACAGTAGGCGCTGGCCATTTGGATGCCCACCAGGGCCTGGGAATTTTCTTTTCCAAAATTCTCTGGGGTGGCATGGATAATGCAGGGGTACACCGGGGCAGCCCCCAGGCCAATTAGAACCAGCCCTGCCAGGGATAGGGCGTTTACCGGCAGCAGCACCAGCAAGGCGCCTGCCAGCATTACGAAAATTCCTACGCGGATCATATTTTTATCTCCAAAACGGTCGGCAATAAACCCGTTGGCAACCCGGCCCACGGTTTCCCCCAAATAGAATAGGGCGGTAAATTGGGCGGCAGTCTCCCCATCTACCCCCCGGCTGCCTACCAGATAGCTGCTGGCCCAAAGGCCGGCGGTGGTTTCTAAGGCGCAGAACCCCAAAAACGCAGGCAGCACAAAGGCAACCCCTGGAATCCGGATGGCCTTTGCAAGAGGGACATCTTGGGGGGCTTCCTCCTCTTTAAATGGAAAAGCCAAACAGGGCGGCAGCTGTCATGCCCACACTCACCGCGGTGGTAAGACCCGGGCCCAGCCGGCGGATTACCCGGCTGGAGGCTAGGCTGGAAACAATGGTCCCCGCAGAGATGATCATGGATACAAGCCCTGCATAGGAGATAGGCGCCCCCAGCTCCAGCCGCATGACAGGCCAGGCTGAGCCCAAAAGGGAATCTGGCAGACCCAGGCTGATAAACGCCAGGTAAATAATGGCCAGCAGAAGAGAAACCATAAGCGACACTCCGTTTTTTTATTGGATTATACGGCGGATTCTGCTATCATTATAATACAGGCTTGGGAAAAATGCCACCAGTATTTCCCGGGCTTCTATAACAATCCTTTGCGGAAAGGGGCCATTCCGGGGGCTAGGGCTTGTTTGAAAAATCGCAAACACCGTCTTTTTGCCCTGTCCGGGCGGATTTGTGTGTCGAAAATCCTCGTAATACGAAAGTATTACTTGCGGTTTTCTTCGTCAAACCGCACCACCCAAGGCAAAAATCCGGTGCTTTCTCTATTTTCAAACAAATCCTAACCGAAAAAGGGATAAACCGGAGGATTTTGCGTATAACACAGCGGCAGTGTGCAAGAGAGTTGAGCGTGGGCAACCACGCTCCCTGTTTTGGGGAGAGCGTAACCGAGGTGATGCCCAGAGATTTTTGGAGTATGTAAAGGAGGGAGGCGGTTTTGCAGCCCTCCATGCTGGAAACTGTTTTTCGGGAGGGGTAGAAGATTGTACCCAGCGGGACGAGCACTATCAAATTCAGATAACAGCTCAAGACGTAGCTCCCCTTACCAGCTCGGTGTCTAAAAAGCGGCGGGGTTCAGGTGGCGGGCTATACCCGAGAGCTGAGACAGGGCAGGGTAGCGGTGTACACGCCAGGCCATACCCTGGCTATGCTTTCTCATCCCTCTACCCAGCAGCTGCTGGAGACCATTTTTGAACTAGGCGGCAGGGGTATAACGGGCAGTGGAGAGGGCTGTTGGGGCGTTGTGGCAAAGGCTGGAAACCCTTTGCCAGGGCCAATCGCCATCTTTGCGGTGGACTCGGCCTATTCATCTCGCTTTTCCCCTCCTTTTTGGACGGTTTATCCAAACTTCATGATTGACAACTCCTGTTTCATGTCATATAATTAAAATGGTATCAGTACGGCCAGATGCCATAAAGGTAGCTTTTGGCTTCAGGCGGATTGACTATGATAATACAGGAGTGTATCGAGATGAAAAGTATCCGAAGAAAAATCACGACCTGCCTCATCGCAACGGTGTGCCTTGCCCTGCTTGCGGTGGGCCTTTCAAGCATTGCCCTTAATTACAGGAGCACCCTGGGCACAGTAGGGCAGATGATGCGGGAAACCGCTTTGCTGGCAGGGGAACGCATTGAGCAGGAGCTAACCGCTTACCGAAATGTGGCAATGGACACCGGCTGCATCCCCCAGCTTTCAGATGAAGAGGTGCCTGTAGAGGAAAAACGGGCTATTGTAGACGAGCGTGTGGCAATGCACGGTTTCCAGCGTGGCAATATTGTGGGCGCGGACGGACACAGTATTTTTGACGGCAAGGACTACTCCGACCGGGAGTATGTGCAGCAGGCCATGCAGGGGAATACCTATGTATCCCAGCCACTAGTAAGTAAGATTACCGGGGAACTTTCCGTTATGGTGGCGGCTCCTCTGTATGCTGGCGGGAACCAGGGCGGCGAGATTGTGGGCGTGGTCTATTTTGTGCCCCCGGAGACCTTTTTAAATGATATTGTTTCCTCCATTCAGGTAAGCGAGAACAGCCATGCCTATATGATCAACAAATCTGGCGATACCATTGCCGACACTACCTTGGAGACAATTACTACCCAGAATATCCAGAAGGAGGCGGAGAGCGACTCCTCCTTAAAGGAGCTGGCCGCCATTCACCAGGCCATGTGCCAGGGCGAAGTGGGCTTTGGCAGCTATCACGATTCTGCTGGGCCCAGGTTTGCAGCCTATGCCCCAGTGAGAGGAACAGACGGCTGGAGCGTGGCGGTTACCGCTATGAAAAAGGACTACCTGGCCGATACATATTTTGGATTCCTCATCAATATTGCCGTAATGCTGGTATCTGTGCTGGCCTCTGTGGTGGTGGCGCTCAAGCTTTCCAGCAATATCAGCTTGCCCATGCGGGCCTGTGCCAGGCGGATGAAGCAGCTGGTAGCCGGAGATCTGGAATCCCCTGTGCCGCAGAGCCAGGGTAAGGACGAAACTGCCGAGCTGACCCGGTCTACCGCGGAGCTGGTAACTGGCCTAAACGCCATTATTCACGATGTCAACTATCTGCTGGCAGAAATGGCCAATAAGAATTTCAACATTACCTCTTTCCATCGGGATGCCTATGTAGGCGGGTTCCAGGGAATTCTGGAGGCCATGAAGACTCTGAAATTTCAGCTGAGTTCAACCATGTGTCAAATTGATGGAGCCGCCGCCCAGGTTTCCGCTGCCAGCGACCAGGTTTCCAGCGGAGCCCAAACCCTGAGCCAGGGCTCTATGATGCAGGCCTCTTCTGTACAGGAGCTGGCTGCCACCATTAACGACATCTCTGCCAACGCGAAGCGTACCGCCGCTGCCGCGGAGGAGGCCAACCAGTTTGTAAGCCAGGCTGGCGCCCAGCTGGGGGTTAGTGTGGAGCATGTAGGCGAGCTAAATGGGGCTATGGAGAAGATTTCACGTTCTTCTGAGGAGATTTCCATTATCATTGCTACCATTGAAAATATTGCATTCCAAACCAATATTTTGGCCCTAAACGCTGCCGTGGAGGCAGCCCGGGCGGGCACCTCTGGCAAGGGCTTTGCTGTGGTGGCAGACGAGGTGCGCAGGCTTGCCTCTAAGTCTGACGAGGCCGCTAAGGCTACCAAAGAGCTGATTGAGCGCTCTATTTCCGCTGTAACCGAGGGCAGCCAGTCGGTAACAAAGGTAACCGAATCGCTGGAGCGGACCAGTGTGCTGGCTGGCCATGTAACCACCCAGATGAACATTGTGGTGGAGGCTGTAGAGGACCAGACCAATGCTATTGGCCAGGTAACCGAGGGCGTAGACCAGATTTCCTCTGTAGTGCAGACCAACAGCGCCACCTCAGAGGAAAGCGCTGCAGCCAGCCAAGAGCTTTCGGCAGAAGCAGCCAGCCTAAAGGGATTGGTAAGCCAGTTTACTTTGGCTAAGGAATAAGAATTTAGAATTTGTGTGGCCTTTCAAGAAATGAAAAAACCCGGGCGCCGGCTGGCATCCGGTTTTTTTTCTGGGGAACTAAGGACTGGATATAAGCTTTGGGGATTATGAGAGGGTATCCGGAGTTCCTCGCCAGTTTTGTTTCACTTCCCACCAAAGTGACAAGAAAGATGCAACCAGAACAAGGCAAAAACCTTTCTGCTTTCCTGAGGACAAGGCTATGGGGCTTTGCGCCTTTTGTCATCGGGGGCTGGATGAGCGGCGCCTCCGGTTTTGTGCACCGGGTTTAAGGGCCGCCCGCAATTTCCTATGGAGCCTACCAACGGCCGTTTTTTCCCGTAAAAAACCACCCCCGCCGGGATTTCCAGCGGGGGTGGCCTTTATGAGATTGGCTTAGCTTTCTAGCTTACCAACTTATTTGCCCAGCTTTTCGCAGTAGGACATGAGGACCTCTGCAAAGTGGCTGCGCTGTACGCTCTCTTTGGGAGACAGCATGTTGTTGCCGGTACCGGAGATAATGCCGGTAGCCACTGCCCACTCAATGGCGGGCCGGGCAAACTCGCTGATCTGGTCGCTGTCGGTAAACTTGCTCAGATCGGCGGTGGCGGAAACATCACGGCCTTTGTAGGCAGCGTACTTATAGAGGATGGTGATCATTTCCTCACGGGAGATCTCTTTCTTGGGACGGAAGGTGCCATCGCTGTAGCCCTTCACCAGCTTGTTCTCTGCAGCCCACTGCAGTGCCTCGGCATACCAGGCATTGGCAGGTACATCAGAGAAGCTGGAGCCGGCGGCAGACTGAGCGGTCTCCTTCTCCAGGCGGTACAGCACGGTCACGATCATAGAGCGGTCGGTGGCCACGGTGGGGCAGAAGGTGGTGCTGGTTAC
Source organism: uncultured Oscillospiraceae bacterium (assembly GCA_910588935.1). Classification (GTDB taxonomy): domain Bacteria; phylum Bacillota; class Clostridia; order Oscillospirales; family Acutalibacteraceae; genus Acutalibacter. The sequence continues at coordinate 7,229 of CAJUSM010000064.1, forward strand.
GCCGCGGATGAGGCCCTTCTGGTACACATATTCCACTGCATCGGCATACCACTCGTCGGCGGGCACATCGGTGAACTTATGGGTGGGAGCGGGCTTATCAACCTTCTTCTGGTCGGCAAGCCAATGCTTAAAGGTCTCGTAACCGGCGTCTTCGGGACGCTCGGAGGGGCCTTCCAGGGTAATGGAAACAGGATCGCTGTCCTCATCGGGCTTATAGGTAAAGGTGAGCTTGCCGTCCTTTACCACAGCAGAGCTGCCGGCAACAAAGTCCTTGTACTCGGCATCCACATTGGTGTCGATAAAGTTCCTGCCGTCGTAATCGTCGCCCTTAGCATCGTAGTTCTCGTGGACATAAGTCCAGCTGAAGTGATCCAGGAAGTACATGGGATCAGCGCCGGGCTCGGCCACAGCGCCTTCGAAGCCTTCAAACTCGCTGTGGTTGAACATGCTGATATGCAGGTTCTTGGCCCCAGCAGCGTACAGGTCGTTGTAGGCATCGATCATACCAGCAACAAGGCCGGTGAGGTTGTCGCCTACAGCATCGGTCATGTAAATGGGCAGGTTCTTCAGCTGCTTAATCTCAGTGTCGGTCAGTCCGCCACTGGGGCTGCCGCAGATGGGGAACGCGGCGGCGAAGAAGTCGGGATAGTTCCGGATCATGGTCCAGGTGCCCACGCCGCCGTAGGAGCAGCCGCCAATATAGATGCGGTTGGTATCCACGTCGCCCATATCCATAATGAACTGCTCAATCAGGCTCATGGCAGCAGCGGGAGCGCCCTCGCCCGCGCCAGCATGGTTCTGGGGGGCCAGCACATAAGCGCCGCCGAAGATATCCTGGCTGTCCTTCTCAGTCCAGCGGGGCACGTCGTTGGCCGCAATCTGGATGCGGTTATCGCTGCCGGTTTCGCCGCCGCCGTGGAGCCAGACAATGAGAGGATAGCCCTCTTCAGGAGCCTTGTAGACGCTCTTGTTGGGCACAAAGTACCGAGCGTCCATGGTGGTCATTTTATTCTCGCCCCAAGTATACTCGGGGGTGGTGTAGGTCTTGGCCACAAACTTGTCTACATCGGGAGAGATGGCATAGGCGGTATTCTCAATCACGATGTCGCCGATCTCTACCTTATAGCCCTCGGTGTTGTTCTTCCAGGCATCCATAAAGGTGGGGATGGCCAGGTTGAAGGTGGCGCTCAGGCCGTCCTGAGCCAGCACCGCGCTGGTGATCTCCCGCTCTACGGTTTCCTCTTTCTCAGGCTCGGTCTCGGTGGCGTCCACGGTGTAGGTAACAGAAATCTTGGCGTCCTTCAGGGCGTCAGCGTCCACAGGAGTGGCAAAGTTGGCCTTAATCGCGCTGACTACTTCGCCCTGGGCCCGTACGTCCTGAATCGCAACCAGGCTGGGCTCCAGCTCGGGGCGTACCTGGTCAGCAATCCAATGCTTAAAGGTCTCATAGCCAGTGTCTTCGGGGCGCTCGTTTTTGCCGTTCAGGGTGATAGACTTCTCTTCTTCGCCGCTCTTGTAAGTAAAGGTGAATTTGCCGTCCTTCATAGTAGCGCCATAGCCGTTCAGGTCGGTGTATTCTTTGTCCACAGCGGGGTCAATAAAGTTTTTGCCGTCGTAATCGTCGCCCTTGGCGTCGTAGTTGTCATGGACATAGATCCAGCTAAAATGGTCCAGCACATGGCCAATGGCGGCAACCAAGCCGTCTAGGCCCACAGAGTCCACATGCTCGAACAGGGTAATGTGGACATTCTCCGCGCCGGCGGCAGTCAGGTCGTTATACGCCTGAATCATTCCGTCCGCCCGGACAGTGCTGTCGCCTGCGGCGGTGGTGATATAAATAGGCAGGTCCTTCAGCTCTTCAATGTCAGCTTTGCTCAAGCCGCCAACGGGGCCGCCGCAAACAGGGAACGCGGCCGCAAAGTAGTTGGGATACTCACGGATCATGGCCCAGGTGCTCATGCCGCCGTAGGAGCAGCCGCCAATGTAGATGCGGTTGGGGTCGATGTCGCCCTTAGCCGCTACAAACTGCTGAATCAGGCTCATGGTAGCGGCAGGGCCGTTGCCCTGGCCAAAGTTGGCGTGGTTCTGGGGAGCCAGTACATAGGCGCCGCCAAAGATATCCTGGCTGTCCTTCTCGGCCCAGCGGGGCACGTTGTTGGCAGCAATCTGGATGCGGTTGTCGGTGCCTACCTCGCCAATGCCGTGGAGCCATACAATGAGGGCGTAGCCGTTCTCAGGCTTCTCATAGGCTTCCTTGTCAGGGGTAAAGGCCCGGGCGCTCATGGTGGTCAGGGTCTCTTCGCCCCGGACATACTCGGGGGTGGTGTAGGTGATGGCTTCGAACTGGTCCACATCGGGGGACTCAGATTTAGCCGTCTCGCTGGTGGCCTCAACGACTTCATCGCCCGCCTCAACCTTGTAGCTGATAAAGGAGGTGTTGGAGGCTTCTTCGGTCATGCCGCCGGTAGCCAGCTTGAGCTCGGCACTCATCCCGTCTTCAGCCAGGATGGCGTCGGTAACGGTCCGCTCCACGGTTTCCTCGTGGGGATCGGTACCATCGCTGCCGCTGGTTTTGAAGGTAACGCTGACCTTCGCGCCTTCAAGGCTTTCCACTTTGTTGGCAAAGGTTACCTTTACACTGCCAATTTTTTCGCCAATGTCGGTAACGTCTTTTACCACGGTGATGGAACCCGCGGCGGGTGCGCTGTCGCTATCGCTCCCGTCCAGGTCCGCTGCGTTGGCGGTTACCACGCAGCCCAGCATCAGCGCCATACACAGGGTAAGCGCCAGAAGCTGTTTGAGCATCTTTCTCATTTTTGTCTTCTCCCTTCTGTGATCAGCTGTATATGCCGGAAAGCCGGAGAAAAGCATAGTAAAAAGGAAAACGTGAGTATCCTTTTGGCTATGCGTTTTTGCCGCCTTTATTGGGCATACATGCTGTTATCGAAACCATTATATTCCAAAGCCCAAGAAAAGTCAATAAAAAACAAGTTTGGCTTAGGAGGAATTGCAGCAGTCTGCGTAAGTAGCAAGAGGAGACGTTTGGAATTTGTGCTGTACAGGGAAAACGAAATGAGAGAAAGATTTGTAACTATGGCGAGGAAAATACCCATATATAGGGGAAAGAGGCAGAGTGAGGGGTATGGTTAGAGGAAGGGCCAGCCGGCATCTTGGGAGGAGGCCTTCCTTTTTTGTATCCCGTTTTTCGCCTTTTAATTGCAAGAGCTCCCGGCAAAAAAGGCTTGCATTTTCCCACGCTTTGTGCTATGATACCTCTAGTAAGACGATGGGTAAGGAGGTGTTACGTTTGCCAAACATCAAATCCGCCAAAAAGCGCGTGAAGGTTATCGCCACAAAGACCCTGCAGAACAGGGCTGCCAACTCCCAGCTGAAAACCCAGATCAAAAAGGCCAACGCTGCCATCGAGAGCAACGCAGGCGATAAAGAAGCTGTAGTGCGCGCTGCCGTGAAAAAGATTGACCAGGCCGCTGCTAAGGGCATTTTGCACAAGAACAATGCCGCCAGGAAAAAGGCTGCTCTGGATAAAAAGCTGCACGCAGGCGCATAATTTTCATTGGCTGCAGGGGCTTGGGGCTCGCGGTACGCGGGCGCCGGGCCTTTTTGTTTTTTTCCTTAGCATAACTTATGAAAATTTTTCAAATATTTCCTCCCATCAATTGACTTTTGCCGGGCAATTGGGTATTATTACTTTAATGGATCATAATAACCTCGGAGGTGTCCTTCTTATGAAAAAGGGAACCAAGTTAACCCTGCTGATCGGGATCATTACCGCCATTGCGGCCGTGGCTGCCTCTATTACCGCATTGCTGCTCTACCTGGATCACAAGCGGGACGAAGAAGAACTGGAGCACTATCTGGATTGCTCTATTCAATAAAAGGGGCAACCAAAAGCACCAAGGAGGGAACGGCGTGGCCTGCCATGCCGTTTTTTCCATATTTACCATAGAAAGTTAGAGGCGCCAGCCACCCGGGTCCCTTGCGCTGTAGGGGGGCAGGGGCCAGGCGGCGCCTGCTACACAAAAGGTATTTCGGGCTGACTCTGTGTGAGGCCGCCATTCTCCTTTCCGCGCAATTTAACAAAAAGGGAGTGCTGCGCTCCCAGGCGATTGCAGCGGATGAAAGCTACAGCATGGAATGCTAAATTAAAGTGGTTGAGGGAGCAAGAAAACTTTTGGGTGTAGAAAAATAGGGTGTGCTCGGCCATTCCTATGGCGCTATGGTTTGAGGATTCCGCAAGGTCAACAGCTGAATATTTGAGCGCGCATATTGAGGGGCTGAACAACAAGCAGGCGGCCACACTGTGTGAAAAAATTCAATTTACAGGCTATCAGGATCAGACGGAAGTGGTATGGGACTTATCCCATCTGCTTGGCTATGCCACGGATGATATGGAACTGCGGTTTTGTCTACACGGTGTTTCTTTATGAAGAGTGCCAAATGAGTATGGACTCTTTTGGTATTACAGATGAAATGTGGGCAAAGGGAGAGCGGCATTTGACAAAATTTCTGGAAACGCGGGAGATGCCAAATGGCTCTTTGCAAAAAGTGATGATGACCAATAATTTCTTGCCCATGCGCCCCAAGAGTACCGCTCCAATGCTGCTGATAAACGGAAAGTATAACCCTGTATGTACAAAAATCAAATTGAGTCTATTCTGAGCAATGTACAGAATGTAACTCAGGCGATTTTTGAAGGCGGCGGGCACTTTCCAAGAATTGAGGAAACAAAAAATACACGGATATTATTTGGGGGTTCCTAAATAATATGCAGGAAATTTCCGCCTAAATTCCCACATTGCAGAGGTTATAGGGGCTCGTGTGTCCTTTGGCACGTGAAAAATATAGCTTTATAATTTTTTATACCCGTGTACATAATAGCCTGGCATGCGGGTGATAAACTTGTGTTCCCATAGACAACATGAGAAAAGAGAAGGAGATTACCATGAAACAGATCAATATCGGCCGCTCTGGCCTGCGGGTACCGGCCATTGCGGTAGGCTGTATGCGCCTAAATTCTATGAGCCCCCAGGAGCTCTCTTCCTATATCCACACTGCCTTGCACTGTGGGGTGAATTTTTTTGACCATGCCGATATTTATGGCGGCGGCGAGAGCGAGTCGGTTTTTGGCCGGGCGCTGGCCGCGGAGCCCGGCCTGCGGGAAAAGCTGATTCTTCAAAGCAAGTGTGGCATCCGACCGGGGATGTACGACTTTTCAAAGGAACACATTCTGGCCAGCGTAGAGGGTATTCTCAACCGCTTAGGCACAGACCGGCTGGACCTGCTGCTCCTTCACCGCCCAGACGCCCTGATGGAGCCAGAAGAGGTAGGAGAAGCTTTCCAGTCCCTAGAGGCCTCTGGCAAGGTGCTGCATTTTGGAGTGAGCAACTTTAATGCCAGGCAGCTGGAGCTCCTCCAGTCTGGCCTAAAGCAGCGACTGCTGGTGAACCAGATGCAGTTTGGCCTAAAGTGTACAGGTATGGTGGACCATGCCCTTTGTACCAATACGGAGTTTCCCCAGGCAGTGGACCGGGACGGGGAGGTGCTGGACTATTGCCGGCTGAAAAACATAACAATTCAGGCCTGGTCCCCTTTCCAATACGGTTTTTTCCAGGGAGTCTTCCTGGGCAGCGGCAAATTCCCAGAGCTAAACGCCAAGCTGGAGGAGCTGGCGCCCAAATATGGAATCAGCACACAGGCCCTAGCCGCTGCCTGGATTCTGCGTCACCCGGCGGATATCCAAGTAATCTGCGGCACCACAAACGCTCAGCGGCTGAAGGACATCTGCACTGCCGGGGATGTTAGGATCAGCCGAGAGGATTGGTATGCCCTATATCTGGCGGCGGGAAACCGGCTGCCCTAATTTCCAGGGGAATTTGTGATAAAAGAAGAAACTGTGCCGGGTTTGGGAATTTTTTCTTGGTTTAGCTACCAATTTTTGCTGGCTCAACGGCTGGAAAGCGATTATGTTCATGGGCCTTTTGGCTATCCCAATGATCTATGGAGGAATGGATTAAACGGAGAAGACTATGTGGACATGATTGCAAGGGGCAGAATATCGAAACAAATGCATATTACCGCCTGTTTTCCAGGCCGAAAGTAACAAAGCTTGGGCTGAACCGGATGAAACGGCTGACCGAGTTGGCGGAAAAAGAAAGGTATTTCTGGCTTTGGAAAACCTAGACAGCATCTAGCGTTTGGACTACATTTACAACGAGAGTTCCTCTAAATATCTGGGGTTTTGCTACAACAGCGGGCATGAAAACCGCAATTACCCAAACGCTGGATGCCCGGACAGGTATGGGGACAGGTTATTTGCTATGCGCCTAGCAGATAATTGAGGAGACGACACGCATTTGCGCCCATATGATGGCGGCATTTGCCGGAATGCGTGGAAAAAATCCACCGATGCAAGGATCTTTGGTATCTGACACTGGAAACGAATTTTTAACCGCGGCCATCCAAAGAGTGACCTCAATAAAGGTTTATCTGCCCAAGATTTTCTGGCGTTGGCCTACAAAAGGGCAAAGCGCGTTAAGGCGAGCAGTTTTCCAGAGCATTCGGCATAATTTCCAGAAAATCGGGAAAGCTACCCTAAAAAGGAGGGGAGACCCGATGGAATATTTCAACGCATTTTGGGTGGGCGGTGCAATCTGTCTGGTGGGCCAGCTGCTCATCGACCTGACGAAGCTGACCCCTGCCCGAATTATGGTGCTGTTTGTTACGGCAGGGGTTTTGCTGGGCGGAATTGGCCTATACGGCCCCCTAGTAGACTATGGGGGAGCGGGGGCAACGGTACCCCTGTGCGGCTTTGGCTGGGCCCTGTCCGAGGGGGTTCGAAAAGCGGTGGTAGAGCAGGGATTTCTAGGTGTTTTTACTGGCGGGCTCACCGCTGGGGCGGCGGGAACTACTGCCGCCGTGTTTTTTGGATACCTGGCGGCCCTGGTGGCGAAACCCCGGGACAAAGCCTGAAAAAAGCAGAAGGGCCTCTGCCAGAAGGGCGGGGGCCTTTTTTGATACAAATTGAAACGGGGAGACTGTGCTGTCTGTTTTTCGATTATCACTGGGGCGTCCAGAGTTTTCGGCAGACTTTTTGAAAAAAACACAATTCGCTCTTTACTTTTGACCCTGTTTGTGATAAAATAGCATTGTTAGCCAAAGCAGGCAATGTCCTTTTGTTGTTTTATCTTACTTCATTCAAAGGTAGATATTTTAAGGGCCCGTAGCTCAACTGGGAGAGCGCCTGGTACGGTTATATGACCCACTTTTTAGGGATGTATCTCATGTGGCCGCCACTCGGTTCGCAACTACAAATTTTGATTTCCTGTTGTCACCTCCAAAATTTCAAATGGGCGATTAGCTCAGTTGGGAGAGCGCAGCGTTCGCAACGCTGAGGTCGTGGGTTCGAATCCCATATCGTCCACCACTAAACAGACCTGCTAAAGTGTTTTTGCTTTTAGGCAGGTCTGTTTTCTTTTGTAACTGGGGTGGCATAGATATCCGGCTCGGTCTGGTGAAGGCCACCGCACTCGGCCACAAGGTTCCGGAAATCTTCAAAAGCCACGTTAAATTCAACCTCCAGCGTGTAGTCCTTGTAAACGTACACGGATTTCACAAACTGCGAGACAATCATTTTCCGGGCTTCAAAGGTACACCTTGCGTAAATGTCGGCCCAGGTTTCCAGTTGGGCGTATTCCTGTTTTTGGGCCTCTGCCCCGGCCAGACACTTTTCAAGTTCTTCCTGCACGTCTGTAAGCGCAGCGGTCAGGCTGACTATTTCTTCTTTGGCCTTCGCAACAAGGTCATTGAGCAGGTCTATACTCAGCTTGCTTTGGCCCCGGATAACCTTGATGGTTTCGGCTTCATAATCGGCCAGCTCTCGCTGTTTCTCGTCGATTTGCTTACTGGCAATGTTGCACCGCGCCCGGGCCAATTCAATCGCTTTTTCGTGGCCCTCTGCTATGATCTTGTCCGCTGACGCGGCCTTTACCTTGCCTAACTGGTAGCGGATGATTCTATCCATAATGCCATCCAGTTTTGTCACGCCATATCCGGACTGTCCTCCGCACTCGCCAGGGTGCCGGGAGTTGTATGTGCAGGTATAGCGGAACTTCGCTTCCCTTTTTACTTCACCAAAACGGTTGACATATTTGTGTCCGTTTGTAGTAAGCGTAAGCGGGTGCTTGCAATGTCCGCAGAACACATTTCCCACAAGAAGCGAGTGCCCGCTCATGTTCAGCGGTACGTCGCTGTGTTTGGTGGCCCGGCCTTTCATCAGCTCCTGGGCCCGTCGAAAGGTCTTGGGGTCGATGATTTGTAACTCGGGTATAGGCTCTGAACGGGCGTCGCCGTTGTGTATCACTCCCATGTACATGGGATTTTTGATGATACGGTTGATAGACGTAGTAGGAATATTTTTTCCGTCTGGCTTTCGTATGCCGATTTCTGACAAGTACCGGCAAAGCCGCTGGGAACCGTAACCGTTGCACACGTACTTATGGAAAATCAGGCGGATGATTTGCGCGGCGTCCTCGTCTATCACTACGTTGCAAACCTCCCGGTTTTTCTTGTTGATACGGCCACGCTTTTCCAGCTTGTAGCCGTAAGGTACGCTGCCGCCGGTAAAGCAGCCCTCTTGCGTGAGCTGTTCCAGACGGGTCTTGGTACGCACAGAGGTCTTGACGCTTTCGCCGGACGCCTGCCAGTAGCGGATATAATTCAAGAGCTTGTCCACATGGTTGTCGAACCGCTGCTGGCCCTCCACGGCGCTCCAAACCTCTATGCCGTTCTGGACGAACCATTCCACCACAAATGGCGTTTCATCGTCCTTGCAGCCCAGGCGGTCAAACATATAGACCAGCAGAATTTCAAACTTGCCTTGCACTGCATCCCGCTGCATTTCCTGGATAGCGTCACGCTCTTTCGCGGAGACCTTGAAGCCGGAAATGCCTTTTTCGTAAAGCTCATTTGTCAAAACCCACTCCGGGTTTCGTTCGATGAACTCCCGGCAATACTGCCTTTGCATGGGGATATCATCTTTCTCCACCTGCCCGACAGTTGATACACGGTACAAGCAATAAACTCGTTTCTGATTCATTCAGCACACACCTTTCGCAATATTTTTAGGAATGGTGTATGCCCCAGTATTCTGTTTTCAAGGTACATCCTTACACCATTATTGTATCATATATCACAAAATATTGCAAATTTCTTGTGTGTTTTGCTGTTCGTATTCACTATGGAAAAGGGTGTCCTTTACCCTATCCATCACTTTCGGTTTGGGAGTCTGCGTAAACTTCATGATAACTTTGCAGCCGTCAATCACGACGACTTCACAGATCCTATCTTTGGATTTATCCATTTAATATCAACTCCTGGATAAAAATAGGCTTATACAGACGGCGGTCAGCAGCCGCTCCATAGTTTTTTCATCCTCCCCCCATGCTTGTGGCGGGGCGCCCTGTCCCGTGACGGACAGCCGGCGCA
>CAJUSM010000065.1:0-2501 GCA_910588935.1 uncultured Oscillospiraceae bacterium
CCTGCACGCAATCAGGTTGTCTTGGGAGTCGATGTCCGTGCCATAGTAGCAGGGGTGCAGAAACGGCGGCGATGACACCCTCAGATGTATCTCTTTGGCGCCCGCCTCCCGCAGCAGCTTAACTATGCGCCCGCTGGTGGTCCCTCGCACAATGGAGTCGTCTACCAGCACAAGCTTCCGCCCCTTCACCGCAGACTCTATGGGGCTTAGCTTAATGCGCACCTGATCCAGACGCTGGGCCTGGATTGGAGAGATGAATGTGCGGCCGATGTACTTGTTTTTAATCAGTCCCATGCCGTAAGGGATTCCGGATGCCCTGCTGAAGCCCAGGGCCGCGTCCAGGCCTGAGTCCGGCACACCGATAACTAGGTCGGCGTTTGCGGGGTGCCGCGCTGCCAGCAGTTCTCCCGCCCGTTGCCTTGCCAGGTGCACGGGTATTCCGTCCAGCACCGAGTCGGGCCTTGCAAAATAGATATACTCAAAGACACAGAGCCTTTTCGGCTTCCGGCCGCAGTGCTTCCGATATGATGCCATTCCGCCGGGGCCGAAAACCAAAATTTCCCCCGGCTCCAGGTCTCGCTCAAATTCTGCGCCAATGGCTGCCAGGGCACAGCTCTCCGAGGCCACCGCGTACCCGCCGCCAGAAAGCCTGCCGTAACATAATGGCCGAAAACCAAAGGGGTCCCGGGCGGCTATAAGCTTTTGGGCGGACATAAGCACCAGGGAGTACGCGCCGTCCAGCTCGTCCATGGCCGCGCACAGGGCTTTCTCAATAGAGGGCGCGCGCAGGCGCTGCTGGGTGACAATATATGCGATAATCTCCGTGTCGCTGGTGGTATGGAAAATAGCGCCGGAAAGCTCCAGCCTGTTTCGGAGCCCGGCGGCATTGCTAAGGTTGCCGTTGTGGGCCAGGGCCATTTTCCCTTTCTGATGGTTCACTTCTATGGGCTGGCAGTTCCTGCGCCCACTGCCTCCGGTGGTGCCGTAGCGCACATGGCCCACCCCTATATTCCCTTTGGGCAGGCGGCCCAGCGCCTCCGGGGTGAACACCTCTCCCAGCAGGCCAACATCTTTATGGGAGGCAAATACGCCGTCGTCGTTTATCACAATCCCGCAGCTCTCTTGCCCCCGGTGCTGAAGGGCAAAAAGCCCGTAATAGCAGAGCTCGGCTGCCTCTGCGCGGTCTGGCAGCCACACGCCAAAAATTCCGCACTCCTCATGTATACTCATACGCGCCCTCCTTTACTCTCCGCTGGCTCCATAGTTTGCCAGCACTCTTGCCGACGGGTCGTCTACTTTGCAGCCCTCCCATTCCGGGTTAGGCATCCAAAAACCATCGACTAGCTGTCCCTGGCCAGGATAGTATTTCTCGAACAACTCCCTATACAGCAAGGCTTCTTTTGTAAAAGGCCGGGCGTGGGTATAGGACTTGCTTTTGGCCTTAAACGCCTTGTCTGTGTAAAGCCCCTCGGCATACTCCTTCAAATAGTTTACCATAGAGTGGCCCACCGCGTCGGAAAAAGCCGCTTTTTCCCGCCAAAGAATTTCCTCAGGCAGAAAATCCCCCTGGGCAAAAGCCCTTCGTAGAAGATACTTGCCCTTGCCGTAGGTATTCAGCTTTTTTTCCGGGTCGACGGACATCACATACTCCACAAAATCCAAATCGCCAAAGGGCACCCTGGCCTCCAGGGAGTTGGCAGAGATACAGCGGTCCGCCCGGAGCACATCGTACATATGCAGTTCCCGAATGCGTTTCTCGGATTCCTTCTGGAAAGCCTGGGCGCTGGGGGCGAAGTCTGTATACTTATAGCCAAACAGCTCATCGGATATTTCTCCAGTAAGAAGGACCCGGATGTCTGTATTCTCATGGATATATTTGCATACCAGGAACATGCCCACACTGGCGCGGACAGTGGTAATATCAAATGTACCCAGAACCGCCGCCACTGTCTCCAGGGCGTCCAGTACGTCCTGCCTGGTGATTACGACCTGGGTGTGGCTGCTGCCAATGAAGTCCGCAGCCTGCCGGGCATATTTCAGGTCTATGGCATCGCCCTCCATGCCAATGGCAAAGGTGCAGATTGGCGTTTTACAGTGCCGCTGGGCCACGGCGCAGACCAGGGATGAGTCAAGCCCGCCGGAAAGAAGGAACCCCAGCTTCGCGTCTGAAACCAACCGCTTCTTTATGCCCATAATGAGCTTAGCCCGGATGTTTTCACATACCGTATCCATATCGTCATAGCAGACCCTTCCGGCCCGAGAAATGTCCCTGTAACAGACGAACCTCCCGGCTTTGTAGTAATGTCCCGGTGGGAAGGGCCGTATCTCCTTACAGAGGCCTATCAGGTCCTTGGGCTCGCTGGCAAAGAGTATGGCGCCGCTTTCCGCCCAGCCGTAGTACAGGGGACGGACGCCGATGGGGTCCCGGGCGGCTATGTACTCTCCTGTGTTTCCATCATATATAACACAGGCAAATTCCGCGTCCAGCAGGTTAAACATGC
>CAJUSM010000065.1:2601-12976 GCA_910588935.1 uncultured Oscillospiraceae bacterium
GTGTTTCCATCATATATAACACAGGCAAATTCCGCGTCCAGCAGGTTAAACATGCTGGCGCCATACTCCCTATAAAGGGGCAGCAGCACCTCGCAGTCAGAGCCGCTTTGAAAGGTGTATCTGTCTGCAAGCTGCTTTTTGAGCTTTTCAAAGCCATATATCTCGCCGTTGCAGACCACATAGCTGCCATCCAGCTCAAAGGGCTGCATACCCCGGGGGCTTAGGCCCATGATAGCCAGGCGATGAAAACCCATAAAGCCGCTGCCAGTATCGATAAACCGGGTGTCGTCTGGGCCCCGAGACAAGCTGCGGTCGAAGCACGCCTTTACAAGGTCAGGCTGGGCGCAGGGGCCGCAGCAGCTGATGATCGAGCACATAAAAATCCCTCCGTAAAAGCGGAATAGGCGGGGTCACACCGAGCCCCGCTCTCCGCATGGCATATTATTCTACGTCCTGCAGCGCGTCATACCCAGTCTCGCCGGTGCGCACCTTCACCACGTCTTCAACATCATAAATAAATATCTTGCCGTCACCGATATGGCCGGTATACAGCACCTTTTTTGCCGTCTCTACAACCGAGGAGACCGGTACCCGGCTGACTACGATATCTACCTGTATCTTGGGCAGAAGGCTGGCTTCCACTTGCACGCCCCTATAATACTCAGGCTTGCCCTTCTGTACACCGCAGCCCAGCACATGGGAAACCGTCATGCCGGTGATGCCCAGGGCCATCATGGCAGTCTTTAGGGCCTCGAACCGGCTCTCACGGCAGATAATCTCAACCTTTGTAAGCTTAGGCACGCCGTCAGGCACCAGGGTGGGCTCTTTTTTTACCGGGATAGCTTCAGCGGCCGGCGTGTCTCCGGTAACGGCTATGGCATTCCCGCAGCCGTAGTCCAGGCTCTCAACCGCTGGGGCAAAGTCCGCGTAGGCGCTTAGCAGGCCGTGTTCGGTGCTGTCAAGGCCCTTGATCTCCTCTTCAGGCTCAACGCGCAGGCCAGCGGTTCTTTTGATAATCACAAACGTGACGGTCATCAGCGCAGCCGTCCAGGCAAGAATCGCCAGGATGCCCAGCAGCTGTACCCACAGCAGGCCGGGGTCGCCGGTGTAGAGCAACCCCCTAAGGCCGGCTGGAGCGTCAGGGTTAGCCAGAAGCCCCACAGCGGCAGTGCCCCATACACCATTGGCAAGGTGCACGCCTACAGCGCCTACCGGGTCGTCGATGTGCAGCCTGAGGTCTAGGATTTCGACCACCGCGACCACCAGAACTCCGGAAACAATTCCCACAATCACCGAGCCTAAAGCGTCCAGGGCGTCGCACCCGGCGGTAATACCCACCAGGCCTGCCAAGGATGCGTTCAGGCACATGGAAACATCCGGCTTACCATTCTTTATCCAGGTGAACAGCATGGTGGTAACGGTAGCCACTGCCGGGGCAATGGTGGTAGTCAGGAAAATAGAGGCTAAGGAGGTGTTGTCCCAAGCGGCCGCGCCGTTAAAGCCGTACCATCCAAACCATAGGATGAAACAGCCCAAAGCCCCCAGGGTGATGGAGTGGCCGGGTATGGCGTTTACCTTCTTCACCCTACCGGCTTCATCCTCCATGTACTTGCCAAGCCGCGGCCCCACCATAATTGCCCCGATAAGCGCCGTAACGCCGCCCACCGAGTGGATGGCCGCAGAGCCGGCAAAATCGTGAAAACCCAGGTTGACCAGCCAGCCTTGGCTGTTCCAGACCCATCCGGCCTCAACAGGGTATACGAACAAGGAGATTACCCCGGAGTAGATACAATAGGATAAAAACTTGGTACGCTCGGCCATAGCGCCGGAGACAATGGTGGCCGCCGTGGCGCAGAACACCAGGTTAAACACAAAGCTGGAGGCGTTTTTCTCAATAAAGCCCGCAAAATCACGGAATATATCCAGGTTTGGTATACCAATAAAGCCCATCACATAGTCCTCGGCCATCATCAGGCTGAAGCCTAAAAGCACGAACACCACTGTGCCAATGCAGAAGTCCATCAGGTTCTTCATAATAATATTGCCCGCGTTTTTTGCCCGGGTGAAACCGGTCTCCACCATAGCGAAACCAGCCTGCATAAAGAACACCAGAGCCGCGCCTATGAGAAACCAAACCCCAAACACCTGTGTGCCCACGGTTTCCGTCACCAGGGCTACAATCTGCTCTGCTCCCATAATATCCACACTCCTTCAAGTTACTATGTTTTTACCTTACGCTAAAAAGTATATCGCCGTAGCTGGGGTAGGGCCAGAACTCCTTGGCCGTAATGGTCTCGGCCCGGTCGCACGCCACCCGAAGCTCCTTCATGTGCTTTAAAAGCACATCACGCACCGCATAGCCCTGTTCCTCTACCGTGCCAGAGAGCTCTCCGACAGCTTCCTCCAGCTGGCCCGCGCGCTGAGAAATCTCATGGGCCAGCTGCGACAGCTCCTTTATTAAATCCAGCTCATAGGCACTGTCCAGCCCGGCGTCAAGGGATTTCTTTGCCGAGGCGGCCTCCAGCAGCTGTACGGTGTAGGTCTCTACTGCCGGGGCAATCTGGCGGCGGGCCATGCTGACCATAGTGTTTGCTTCTATGGCAACGGTCTTGACATAATTCTCCAGCATAATCTCGCAGCGGGATTCCAGCTCCGCCCGGCTGTACACCCCCTGGGAGGTGAGCATTGTCACATTTTTTTCGTCCAGCAGATGGGGCATACAGTCCGGGGTGGTGGGATAGTTCAGCAGGCCGCGCTTTTTCGTGGCCTCCTCTATCCATGAGCCGTCATAACCGTTGCCATTAAAGATGATATTTTTGTGGTCCTTTATTGTTTTGCGTATCATCTCATGCAGTGAGGCCTCAAAGTCCGCCGCCCCCTCCAGCCGGTCGGCGTATATCCTCAGGCTTTCGGCTACAGCGGCGTTCAGCATAATATTGGCACAGGCAATGCTGTTGGAGGAACCCAGCATACGGAACTCAAACTTGTTGCCCGTAAAAGCAAAGGGCGAGGTACGGTTGCGGTCCGTAGTGTCCCGGTTAAACTTAGGCAGCACATCAACCCCCAGCTTCATCTGGGTCTTCTGGGCCCCGGCATAGGGCGCGCCAGTTTCTATGGCCTCCAAAACGCCGTTGAGCTCATCGCCCAGAAATATGCTTACAACCGCCGGGGGGGCCTCGTTGGCTCCAAGCCTATGGTCGTTGCCCGCAGTCGCCACAGCTATGCGCAGCAGGTCCTGGTAGTCATCCACAGCCTTTATCACCGCGCAGAGAAACAGGAGGAACTGGGCGTTCTCATAGGGGGTCTCCCCCGGGGAGAGCAAATTTACGCCGGTGTCAGTAGAGATGGACCAGTTGTTGTGCTTGCCGCTGCCGTTTACCCCGTCAAAGGGCTTTTCGTGCAGAAGGCACACCAGGCCGTGCCTGGCGGCTACCTTTTGCATAATCTCCATGGCCAGCTGGTTGTGGTCTGTGGCCACGTTGGTGGTGGTATAGATGGGAGCCAGCTCGTGCTGGGCGGGAGCCACTTCGTTATGCTCGGTCTTAGCCAGTATCCCCAGTTTCCACAGCTCGTCATTCAGCTCCTCCATATAGGCTGCTACCCGGGGTTTTATTACGCCAAAGTAGTGGTCGTCCATCTCCTGCCCCTTAGGAGGATGCTTGCCAAAAAGGGTACGGCCGGTAAAACGCAAGTCCGGGCGCTTATCATACATCTCCTGGGTTATGAGGAAGTATTCCTGTTCGGGCCCCACAGAGGTGCGCACGCACTTTACCTCCTTGTTGCCGAACAACCTGATAATGCGCATGGCCTGCTTGTTAAGGGCCGCCATGGAGCGCAGCAAGGGCGTCTTCTTATCCAGCGCCTCGCCGCCATAAGAGCAGAAAGCTGTAGGGATGCACAAGGTTTTCCCCTTTATAAAAGCGTAAGAAGTGGGGTCCCAGGCGGTATATCCCCGGGCCTCGAAGGTTGCTCTAAGTCCTCCGGAGGGGAAAGAAGAGGCGTCGGGCTCGCCCTTAATCAACTCTTTACCGGAAAACTCCATGATTACTCCTCCATCGGGGGAGGGAGAGATAAAGCTGTCGTGTTTTTCAGCGGTAACGCCGGTAAGAGGCTGGAACCAGTGGGTATAGTGGGTGGCGCCCTTAGATACCGCCCAGTCTTTCATAGCGTTGGCCACGGCGTCGGCCACCCCCGGGTCCAGTCTGGCGCCCCTTTCAATTGTCCTGCGCAAGGACTTATATACATCTGAGGGAAGATTGGCTTTCATCACCCGGTCATCGAAGACCATGCTGCCGAAATAATCCTGAACCAGTTTCATAATACGCACATCCTCTTTTACATAAAAATAAGACAGGGGCACTCCCCAGAGTACCCGCTGTCTGCACTCCTGGAAAGACGCCCTTGCCTTTACCGTGCCCCATTATACGTCAGGCGGGGCCGTTTGTCAACCCCGTTTTGCAATATTTTCTTTTTGTGCTTCATTTTTCGAAAAAAATTTCAAGTTTTTTCAGCAAGCCCTTGACATTCTGCAAGATAAGGCATATAATAATTTCAAATGAGCAATGGCGTTCATTCCGGCCCAGGGATTTCCTGCGCCCGGGACGAGCGTTATTTTTTTGAAAATTTTTATTAAGGATATGGTACTATGGAAATCGAAGGTCAGGTTCGCATCCCCTCTGGCTGCGCCATCGCGGCCGTTATCTCGAAAGAGGGCCGCAGAATGCCCGGCTGTTTAGTCTCAGAGGCCATGCGCCCCATGCACGAACGCTCCAACGGCCTGGGCGGCGGCTTTGCAGGGTACGGCATCTACCCGGCATACCGGGAGTTCTACGCCCTGCACATGTTCTTTGACTGCAGGGATACCCGCAAGTCCTGCGAGGCCTTTTTGAAAGAGCGCTTTGAGATGGTCCAGTCAGAGCTGATTCCTACCAGAAAGATACCTTCTATCACCGGCGAGCCTATTGTCTGGCGCTACTTCCTCTCTCCCTTCCCCTCCCTGTTAAAAAGCCTGCAGCTAGACGAAAAAGAGTTTGTGGCCCGAACAGTTATGAAAATAAACGCCGAAATGAAGGGAGCCTTTGTGTTCTCGTCTGGAAAGAATATGGGGGCGTTCAAAGCCGTAGGCTATCCCGAGGACGTTGGCGAGTTCTACCGCTTGGAGGACTACGCCGGCTACGCCTGGTCCGCCCATGGGCGGTATCCTACCAACACTCCGGGCTGGTGGGGCGGGGCGCACCCCTTTACCCTGCTGGACTGGTCGGTGGTACACAACGGGGAGATTTCTTCTTATGACGCCAACCGGCGGTATATAGAGATGTTTGGCTATCAGTGTACATTGCAGACAGACACGGAAGTTATTACATATATAATGGACTACCTGCTGCGGGTACAGGGGTTGAGCCTTGAGGAGGCCGCGGCGGTGATTGCCGCCCCCTTCTGGAGCACGATAAAGAGCAAGGCGGAGCACAGAGATAAACATATTTATCTGCGCAGCATGTTTCCCAGCCTGCTTATTACCGGGCCCTTTTCCATCGTACTGGGGTTCACAGGCGGGTTAATGGCGCTGAACGACCGGCTAAAGCTGCGCTCTATGGTTGTAGGCGAAAAGGGCGACAGAGTGTTCATCGCCAGCGAGGAGGCCGCTATCCGGATGATGGAGCCGGAGGCAGAGCATATCTGGGCTCCGGCGGGCGGCGAGCCGATTATTGTGAGAGTGAAAGAGGGGGCGTACTGATGGGCATTGACTTTATCTATCCGGAATATGAGGTCCGGCGGGATGCTGGCCGCTGCACAGGCTGCGGCGTCTGTGTAAAGCAGTGCTCCCATGAGGTACACGCCATAGACGGCAGAAGCGGAAGAATTACGGCTGACGACACAAAATGCGTTAATTGCCAGCGCTGTGCCAGCTTCTGCCCTGCCCGGGCGCTGAAAATTGTCCATTCAAACTATGCCCCCATGGGCAACTCCAATTGGCGGCAGCCGGTGGTCCATGAAATCTATAAGCAGGCCAGAACAGGCGGCGTGCTGCTGTCCTCTATGGGAAGCCCTAAGGAAATGCCTGTGTATTGGGATAAACTCCTGCTCAATGCCTCCCAGGTGACAAACCCTCCTATCGACCCCTTACGGGAGCCTATGGAGACAAAGATTTTTCTGGGCAGGCGGCCAGAGCGGGTGGCGAGAAAGCCCGACGGGAGCCTCGATACCGCCATGCCGCCCTTGCTGGAGCTGTCCATGCCTGTGATGTTTTCCGCTATGAGCTACGGTTCTGTCAGCTATAACGCCCATGCCGCCCTGGCAAGAGCGGCGCATGAGTTGGATATCCTATACAACACGGGCGAGGGTGGGCTGCATGAGGATTTCTACCGGTATGGAGCCAACACCATTGTGCAGGTGGCATCCGGGCGGTTTGGGGTACATAAGAGATATTTGAACGCCGGAGCGGCCATTGAGATAAAGATGGGGCAGGGGGCAAAGCCGGGTATTGGAGGTCATCTGCCCGGCAAAAAAATTGTGGGAGACGTAGCCAGGACCCGTATGGTACCCGAGGGCTCTGACGCCATTTCTCCCGCGCCCCACCACGACATTTACTCTATTGAGGATTTGCGGCAGCTGGTGTTTTCCCTTAAGGAGGCCTCCGGGTATCAAAAGCCGGTAATTGTCAAGGTAGCGGCAGTGCATAATATTGCCGCCATAGCCAGCGGCATTGCCCGCAGCGGAGCAGACGTTATCGCGATAGACGGTTTCCGGGGCGGCACCGGCGCGGCTCCCACCCGCATCCGGGACAATGTGGGCATCCCCATCGAGCTGGCGCTGGCGGCAGTTGACCAGCGCCTGCGGGACGAGGGTATTCGGGGGCAGGTAAGCCTGGTGGCCGGCGGCAGCATCCGCAGCGCCGCAGATGTGGTAAAGGCTGTGGCATTAGGGGCAGACGCCTGCTATATTGCCACAGCGGCTATGCTGGCCATGGGGTGCCATCTTTGCCACACCTGCCAAACCGGGCGCTGTGCCTGGGGCATTGCCACCCAAGAGCCGGAGTTAGTGAAGCGGCTGGACCCAGACGCCGCGGTAAAAAGACTTATAAACCTGATGACAGCCTGGAGGCATGAGATGAAGGAGCTCATGGGGGGAATGGGGATAAACTCTATCGAGGCCCTTAGAGGCAACCGGCTCATGCTCCGGGGCATAGGACTCACCCAAAAGGAACTGGACATCTTAGGCATAAAACACGCGGGGGAATAGCATGGAGACGATAAACATACAGGGCCTTAGTTGCCGTGAGATAAACGAGCGCCTGCGGAAAACCGCCGCCTGCAGGCTCACCGGCTGCTGCGGGCAAAGGTTTCTTGGCGCCGGCATGGACGCCGGGGAATTGACGATAGAGGGCGTGCCCGGAAACGCTCTGGGGGCTTATCTCAACGGAGGAAACATCACCGTATACGGCAACGCCCAAGACGCGGCGGGCGACACCATGAACGCCGGTGAGATAATTGTGCATGGCAGCATCGGGGATGCCGCCGGGTATGCCATGCGGGGCGGGCGCATGCTGGTGAAGGGAGACGCCGGGTACCGGGCCGGAATCCATATGAAAGCTTATAAGGACAAGGCCCCGGTAATGATAATAGGCGGCAGAGCCGGGAGCTTTCTGGGAGAATACCAGGCCGGGGGGACTATTATTGTGCTGGCGCTGAAAGGCGGCAGGCCGGTGGGCAACTTCCCCTGCACCGGGATGCATGGAGGAAAATTGCTGCTGCGGGGCTGCTGGGAGGATATCCCTTTCCCTGCTCAGGTAACCGCGCAGCCGGCAGGGCGAGAGGAGCTGGAGGATGTGCGCGGGCAGCTGGAGGCCTTTTGCATCGCCTTTGGGTATGATATTTCCGAGGTGCTGAACAGCCCATTTACCTCTGTGACCCCGGACAACGGGAATCCCTACCAACAGATGTATGTGATGAACTGAAAGGAGCACGACTATGAAATATACGCAGAACGAGGTCCTGCAGTATGTAAAAGAAGAGGATATCAAGTTTATCCGGCTGGCTTTCTGCGATGTATTTGGCCGGCAGAAGAACATCTCCATTTTACCAGGGGAACTGCCCAGAGCCTTTGCCCAAGGCATCCCCTTTGACGGCTCCGCCATTGCAGGCTTTGGGGACGAAGCCTATTCGGACCTGCTGCTGCACCCAGACCCAGATACCCTAACAGTGCTGCCCTGGCGGCCAGAACACGGCAGGGTAGTGCGCATGTTCAGCAGCATAAGCCTGTCTGGCGGAGCAGACTTCCCCGGCGATACCCGGCGGCTGCTGAAAAGGGCCGTGGAGGCGGCAGAAAAACTGGGGCGCGGCTTTTTTTTCGGGACCGAGCAGGAGTTCTACCTGTTCAACCTGGACCAGAATGGGCAGCCCACTTTGGAGCCCTACGACCAGGCGGGATATATGGACATTGCCCCCGAAGACCGGGGAGAGAATATCCGCCGGGAGATCTGCCTGACCCTGGAACAGATGGGCATTGCCCCAGAGAGCTCCTACCACAAAGAAGGGCCAGGCCAGAATGAAATAGATTTCCGCTACTCCAACCCCCTTACCGCCGCAGACAACGCCATGACTTTTAGAACGGTGGTAAAAACGGTGGCAAGGCGCAACGGTCTCTGGGCGGATTTTTCACCCAGGCCCCTCCCAGACTGGCCAGGAAACGGCTTTCATATCAATATTTCCGTGCGCTCAGAACACAGCGGCGGCGACCTCTGTCATATAATTGCCGGAATACTGGAGAAAGCGCCAGAGATGACAGCCTTTCTGAATCCAACAGAAAATTCATACGCCCGGTTTGGCAGGTTCAAAGCCCCCAGGTATATCTCCTGGTCCAGCGAAAACCGCTCTCAACTGGTGCGCATCCCCTCCGGTTCCGGGGAATACCGGCGTGCCGAACTGCGCTCTCCGGACCCCGAGGCCAATCCTTATCTGGCCTTAGCATTGATGATACAGGCGGGACTCTGCGGCATCCGGCAGCGCTTGGACCTGCCGATGGTAGCGAACTTAAACCTATACAAAGCGCCTCCCGAAGTGCTTGCCCGGTACCGCCAACTACCAGAGAGTTTGCCGGAAGCCCAGCGTCTGGCCTGGCAGAGCGCGTTTATCCGGGAGCATATGCCTGCTTGTGTGCTGGAAAGCTTCTGCAAGCAGTAAGCCTTGAAAAAAGAGGGGAAATTATGGTACTGGAAGAGCAGGTCTATCGTATGCTGGTTATATCCGGCCAGGACAAATTCAACAGGGCGCTGAAAGATTTTTTACCCAGCGTATTCCGGGCCCATACCCACTTCGCCGGAAACATCAGCCAGGGGCGCAGAATGCTTGCTGAGCGGGTTTTTGATTTTGTGCTGGTGAACTCGCCCCTCCCAGACGGTGCTGGAATGGGATTTGCCGTGGATATCAGCGAATCGCGGGAAAGGGTGGTGGTACTTATGGTCTGTGCAGAGCTGTACGGCGAGGCATATGCCAGAACTTCTGTCCACGGCGTATTCACCCTGCAAAAGCCCTTGTCCAAGTCCGGCATGGACCAGGCTCTTAGATGGATGGCGAGCGCCCGGGAAAAACTGCGGCAAGTGGAAAAGAGGACCCTTTCCCTGGAAGAAAAGATGGCGGAAATACGCTTGGTAAACCGGGCCAAGTGGATACTGATAGAGTCCTGCGGTATGGATGAGCCTCAGGCCCACCGCCATATTGAGAAACTGGCAATGAACCATGGCATTACAAAAGGGCAGGCGGCTCAAAAGGTCCTAGAAGGGGAGTTTATATAAAAGCACAGTTTTCACTTGGCCGGAACATCTCTCAATTTCCCGTATGCTCCCCGCACAACACGCCTTTACAGATAACGGAACTGCTCAACCCCACTATCGGGAAGCACAAGTCAAAAGCCAAATAGCGAAAACCGAAGGATAGGGCTCCACCAGTTTTTGGCGCAGCCTTTGCCGTGGCAGTATATGATTCTGTGCAGCCGCCGGTTACGAGGTCGAGAACGTACTCTGTGGCAGCCCTGGGGCAGAGCGCCTGCCCGGCCTTTACACAAACGTATGCCGGCAACCCCTTCTATACCGCAACCCGCCAGAATAAGCACTTAATAACGCCAGAAATGTTGCAACCCACCCGCCGCGGTGGGTTTTGACAACGCTGCTGTATTGCTCTGCGGCTCTTAGCCGGCCCTCGTCCTCCCATAAAGGTATGCTCTTCATCGCCCCATAGGCCCAGCGTTCCCCTAGGGTTTTGTAGGCGTAAAAGCCGGCGGAATACATGTTGGCAAAGCCGTATTTCGCTGCGAAATCCCTAAAGTATCTCTCAAAACGCCCTCAGGCGGAAAGTCCCGCCCCCGCGCCCACAATCTCATG
>CAJUSM010000065.1:12986-16682 GCA_910588935.1 uncultured Oscillospiraceae bacterium
GCCCCTCAATTTGCGCCGAGTAATTCCCGGTAGATTTGGTAGGGCTTGTTTGAAAATAGAGGAAATGAAGGATTTTCGTCACAGAAAATGGCCGCTTCTGGGTAAAAAGACGGCGTTTCCATTTTACAAACAAGCCTAGTCGCTGTCCTTGAAGACATTAAAAATCACCTCTGTGTTTCCGTGCTGTTTCTACCGCAATCTTTGCCGCCTGTAGGTTGGGGAAACTGAAAGCTCCGGTAGAAATACAGCAGAACGCTATGCTTTTTATGCCGTTTCTTTCGGCAAGTTCCAGGCAGGAAACATAATAATCCGCCAACAGCTTTTCGCCCTGCCGGCAGGCGCCTCACGCTCTTGCCTTTTCAAGATTTCCGCGCACTCCAAATGTAGCTGCACCCGGGCAAAGGTGTGGATGGCGTTGTTAAAAGAAGTCGAAAAGCGAAAAAGGTAAGAATCGGCGAGAGTGCAAAGAACGGAAACGAGCCTTAGCAATACCGAAGCGGTTATAAGCGCGAACGAAAACAGTAAGAACGGCCTGAAGATACTCCAGCTTACAGGGAAAGCACCCGCCCCGCCAAAGCGGGAATGTAGTGGAAACAAATCAGCGTTGACGCCTTCTGCAGTGAAGGTGGCGCTCTCCAGCATTGTGGCCCTGTTCGGCGCCTGTCAGACCGCCGCAAACGGCGGGGCCAGAGCATTTGATCTATAGCGGCGCTAACCGGCATCGCCATAGGGCCGGCGGCCACGCCCCTCCTGCCGCGGTACTACAGCCTGGGGGAGAACACCAAGGCGCTCATCTTCCAGCTGGTGGTCATCCACAATGCGTTCTGCGTTTTACCCAGCTTGGCAGCGGCCTGCGGGCGGCTGGTGTTCAGCTGCATTTTGGGCCAGTGGCTGGCGCGGGGTGTGGCTATGTGCACGAATTGGATTGCTTCGGCGATAGCGTATACTGCGCGGCTGAAATCCGGGAAGCGGAAACAGTTCAAAATTATATGATAGATTCCGTTTGGAAAGCGGCCTTGCTCCCTATCGGAAACAAGGAGTGAAGGGCAACTCATCCAGTCTCTACGCTCCGTAGGTTGTGCCACCCTCCTAAAAGTGCTATCCTATTGTCACAACAAAGGAGGCGAACCCCCATGAACCATTATATTACCGGCCCCACCATCAAAAGCCTGCGGGAAAAGCAGGGCCTAACGCAAGCACAGCTTGCGGGGATACTGTGCATAAGCGACAAGACTGTTTCAAAATGGGAGACAGGCAAGGGCCTGCCGGATATCACCCTGCTGGAACCCCTGTCCAAGGCGCTGAAGGTGTCCCTGCCAGAGCTGCTGTCCGGGGAACAGATCATCAATCGGAACCGTTCAGCCAACTTATTGCGGTCCCAGCTATATGTCTGCCCCATCTGCGGAAACATCCTCCAGGCCACGGGCCTGGCTGTGATTTCCTGCTGTGGCGTGGCCCTCCCCGCGCTGGAGGCAGAGCCGGAGGATGAGGAGCATCAGATCCAGTGTCAGGAGATAGACGATGAATGTTTTATCTCCCTTTCCCACCCTATGACCAAGGAACACTATGTTTCTTTCGTTGCCTACTGCACAGGCGGGCGCTTTGAATGGGTAAAGCTCTACCCCGAGGGGAACGCGGAGGCCCGGTTCTTTATTCGAGGGCACGGGGTGCTGTATTGGTACTGCAACCGACATGGCCTGTTTACAAAAAAGATTTAACCGGCATTTCCTTGCCCAAAAGAAAGGGTGAGCTATCCGCCAAAAAATCCACCTCGCCTGTGGCATAAACCCCTCCTCCCGCCGAAATGTGGTGTACAACCGCCCCCGCGCCTGCTATACTATATCCAGTTATAGTGAACACAGTTCAAAAGGATTTTCAATTGTGTTAGCTATTGTTCCGGAAGAGAAAACAGGAGGGATCCCCATGCGAAAATTCGGTTTCGGCCTCATGCGCCTGCCCACCGTGGGCGGCCAGTACACGCAAATCGACATTCCCGCCTTCCAGGAGATGGCGGACGCTTTCATCAAAGCGGGCGGCGCCTACTTCGACACCGCCTGGCCCTATCACGGCGGCAATTCCGAACGGGCGTTCAAGGAGGTAGTGGCCTCCCGCTACCCTCGGGACAGTTTCACCATCACCGACAAAATGCCCATGTACGCAGTCAACACTGCCGACGACCTGCCCAAAATCTTCAACGAGCAGTTGGAGCGCTGCGGGGTGGAATACTTCGACTACTACTGGCTCCACGCCCTGGGCGGCGGCAACTATGAGAAGGTTCAGCAGACCAATGCCTTCGGCTTTATCGCCAGGATGAAGGCAGAGGGCAAGATCAAGCACATCGGTTTCTCCTTCCACGATGATGCCGCGCTGCTGGAGCGCATCCTCACCGACCACCCGGAGGTGGAATACGTGCAGATCCAGCTTAACTACCTGGACTGGGAGGACCCCACTGTCCAGTCCGGCAAGTGCTATGAGGTCTGCGAAAAACATGGCAAGCCGGTGATGGTCATGGAGCCCATCAAGGGCGGGAGCCTGGCCAGCATCCCCGAGGAAGCCGATAAGATTTTGAAGGAACAGCGTCCGAAGCTGTCCACCGCCAGCTGGGCGATCCGGTTTGCCGCCAGCCAGGCGAATGTGAAAATCGTCCTCTCTGGCATGAGCAACATGGAGCAGATGGAGGACAATCTCAGCTACATGAAGGATTTCCAGCCGCTGAACGACGCGGAGAGTGACGCGCTCAAAAAAGCCACGGAGATCATCCGGGCCAGCATCGCCGTGCCCTGCACCGCCTGCCGGTACTGTGTCAGCGAGGCCAAATGCCCCAAGAACATCGCCATTCCGGACGTGTTCGCCATCTATAACAACGTAAAGCGCTTCGGGGGACCACAGGGCATGGTTGCCGCTACATACTACGCCAACCTCACCGAGAGCCACGGCAAGGCCGGGGACTGCATTGGGTGCGGACAGTGCGAGAAGCACTGCCCCCAGCACCTGCCCATCCGGGACTGCCTCAAGCAGGTTTCAGCGGAGCTGGATAAATAAACACAAAAAGCGCGAGGCCCAAAAAGCCCCGCGCTTTTTCTTTACAGCTTTATCCCGTCCACCCCGTGGCACACCAGTTGGATAGCCAAATTGATAATATCTTCCAGTGGAATTCGCTTGCCGTCGGCCACCCATTGCTTGTAAATGGCCAGGGTGCTCTGGGAGATAAAGGTCATGATGATATTCTGCCGGAAAGGGTCGCCGGGGCCCTTCGTCCAGGTCTGGCTCATAATGTCGCTGGTGATGCGGCGGCTCACATAATGGTAGCTGCCCGCGCAGGTGATGCGCTCCCCCAGTTTTCCCAGACTCTCCTGGGACAGGAAAAACTCCCGGGTGATCTTGTCCATGTCCCGGGGCGGCGCCATGCCCTCGGTGCGCCTGATAAAGTCCTGGGCCAGGTCGTTCTGGATCTCCCGGAGCAGGTCGTCCAGAGAGTCGTAGTGCAGGTAAAAGGTCTTGCGGTTGATTTTGGCCCGCTGAGTCAGCTCCTTGATGGACATTTCCTCATAGTCCATCTCGCAGATCATCTCCTCAAACACCCGGCGGAGGTTCTCTTTGGTGCGCTGGACGCGCAAGTCCACCTTCTTCTCCGGCATGGTCAGTCCCCCTTTTCTTTATTTTACTATACTCGTGATGGATATGCAACACCTGACC
>CAJUSM010000066.1 GCA_910588935.1 uncultured Oscillospiraceae bacterium
CTCTATAGCAGTGCGGTATCCATGCTCTAGGGCCTGGGGAAGTTCGCTGACAGAACGAACTGAAAGGGCCAGCTTTGTAATAGGTCTAGCCATGGAGACAATATCCGTTTCCTGAAATCCCCTTTGCCGGACGCCCAGTTCCCCCTTTTGCTCGTAGGTATTAACCTGCCCCGTAATAAAAATGCAGGGCAGGGAATCAAAGTAGGCGCAGGCAATCCCTGTCAACAGATTAGTAGCTCCTGGGCCGCTGGTGGCATAGGCCACGCCAGGTAGGCCGGTAATTTCAGCCCAGCCACAGGCAGCCATAGCGCTGGCCTGTTCGTGATAATTTACGTGGGCTCTGATCTTCCCTTTATACCGATCCAATGAATCCATTAGGTGGGTTACCATTCCGCCTGGATAGCCAAAAACATCCTGAATCCCATGTTGGATCAGGAATTCCACAATATAGTCTGAGGCTTTCATGGTTTTTTTATGCCTCCCCTTGGTTACAGCCGTAGCCCTTCCTTTACCGCCTTGGCCATGTAGTCCAGCATTTCTTCTGTCATGCCCGGATAAACGCCCAGCCAAAAGGTATCATTCACAATCCGATTTGTGTTAGCCAGTTCTCCAGCTATCCGGTACCCTGCGCCAGATTTTCTCAGCTGGTCAAAGCAAGGATGCAGCAATAAATTGCCGGAGAAGAGCATTCTAGTCTGTATGCCCCTTTTCTCTAAATGCTCCACAACTTTTTCCCGGCTGACTCCTTCCCGTACTGTCAGCAAGAATCCAAACCAACTAGGCCATGCTCCCTCCTCTTGGCATGGCAGAATCAGATGATCCTCTTCGCCTGCCAAGGCATCTCGGAGAAACTGCCAGTTGTGCCGGCGTTTTTCGATAAAGCCCTCCAGCTTTTCCAGCTGGGCACAGCCTATTGCTGCCTGCATATCAGTAACTTTTAGGTTATAACCCAAATGAGAGTATACATATTTGTGGTCGTATCCTCCAGGCAACTCTCCATACTGGCCTGCAAACCGGTGCCCGCAGGTATCGTCAGCACCTGGGGGACAAACACAGTCCCGGCCCCAATCCCGCATAGAAAACAGAATACGGCTGAGCAGATCATTATTGGTATAAACGGCTCCGCCTTCTCCCATAGTAATATGATGCGCTGGATAGAAGCTGGAGGTACCAATATCACCGATCGTTCCAGTTTTCTGAAAAGTGCCATCCATATTGTAAGCTGCTCCCAAGGCATCGCAGTTGTCCTCAATTAGCCAAAGCCCATGCTTTTGGCAGAAACTCTTCACTGCCTGTAGGTTAAAAGGATTTCCCAAGGTATGGGCTAAAAATATACATTTTGTTTTCTCTGAAAGCGCCTCTTCCAGCATAGAAACATCAATATTGTATGTGCCAAGCTTTACATCTACAAAAACTGGTACCGCGCCATACTGCAAAATAGGTGAAACACTGGTGGGGAAAGCTGCCGCCACACAGATTACTTCGTCACCCCGCTGAATTGCACGCTCTTTTAAGAGGGGAGAGGTAAGGGCCATGAAAGCCAGAAGGTTTGCAGACGAGCCAGAGTTTACTGCAGCCACATGCTTTACCCCCAAAAAGGCTCCCAGCTCCTGCTCAAACCGGGCACAGTACCGTCCCGCCGTAAGCCAAAATTCCAGGGCAGAGTCTACTAAATTAATCCGCTCTTGCTCGTCGTATACCCTACGGCAGTAAGGTATACGCTGTCCCGGCTGAAAGGGTTCCACAGTGTCTTGCTCTGCTCGATGATATTCCTTCACAAGTGAAATAATTTCCTGCCTGATCTCATTTTTTGTCCGCATTGTCAGTTTCCTCAGAGTCCTTCCCAATAATCGTTGATCTGCCGGTCCATTTCCTCTGCGATACTGCCGCCGGAAAGCCAGCACTCTGTCCACGCTGTCGTCTGTTGTACAGCCTTCTCCACACTCCACCGGGGCCTCCAGCCAAACATTGTTTTCACCCTGGAACAGTCCAATTTTAAAAAACTATCTTCATGGGGCGCATCAAGCTCTGCCCGGTTTTCCCAAGTCAGACCACGGCCCCAGGCCTGGCAGAACAGCTCCACCAGCCGCCCTGTTGGTACACAATCTTGGTCCTCAGGCCCTACATTATACCAGCCAGCAACACTGTGGTCTTCATATTGCCGTTGGGCAATCATTAAGTAAGCAAATAGCGCCTCCAGTACATGCTGGTAGGGGCGAATAGAGTAGGGGTTGCGCACGATCACCGGCCTGTTGGCCTGAGCCGCTCGCACACAATCAGGCAGAATGCGGTCATTGGCAAAATCCCCGCCGCCAATCACATTGCCGGCCCTGGCAGTGGATATTGCGGGGCCTTGGGCAAAAAAGCTGCTTACATAACTATGGGTAACCAGCTCTGCGCAAGATTTGGAGTTGGAGTATGGATCATGGCCGTCCAAGGGATCGTTCTCACGATAACCCAAAGCCCATCCTTTATTTTCGTAGACCTTGTCCGTGGTAATAATCACCACGGACTTTACAGGTACCTGTAAAACTCGAATGCATTCTAGAATATTTACTGTTCCCATCACATTGGTTTCATATGTGCCTACTGGATCCTTGTAACTATCCCGTACAATAGGCTGCGCCGCCAAATGGAAAACGATTTCCGGGGAAGATTGGCGAAAAGCACTCTCCAGTCCCTGCCGGTCCCGCACGTCGCCGATCACGGAATCCATGTGTCCGCTAAGCCCAGCCAGAGAGAACAGGTTAGGCTCTGTAGGAGAGGGTAGAGCATATCCAGTAACCAGCGCCCCAGCATTTGTCAAAATCCTGCACAGCCAGCTGCCTTTAAAGCCTGTATGGCCTGTTATGAACACTCGCTTTCCTCTAAAAAAGTCCGGATTTACTAGTTTCATATTCACCATACCTTCCAAGGCGCTTGGTTCTCCGCCCACATTTTTTCCAACATTTCCTTTTCTCGCACAGTATCCATGCACTGCCAAAAGCCTGTATGTTTATAAGCCATCAGTTGTCCATCCCGCGCCGCCTGTTCTAAAGGGGACCGCTCCAACATGGTGCTGTCTCCCTCTATATAGTCAATAAACTCAGGCTGGCATACCATATAACCAATATTGATTAGGTTGCCATCTCCCTGGATTTTCTCCCGGAACTCTCGGATGCTTCCATCTGCACCCACATCCAGCACACCAAAACGCTGCCCCATATTGTAAGCCGAAATGGTTACCAGTTTTCTATGGGAGCGGTGGAACTCCACCAGCTGGGCAATGTTTAGGTCTGCCACCCCGTCGCCGTAAGTGAGCAAAAAAGGCGCGCCGCCAAGGTGCTCCCGCACCCGCTTCAGCCGGCCGCCGGTCATGGTGTTTAAACCGGTATCCACCACTGTTACCCGCCAGGGTTCGGCGGTATGTTTGTGTACAATCATCTCGTTTTTTCCATCGGTAAAATCAAATGTAATGTCAGAAGTATGAAGGAAATAGTCGGCAAAATATTCCTTGATGACATGCTGCTTATATCCTGCACATATGATAAAATCGTTGAAGCCATAATGACCATACAATTTCATAATGTGCCAGAGAATCGGCATACCGCCTAGCTCCACCATAGGCTTGGGTTTAAACTGGCTTTCTTCTGAAATCCGGGTGCCGAAGCCGCCGGCTAAAATAATAACCTTCATTAAGTAAGCACGTCCTTATTTTATCACTAAAAAGCTATAACCATATTGATACCGTATTTCATTGGAAAGTTTTAGATCAAGAAAAAAGTGATCGCCGGGAACCGCCGCCTGTAGGGTTGCCAAGACTTCCGGTGCGTTGCCAGAGGCCACGCCGATAATATATCCTGTTTCACAGGAGTCTGTTTCCGGTTTGGTAAACATATGCACCGGATACCCCATAAACTGCTCCCCCTGGGGCACAGAATGAGAAACACAGAAGCCGTCTAGCTTCAGGCAACGGTCCATAAGGAATTTTCCATATAAATATCCTTGTGTTCCCTTCCCATATACCACAATTTTGGAATGTGAATTGCAAAATTTCTTTAGCCGTAAAAGTCTTCGACAGAAGCTTAGCTTATATAATCCGTTCAACCATTTCTGCGGTACCAAGGAGACGGCCAGTAGGGTGGGTCTGGAAACAGGAGTAACTTTTTTCCAAATATCCCAATACTTTTTGCATAGCTGATAAGAAAATATTCCTCTCCTTCTATACTGTAAAAAGCATTCTGGATTAACAAAGTAGTCGCGGGAAAAATCAAAAATTACTCTATCTTTATGAATATAGCGCTTAGGCAGGCTCTCGATTGTCTGAACCCACCCCTCGCAGATGTAGGGGAAGACGGTTTCTGTCCAGACAGAATCTTTTTTGTGCATAGAAAAGCCTACAGAGCGAAAAGGCAACGAAAGAACTAGGCTTTCAAACTTTTCCATTTCTGCCGCTTTCCAAAAATAGTAACACACATGTGACCAAGGAATTAAGGGTTCTTTCAAAAAGCGTTCTTCGTAGGAGGGCCAATCTACATTTCGCAGCATTGTATGGGTGTTGAGAATCACTGCGCCAAATGAAGTCATATGGTATGCACATGAAGTCATTAATTCATCTAAATTAGCAATGGCTTGGATTCCCTCGTTCTGTTCGCCGATCCAATCCAATATAATCATGTCATATTTTAAATCTAAGCATTCGATTGCCTGAGAGAGCATCTCCCCCTTATGCTGTAGACCATCGGAAGACAATAAGATAAAATCGTACTCTTTTTCCAGCCCATAGCCTTGAAAAATTTTATAGGCCTTTGCGTTGGGATGCATGTCAGAGGGCAAACGAATATAGTGCAGCTGCCCTTTGGGAAGCCACTCCTGAATTAGAGTTTGGGTATCGTTTCCCATACTGGAGTCGTAAAAATACAAATCAATCCCAGCGGCTGTATACGTGTCATAGCAATTATTGAGAAAATCCTCAACAATGTCTCGCCTTTCATAGGTTGGAATACATACTGCCATTGTGAGAGTACCCATCATCCGGTATCTCCTTCTAAAAAGTATTCAAAACAGTTTAATAAAGTGTAGGCCCGCTTCATAAAAAAGAGCAAAACTTGGACTTTCATCTATAGTATCGACCGATTCCAAGAAATCTTAAGGCTTACCGCCTAATAAAGTGCGCGCAGGATCCTATGTGCTGCAATATCTTGTTTTGCGTTCCAGCGGAATTAGCTTGGATATGGAAAGCACTACTTTTGAACCTTACTTTTAGAAGTTTAGGTAAGGGGATAGACAATGTAAACAAGGTACAGTATAATAACATAAAACCGATTTGAGGAGATGCTGCCATGAAAAAATTTGCGCTGGCCTATGCTATGAACGATTCTTTGTCTATGTTTACGCGGGAGGACTTAAACTGCCTAACTCATATTAACCTGGCTTTTGGATTGGTAGATGGAGACCAATTGGATATGGGGCAGCTTACAAACGTGGGCTTAATTGAAGAGTTCCGTAGGTGGAACCCGGAAGTGAAAATTGTTCTTTCAATTGGTGGTTGGGGGGCGGGAGGCTTCTCTGAAATGGCCATGACTGAGGCGGGCCGGGAGAATTTTGCCCGTTCCTGTTTAGAGGCAGCGGAACGATTTGGCCTGGATGGAATGGACATCGACTGGGAGTATCCCTGCGGCAGCCAAGCTGGGATTGCCTCGGACCCTAGGGACAAGGAAAATTTTACCTATTTGCTCCAGGCTCTGCGAGACCGCTTGGGCAGCCGCAGCCTATCCATTGCGGCGGGAGCTGGAGATTATTTTGTTCGGGATACAGAAATGGATAAAGTTGCTGGGATTGTAGACTATGTGCAGATTATGACCTACGATATGCGCAGCGGCTTTACCCGGCAGGCCGGACACCATGCGGCGCTTCGAGCCAGTAGGGGAGACACCAGTGGACTGAACACAATGGATATGGTGGAAATGTTTCATAAAGCAGGCGTGCCTTTAGAAAAACTGGTTATTGGCGCAGCATTTTACTCCCGGCAGTGGGAGGGAGTGGAAAATAGAAACAATGGATTGCTCCAGCCAGCTGAAACCACAGGTCAGGGAGGGCCTGGCTATAGTGAGATTACAGAAGAGTTTATCCGGCAAGGCGGCTATACCAAGTACTGGGATGAAGAAGCCCAGGCTGCCTATCTTTGGAACGGAAACAAACTGATCAGCTATGAGACTCCAGAGGCCATAGCGTTAAAGTGCCGCTATGTAAAGGCGAAAGGTCTATTAGGCATCATGTACTGGGAGCATGGTTGCGATCAAACCCACGAGTTGGTGCGGACGATTGGCCGGGAGATTTTGTGAGATCAAGGGACCTTTGGCGTATTGCCTACAGAGGCCATTTGTCGTGTGCAAAAGGATGAAAACACAAAATTTGACCTCTGTCAAGTTTCCAGAATATTGTTATGAGAAAGGCTCTCCCTTTTTGAGGAGAGCCTTTCTTTCGTTCCACAGCTTTAAATAATCGCGTTTTCCCCTTCTTTTTTCAGGTACTTGCGTATGGAGATTACACCACCCATAATACCAAAAATCATCCCCACCACCATATAGGCAGCGTACAACGTAAGCACATAGGGCTGAATGTCGATAATGGTTAAAAAGGTTACAATCCCATATACTGCCTCCACTGCCCGGTCGTAACCAAAATAAAGCGCTGTGGCAGAGATTGCGCCGGAAAAAACACCAATGAGCATCCCCTCTACAATAAAGGGAATCCGCACAAAACCATTGGTTGCACCCACTGATTTCATAATAGAGATTTCCATGCGTCTGGAAAAAATAGTAACCTTTAGTGTGTTAGAAATAATAAATAATGCTACAACTCCCAGTACTACCAAGATTCCCAGGCTGCAATACCGTACCAGTCTGTCAAAATTGCTTAAAATATTGGCGATCCGCCGGTAGTCGGAGGTATGGTCAACTCCTTCAACGCTGTGCAGTGCCTCAATAGTTTGATCGTATAGGCTCAGATTATCCATGGAGATAATGTAAGCATCCGGCAGAGGGTTGTCCGAACCCTCCAGCGTCTGGAACAGCTCGCTTTCGCCGCCCATGCTCTCAATTACATTTTTTAGGCCAGTCTCCTTGGGCACAAAAGAACACTCCGTAATGTTGTCTAATTTGCGGAGCTCTTCGCCTACCTTTACCGCGGTTAGAGCAGGCAGCCCGTCAGTAAGATAAACAGTAATGGTGTTGTTGCTCTCAATAGAGCGCATGGTGGCGGTCAGGTTTAAAGAGAGCAGGCCGGCAATCCCTGTCATTAGCAGGCAGGAGATGAGTACACAAATAGAGGCGATACTCATTGTCCGGTTCTTCCAAAGCCCTTTAACCCCTTCCATAAACAGATATCCAATACTATGAAAACTCATATTTATAGTCCTCCTATCAAGTCGCCCGTGTTCAGTTATTGGCCCGGCCAGCCCTATTTCCGCCGGCGGCCGACCTGGGGAGGCAGATTTTCAGCGGCGTTGATGTCGATGGGCTGGTTTTCATCCTCGTAATCGGGCTCGTGAGAAATTACCTCTAGCAAAGTAGGTTCGTCCTCATCGTCCTCATCGTAAAGAGGCAGCGGCGTGATGGGCGCTTCTGGCGCTTCATCATGGAGCCTAGGCAAAGGCCGGGTGACATGCAAAGAGGGATCATTGCCCTGTACAGGAGGAGCAACTCCCAAGGAAGAAGGGGCGGCAACTCCTGTAGAAGCATCTCCCAACGAGCCTGAATCATGGCTTCGGGTTCCCTCTGGCCGCAAAGGTTCCAAAGCAGGGGGTGGGGGCATACGCGTTTCTGCAGGAGAAGTGGGTTCCTCAAAACGAGGCTCGCGGTTGTCATACTCTGCATAATCGTCGTCATTTTCCGCCTCCATGGCGGCCATTCGGGCGGCGTATTCTTCCGGAGGCGCATAGCTTTCGGCCATGTCGTTGGTGTCGGCCACAATTTTACCGCTGTGAATTTGGATAATCCGTTTGTGAAAATGTTTAACGAGAGAATGCTCGTGGGTAACCATAAGCACTGTAGTGCCTCGCCGGTTGATCTCGCTGAGCAGATCCACAATTTCAAAGGAAAGAGCAGGGTCAATATTACCCGTAGGCTCGTCTGCAATAATGATTTTTGGGTTATTCACAAGGGCCCGGGCTAAACCAACCCGCTGCCGCTCGCCGCCAGAAAGCTCGGTAGGGTAGTGGCGGGCTTTGTGCTGCAGGCCTACTAAGCTAAGCATATAAGGCACCCGCTTGCGGATGGTTCGGCTGGAGGCCCCCACTACCCGCATGGCAAAGGCCACATTGTCATAAACGGTCATATGGTCAATCAAGCGGAAATCCTGAAAGACCATGCCCATCTTTCTGCGAATAAAGGGGATTTTCCCTTTGCGTATCCGGGAAATGTCCGTTCCGTCCAGAACAATCTCCCCGGAGCTGGGACGTTCCTCGCAGGTAATCAGCTTTAAAAAGGTGCTCTTGCCTGCACCGGAGGAGCCCACTATGAACACGAACTCACCGTCTTTTACCCGCATACTAATATCGTGCAGGGCTTCTGTGCCGTTGTTATAAACTTTAGACACGCTTTTAAATTCTATCAAATTCTCACCTCCGGCTCAGGAGCAAAGCCTTATTTCAAATCATTATTGGCCAGGTAGCGCTTAACCATCAGGGCTACCTTAAACACAATGGCGTCTTCAAATTCCCGCAGATCCAGCCCGGTAAGCTTTTTAATCTTTTCCAAACGATATACCAAGGTGTTCCGGTGAACAAACAGCTTGCGGGAAGTTTCAGAGACATTTAGGTTGTTTTCAAAAAAGCGTTGGATTGTAAACAGGGTTTCATGGTCCAAAGAGTCGATAGAGCCACGCTTGAACACCTCGCGAAGGAACATGTCACACAGGGTAGTGGGCAGCTGATAAATCAGCCGGGCAATACCTAAGTTGCTGTAGCTCACAATATCCCGGGCAGTATCAAACACCTTACCTACTTCTAGGGCTGTTTGGGCTTCTTTAAAGGAACGGGCAAGGTCTTTAATATTATTAACTACCGTGCCAATGCCCACTTCACACCGGGCGTAAAACTCACCGGTCAGGGTGTCTACAATGGAGCGAGCCAGTTTGTCAATGTCCTTTTCCGTAATGCCCTCTTTAATTTCCTTTACCAGTGCAATGTCAGTCTCGTTGATGTTTAGCACAAAGTCCTTATTTTTGTCAGGAAAAAGGTTCTGAAGCACCTCAAAGGCTGAAATATCGTTTTTATCGCTCACTTTAATGAGGATGCACACCCGGGAAACCTCAGAGTCAAAATGGAGTTCATGGCTTTTCAAGTAGATATCGCCAGGCAAAATATTGTCTAGGATAACATTTTTGATAAAATTACTCCGGTCGTACTTTTCGTCGTGGTACTGCTTGATATTGCCAATAGAAACAGCCAAAATACGCGCATAGCGTCGGGCGTCGGGGTCCCCGCCGGAAACGAAAGCGGCATAGTTGGGGTGCAGCTTGTCGCCAAAGGCCCTGAAGGTGCAGTTATCCACAACGCACACATCATCCATGTTCAGGGTTTCGGTGGCGGCCTCCCCAAAAGAGCCGCCAACGCGGCTAATATCGCTGCAGGCGATGATGACGGAGGTCTCGTCGATCACACCGATGGTACGGTCAATGGCGTCGCTCATCTGCTGAATGATACCCTGGAACAATCTGTTAGACATAGTGGTCCCCCTCTTTTCATAATAATTGCTCATCTTATTTTACATAATCCGAATAGAAATTTCAACCCTTTTTTGCAAAGCCGAGCAATTTACAAGGGAATATTAGCGGTTTTTTTGGCTCAGAGCCACTTTTTTGGTGTAACCTGAAGGGAATTGGCGGGAATAAAGAGATAAAAAGGAGGGATCCCAAAAGGGATCCCCAAAGAAATACGGACTATATGCTTTGGCAAGCTTTTTAATTAATAATGGTAACCTCGGTCTCTTTATCAAAGACATGGAGCTTATTCAGGTCGAAAGCAACAGGCACCTTGTCGCCGGGCTTAGCGGTAGAGGTGGGCTCTACACGGGCGGTAACCTGATTGCCTTCACAGTTCAGGTATAGATAGGTCTCAGCGCCCATCAACTCGGTAACTTCTACGTCGCAGGTTACGTTGGCGCCGCCAACCTTCTGGATAAAGTCGGGCTCATCGTGTACATCCTCAGGACGGATGCCGAAGACAACTTCTTTGCCCACATAGTTGGCAATAGAGGTGCCCTCCGCCTTCTTGGCGGGAATGGTAATGGTGCTCCTACCAAAGGTAAGGGTATAGTCGTTGCCAGACTTCTGGCACTTGGCGTCAATAAAGTTCATCTGAGGAGAACCCATAAAGCCAGCAACAAACTCGTTTACAGGGAACTCATACAGATTCTGGGGAGTATCCACCTGCTGGATAAAGCCGTCCTTCATAACCACAATCCGGTCGCCCATGGTCATAGCCTCGGTCTGATCGTGGGTAACATAGATGAAAGTGGTACCCAGCTTAATGTGGAGCTTGGAAATCTCGGTACGCATCTGAGCGCGGAGCTTAGCGTCTAGGTTAGACAGCGGCTCGTCGAGAAGGAACACTTTGGGATCGCGGACAATGGCACGGCCCAGGGCCACACGCTGCCGCTGGCCACCGGACAAAGCTTTGGGCTTGCGATCCAGCAAATGGGCGATATCCAGAATACGGGCAGCCTCTTCTACCCGGCGCTTAATCTCATCTTTAGGAGTCTTGCGCAGCTTCAGGCCGAAAGCCATGTTTTCAAAAACAGTCATATGAGGATAAAGAGCGTAGTTCTGGAACACCATGGCGATGTCACGATCCTTAGGGGCTACATCATTGGCCAAGGTGTCACCTATGTATAGCTCACCCTTGCTGATCTCTTCCAGGCCGGCGATCATACGCAGCGTAGTGGACTTACCGCAGCCAGAAGGGCCGACTAGAATAATAAACTCCTTATCGGCAATCTCCAGGTTAAAGTCAGTAACGGCTGTAACGCCGCCGGAGTAGATCTTATAGATATTTCTCAGACTCAAGCTTGCCATTATGTTTTCCTCCTGTTACAGGCCGGCAGTGGCGTTTGTTGGTGCCGAACCCGGTTTGATTTACCCATAGTATAACAGAAAAGCCCTGAAATGAATAGTCTTGAATTACCCAAAGATTCTTCACTGGATTTATGCGGAATACCCAAAAGCCAATGCAGATGAAAAAAAACTCAGCGCATTTCCTAAATCCTTCCAACCTATTATATCACAAAAAAGAGTTTTTTGTCTATTGTGCGGCAAAAATACAGTAAAATGTGGGGATGAAAGAAAAATATTTGTAAAATCTACATTGCTTCAATTTGATAGAAATCTTATTATAAGTATATGTTTGCTTTGTATAATATTTAACCTCTGATCCCAATGTGCAAAAGAGGCTGCCTCCCATAAGGGAAACAGCCTAGGTTTACAGAAATGTTTCACAATCCCAACCTGTTAAAATTTGTTCTTACGAAAAGGGTATTTTATAGCCGAGAGGCCTTG
The DNA here is from genome assembly GCA_910588935.1 of uncultured Oscillospiraceae bacterium. GTDB lineage: Bacteria > Bacillota > Clostridia > Oscillospirales > Acutalibacteraceae > Acutalibacter. Next base: position 11,536 of record CAJUSM010000066.1, read on the forward strand.
GTGTTCTCTATGTTTTTAGGCAAAGCACGTTCTTCTCCTGGGCACTGTTCTTTAATCGATAGGGAAATCGTCCAAAATCTCTCCGGCGGCGCTTTCAGCATTCTCGGTAGGCTGTGAGCTTACCATGCTCTCCATGGCTCCAGTGTCTTGAGCTGTATCTGTCTCAGTCTCAGTCTGGCTGCTAACACTATCTCCCGCAGTGGAGCTGGCTGTCATTTGGGAATTTACAGTGGAACTGGCGGAATTGGGAGAAGTTTCAGGCTCAGCTATGGAAGAAGTGTCCGGTACAGGGGTAGCCTCTCCATAGCGGGCGCTGTCTTTGGCAAAACCATGCATAAAGCCGTTAGCCTTAGCGCAGGCAATATCCCCACCGATAACCAGTCTCCCATATACCAATAAAGTGGCATATACCTCTGTTTCGCCGGAGTAATTGGTGATATGGTATTTATACTGGGTACACACCTCTCCGGCATAGGGACGCAGGTCAAAGCCCTGGGCCTGCTGCATGGCGTTGTAATTGGTGTACACATCGTTGAATTGGGCCGGGATCATGACCTCTCTGGTTTCAACAGGTTCTGAATCCAGCTGCCAGCCAAAGGACTGAAGATAGGTAAGGCGTTCCTCGTTGGTTTCGCCATAGACCTGAATGGGCTCAGGCGAACTGGGGCTCTCCTGATTCCAGCGTAAGAGCAGGCAGGCGGCAGCTACAGCAGCGGCCAGGACAATAAAGGCGATAATGCGTTTTCGGTTAGCTTTTAAAGAAACGAACATGTTCCATCTTTCCTCTCTGTTTAGCCTATGGCATGTATATGAGAGGAAGATTCAGGGTATTCCCTAAAGATTGATATACTCCAGCTGAAGCTGGCTGGGGCCTTGGCGGCACAGGGTAAGCCAGTAAATTTGGCTGTCTGGTCCGTTTAAAGCAGTGCTGGCAAAATGGCAGTTTCCACCTCGCAGGCGAGGAAAAGGGCCTAACTGGCAAAAGGCGGTTTCTTGTATACCTTGGGCTAGCCCCAAGCCAGTGAACTTCATATAGCTTTCTTTTGCGGTCCATAGCTGAGTCAGCGCGGAATTCCGGTCTGCTAGAGAGTCAATTAGCTCCCGTTCTCCCGGCCCGAGGATGCGGTCTGCCAATGCGGGAGAAAAGCAGCGCACCTGTTCCAGATCCACGCCAACCGGCTCTGGGTCCACTGCGCAGGCTACCAGCCGCTTTGCGTGAGAAATATTAAAATGGATTGGGATGCCCTGCAGCTGGGGTTTCCCTCTAAGTCCAAAGCGCAAAAGGGGAGATAAATCCTGGGGGATGGGGTATCCCCGCAAGATGAGGGCGTGGCGCAATAAAGCAAGCCCTGTCTGGTGTTGGGGAGAGGGCTTGGTATTTTTGGGCAAATTGGGAGGCAGCGTGGCAATATATATCATGGTATGCTCCTCTATGTGAGGCGTCATTTTGGGAGCCAAAGTGTCTAAGGAAACACCGCGCAAAAACTGCCCTACAGACTTTGCACAGGATTGGCACCATTTTTTGTTATATCGCACAGCTTTCGCTTGCCTAGATTAACGGCGCTCAATCCATACGATCTAACAATAAATCTGGCTGGGCAGCTCGCCCGCAGTCTTTGTGTGGTGTAAAAGTCAGCGTCATTTTTTCTATATGGTTTGCGGGAAAATCGGTATTCCTGTGGCTTTCATGGTTTGGCGGCCTTGCGCACTTTAGAACCAGATGCTGTTTTTTTATTTTAGAGCATCGCCCCTCTCTTTGTCAAGTTTCCCACACTCTCCTTTCTTGATTTTGCTTGCATTCTCCTTGAATATTTGGTAAAATAACTCCATGAGAGATGGAAAGGACTGATTTTGTAGTTATGCATATGCAGCAAAGCGAAAAAACGATGGATATGGTCGTGGGTTTGTGTAAAAACCGGGGCTTTATTTTTCCGGGCAGTGAAATCTACGGCGGCTTAGCGAATACCTGGGACTATGGCCCTTTAGGCGCCAGGCTGAAAAACAACGTAAAGGAGGCTTGGCGCAAACGGTTTATCCAGGAGCGTATGAATAGCTTTGAGGTGGATGCGGATATTCTGATGCATCCAAAGGTATGGGAGGCCAGCGGCCATGTGCAGAGCTTCTCCGACCCGCTTTTGGATTGTAAGGAGTGCAAAATGCGCCACCGGGCAGACAACCTTATTGATGCTTTTGATCCTGAGGCCCATGCCGATGGCATGACCAAAAAGGAAATGTTTCAGTACATTAAGGATCACAGCATTCCGTGCCCCAACTGTGGCAAGCATAATTTTACCGATATTCGGGAGTTTAACCTGATGTTCCAGACATACCGCGGAGTCACCAACGACAACAAATCTGTTATCTACCTGCGGCCTGAAAACGCCCAGGGCGAGTATGTGAATTTTCTCAATGTTCAGCGTGCCATGCGGGCCAAGCTTCCTTTCTCCATCGGTCAAATAGGCAAGGCTTTCCGCAACGAGATTACCCCTGGCAACTTCACCTTCCGAACCATTGAGTTTGAGCAGATGGAGTTTCAAACCTTCTGCAAGCAAGGAACAGATGAGGAACTTTACAGTTACTTTAAAGAGTTTGGCAAACAATTTTTTGAAGACCTAGGTCTGCCAGGAGAGCGGCTGCGTTTCCATGACCATGAGAAGCTGGCCCACTATGCTAAAGCGGCCTGTGACATCGAGTATCTGTTCCCCTTTGGTTGGGGTGAGATCAACGGCACTCACAACCGCACTGACTACGATCTTTCTCGCCATCAGGAGTACAGCGGCCAAAAAATGGACTATTTGGATCCTGCTACCAATGAGCGCTTTATTCCTTACATTATAGAGTCTACCTATGGCTTGGACCGTACAGTGCTGGCTTTGCTTTGTGAGGCTTATGATGTTGAGATGCTGGATGAGGAGAAGAACGACTCCCGGGTTGTGCTGCACCTAAGCCCGGCAGTGGCGCCCTATAAGGCGGCTGTGCTTCCACTTTCTAAAAAGCTTTCTGGGCCTGCTAAAGAATTGGCAGAAAAGCTTGCCAAGAAGGTGATGACAGATTTTGATGAAACCGGCTCTATAGGCAAGCGCTATCGCCGCCAGGACGAAATTGGCACGCCCTTCTGCGTGACAGTGGATTTTGACACAGTAGGGGGCGGCGACCAGCCAGGCGATGGACAGGTAACCGTGCGGGAACGGGACAGCATGGCCCAAGAGAGGGTGCCGGTAGAAGGTTTGGCAGAATATATAGAGGAAAAATTGGGCAAATTTTAGGCATTGCGGCATGGGCAGAGCAAAGCGCGGTAAAGCGCTTGGTTGGCCTTGCCCTGCCTAAGGCGCCTGCGTAAGATATGGGCAAAAGGAGGCAAGCTATGAAAATCAATCGTTGGCTGGCAATTATTTTATCTATGCTTTTGGTGCTTTTCTTTACCGCCACGGCCTTGGCTGAAGAGGGTGGAGGCGAGTTTCAGGAACCCCCCCCTCAAGATGGGGGAGGAATCGGTCCCAGTGGAGATGATCCGGTGGATCCTCCGGATCCAGGCGGGGAAGAGCCTGACCCTCCTCCCGTAGAAGACCCTACGCCGCCACCGTCAGAAGATCCCACATCTCCGCCGGACGATAATCCCACACTTCCGCCGGATGAAAATCCTACGCCCCCCCCTGTGGATGATCCGGATTCCTCGGATCCGCCTGATGGGGAGGTGCCCGATGGCCCGGTCGAGCCTAGCGGTGACGACCCGGTTACCCCTTCTCCCGAACCCTACAATCCAGGTGCTTTGGGCGGCACCACAGGAGGCGGCTCTTCCAGCTCTGCTCCCCCACGGAATCCGGCGGGACAGGACACAATCCGCCAACCCTCCTTGTCTCCAGGCGTAAGATCCACCCCTAAACCGGTTAGCTCCGACCAGCAGGAAGATTCAGGCGACCTAGAGCCAAATTATATTACTTTTGCCAGGCTCAGCCAGAAGAATAACTCTATGTCTATTGTGCTGTTCTACAGTGGGGCTAGCTGCGTGGCAGTGGGCCTGCTAGGCCTGCTTACCTTGGCAATATTCATTATTCGGGGCCGCCGTTTGGACCAGCGGGAGGGGATTTTTGAGGAGATTGAGCAGGCTGAAACCCGCCATCCGACAGGAGCCGCATCCCGCCGCAGGGCAGTGCAGCGAACAGCCCACCAGTCCCCGCCAGAGCCTCCTCAGCCTCAATATGAGCCCGAGCCAGATTCCAGCAGCTATCAGCCTTATAATCCTGGATATCAGGATGCAAAACAGCCCTTGCATCATCCCGAGCCTGAAGAGTTGGCTGTGCCAGTAAACGGTGCTCTATATACAGAGGAGTTCGAGATACCCGCTCAGGCCTATCGTCAGGCAGCGCCCCGGCAGCAGGAGCCGTCCCGGTCTGCTCCACCGCCTTCGGCGGCCAGCCTATATACCGAAGAGTTTGAGCTGCCCGCTCAGCATCCCGCTCCTCCGCCCCAGGCCTCGATGTATACGGAAGAGTTTTCTATTCCTGAGCCTAGGCAAAATCCTGCTAGGGCTCCAGCCCCACAGCCCCGGCGTTCTAGCCAATCTCCCAACAACTCAGACTACGATACCAACGAATTGCTGCGGGAGCTTTTAGACGGCGGAAATAATAGACGCTAGGCGTTATAAAAGGAAAAGCCCAAGATTCTCCCGAAAAACTATTGACAGAGCGGCAGATTGTTGCTATAATTAAGAAGCTGTCCAAAGGATTCAATTGTGGGACAAGTCTTTTGCATTCGTGGACAGCTTTACGACTCATTAGCTCAGTTGGCAGAGCACCTGACTTTTAATCAGGGTGTCCGGGGTTCAAATCCCCGATGGGTCACCA
>CAJUSM010000067.1 GCA_910588935.1 uncultured Oscillospiraceae bacterium
GAGAAAGGTAAGACTTCGCGAAGCGAAGTCTACGAAACTTTTCCCATTTTCTCACAGCATCTGAGAGCTGCGTTTTTTCTTCTCCGGCTTACCTTTACCTTGTTTGGACACTTTCGGGCAGGCAGCGGGCATTGTTTTCTCCCTTTCTCTGTGCTATAATCCAAGGGAAGCCTCTTGGAAAGGAGTATTCCCATGTCAGTTGCCCTTACGCCCCAAGAGTCCGGTTTCTTCCAAAAGCGCCTGGAGGCCCTGCCTATTTACATCACCCTCCGCCAGAAGCTGGCCGGGTTCCCCGGCCTAGCGGTTCAGGCGCAAAAAACCCAGATCTCCTTTTGCAACCCCCGCATGTTCGCCTGCGTGTCGTTTCTGGCTCCCCTGCCAAAAAGGGAGATGCCCCCCTGCTGGCTCACCGTCAGCTTTGGTTTAGGTTACCCCCTAGAGGAGCCCAGAATTGCCGGCTGCGTGCAGATTAACCCCCGCCGCTGGACCCACCATGTGCCGGTGGCAACGCCTGGCCAGGTGGACGCCCAGCTTATGGGCTGGCTGCGGGAGGCCTATACTCTTTAGTATACACCCAAAGGCCCGCTTTTTAAAGGGTTCCAGCAGGGAAAAGAGTAAAATATTTTTTTACGAATTTCTATCAAGGCCTTTGGAAAGAACTGCCAATTATCGCTAAAAAAACCGGCCCTTTCTCCCCCAAACCCTGAAAAAGCCCGTTTTTTCGGGGGAATTCGGGAGTTCTGCTCTGCAATTACTATTTGACATAAGGTTTTTTTACCGCTATAATACTTTAGGTGGAGCGGAAAAAGGCCGTTCCGCCCCTTCTAATTTCGTTTGCCAGCAGGCTTCCTCTTGGGGAAGGCTGGTCACAAAATATATAAACGCCGCGGCGGAGGGCCCTTCCTTTTTTCAGGCCCGGGCCGCACAACCGAAAGGAAGTTGACAGATGGCTAAGGAGAAGCTTGACGGAGTTATGATTGTAAACCGCAGGACAGGAAAAGCCCTGCAGGCCTCCGGCACAGAGGACGGCGCGGTGGTAGTGCAGGCCGCCCCCACCGGCGAGGACAATCAGCTTTGGCTGCAGGAAAAAAGCGGCAAGGCGGTAAAGCTGGTAAACAAGGCCAGCGGCAAGGTGCTGGATACCATTAACGGCGGCACAGAGGCCGGCACCTGGACCCAGGTGTGGCAGGATGTGGACGGTGAAAGCCAGAAGTGGCAGCTGGTAAAGGTAACTGCCACCTACAAGAAGATTGAGAACATACAGGCTGGGAAGGTACTGGATATTGTTGATATGCGGGAGGACGACGGCGCCCCTGTACAGATTTGGGACGATGTGGAGGGCTTGGGCCAGCAGTGGAAACTGGTTGCCGCCGAGCCGGCCAAAGAGGCAGCCGTAAAAACCGAGCCCACCCAAACAAAGGTCCCTGCTCGAAAAGCCGCCGCGGCGGCAAAGGCCCCCGCCACCCAGGCTGTGGCAGAAGAGAAGCCCGTAAAAAAGCCCGCCCGTAAGCCAACCGGCACCCGGAAGGCCTCGGCGGAAAAGCCCGCCAAAGCCCCCCGTACCCGGAAAACCGGAGCAGCAAAGGCCAGCGAGGGTTAAAACAAAACACCACAAAAAAGCGGGAACTTTTCTACAGGCTCCCGTTTTTTGTCTTTATAAAAAGGATGCAGAAAAGGCAGCGGACCAATCCGCTGCCTTTTCTAGTTGGCAGTCCTTTTCTTTTACTCTTCCCCATGCAAAGCCTCGTCCTGCAGCCGGTCAAAGGACTCCATACACTGGTCTACTGCAGCCCCCTCCAGCAACTCCCGCACAATCAGGCAGATATTTCCCCATTGCTCCACCTTCATGCCGGCATTGGAGCCCAGCACGTAAACCCCCTCCTCAACCCGGTCGTTTAAAGGCTTTAGCGCGGGAATGCAGTCTACCGAAACATTTTTCGAAGGGGAAATCACCCGGTTGGTTTCCGAGTAAACCTGCAGCGCCTGGTCAGAGGTAATCACATCCAGCACCTCCATGGCTTCCTCCCGGTGCTCTGCCTCAGCCCCTACAGCAAAGCCTGTCATAGACATTACCGGCATCTGCCCCCGGCTGCTGGGAAAACCGATTACCTGCAGCTGGAAGTCTGTTTTGCCATAGGCGGTTTCCGTATTGGCAGCCCCCCAGTAGGCCATTACAATGGGGGTTTTCCCTGCCAAAAAGTCCTCTCTCTCCCCTTCCATAGCCTCGCTCACCAAGGCTTTTTCCGGGTCTATATAGCCCTGGTCAATCATCTCTTGCAAAAACAGAAAGCCAGGGCGCATATAGTCGCTGTACCGGGTTTCCCCGGTGTTCAGGGCGGCAATCTCCCCTTTGGTGTTCCCGCCGTTATACAGGTCCGCATAGGCCTGGGCAAGCACAAAGGTCTCCAGCCACCAGCGGTTCGCCCCTACAGGGGTCTCTATCCCGTTTTCCTGAAACACCCGGCAGCACTCTAAAAATTCCTCTGGGGTCTCCGGCAGCTCCAGCTCACACTGGTCAAACATATCTTTGTTGATAAACAGGCCATACGTCACCACCTCTTGGGGGATGGCCACCAGCTTCCCATTTACTGTATTGGCAATCCGGATGATTTCCCGCAGGTTTTTGGCGCTTTCCAGCCCGGAAAGGTCCGCCAGCTTGCCCTCCTCGCCCAAGGCCAGAATCGTGTCTGGGTTGAGCAGGTATATATCGTCCATATTATTCCGAGCCCGGTCCAGGGTTACCTCGTCGTAGGTTTTATCCTGATAGCTCTCCGCCGTGTAGGTCCTGTAGGCTAGAGAAAGGCCCAGCTCCTCCTCCGCCATGGCAATGGTCAGGTCGCAGGCGCTTCTTGCCACATTCTCCGCCTCTGGGTCGGTCTTTTCCATAGGGCTAAACAGGTTGACAACCCTTTCCCCGTTCTCCTCCTGGGAGATCAGGTTCTTTAGCTCCTCCTCACCGCCGCAGGAAGAGAGGGACAGCATAAGCGCCCCTGCCAAAAGAGCAGCCCCCCATCTGCGGGCAATGGTTCCAATACTGCTTCTCATAGTATTTCCTTTCACATTACAAATTGACCAATTACCTTTTTCAGCAGTTCTATATCTAAGGGCTTGGGCACATGGGCGTTCATGCCCGCGTCCAAGGCCGCTTTCTCGTCCTCGGCAAAAGCGTTTGCCGTCATGGCAATAATGGGGATATGCCCCGCGTCCTCTCGGGCTAAGGCACGAATGGCCTGGGTGGCCTGGTGGCCGTTCATTACCGGCATCTGCACATCCATTAGTATGGCGTCAAACTCCCCTGGGGCGGACTTCTGGAACCGCTCCACAGCCAGGCTGCCGTTTTCCACAATCTCGCAGGAAACCCCCTCCAGCTCCAAAAGCTCTGCTAGAATTTCCGCGTTGATCTCATTATCTTCCGCGGCCAAAAAGCGCAGGCCCCGAAGGCTGCCAGTGGTTTCAGGCCTAGGCTCCTGTTCTTTCTTTGGGCCCTCCCACATTAAAGCCACCTTTTCTCGGAAAGCAGAGACAAAAAAGGGCTTTGTAAGAACATCGACCTGTTCCGGCAGGTTCTCGGGCTCCTCTTCCTCGTGCCCCGCCAAAATCAGCACCGGCACCGCAAGGGCCGCCCGCAGCTCTTGGGCTGTTTGCGTGCCGCCGCCATCCAGCAAAATCAGCTGGTAGTCTCCGCCGCTCTTCTCAATGCGCTCCAGGGCCTCCTGGGTTCCGCCGGCAATATCCAGCCGAACCCCCGTGTCCTCCATCAGCGCCTGGGTGTTTTTCCAGCTTTGGGGATCCTCATCCACCAACAGGATCCGGTGAATCCCCCGGTCTACCCAAAACTGCCGGTTTTCCTGGTTCTCTAAAACCCGGAGCTCCAGGTCTACCCGGAAAACCGTACCCTTGTTCACTTGGCTGGAAACATCAATGGTGCCCCCCATAAGCTCTACAATACTTTTGGTAATAGCCATGCCCAGCCCAGTGCCCTGCACCTTGTTGGTGGTGCTGTTTTCCGCCCGGGTAAAGGCGTCGAAAATGGTCTCTAGGTACTCAGGGGTCATGCCATAGCCGTCGTCCTCCACCTCAATGCGGATGTGCTCGTACTGGGGGGAACGCTGCTTGAGCCCCTGAATGCGGAACCAAATATGCCCCCCCTCTGGCGTGTACTTTACCGCGTTAGAGAGCAGATTGATCAAAATCTGGTTAATTCTGGTTTCGTCGCCTACCAGGTACTCGTGGCGAACGCCTGAAACCTGTACATAGAATTCCTGGTTTTTCGCCTTGGCCATCTGCTGTATAATGGCATCTACAGAGGAGACCACGTCGTTGAGGGCAAACTTTTCCAAGCTAAGCACTACCTTGCCGCTTTCAATTTTGGAAACATCCAAAATGTCATTGATCAGGCTAAGCAGGTGCTGGCCAGAGGCCGTAATTTTTTTGGTATATTCCCGCACCTTCGCCGGGTTCTCCGCGTCTTTGGCCAAAAGGGTGGTAAAGCCCAGCACCGCGTTCATAGGCGTGCGGATATCGTGGGACATGTTGGAGAGGAAAGTAGTTTTCGAGTTGCTGGCAATTTGGGCAGCCTGCAGGGCTTGGGCCAGCTGCTGGTTATGGCGCTTGCGCTCCTCCTCCTGTTCCCGGCGGATTTTATTTTGCTGCCGCCGGCTGAAGTAGTACAGCATTACGCACAGAGAGAAAGCGGCAAGCATAGAGACCACCACAAACAGGATGTTCTGGCTCACCGTTCTCCCTTCCTGCTGGATGGCCTCTACCGGTACATAGCCCACTAGGAAAACAGTGCCATTGTTTACCGGCCACATATAGTTTAAGGCATGCTCGTTCCGAATATCGTGATAAAACAAGAGGTGCTGCCCTTTTTCCAGGCAGCCTGCCACCTCGTCCCGAATCTCCCCGTTCTGAATATCGTTGGCCCGGTAAAAGTCGTCCAGGTTCAGGTGGCCGGCGCTGCGCTTGCCCATGCCCTTAGGCTTTAGAACAAAGCGCTGGCTTTCCGTGTCCATAATATATAAGGAAGCCTGCTTGTTGTAGAACCCGTCTGGAAGGGAACGGTCTATGGTGTCGTAAACATATTCTACATACAGTGTTCCCAGCTCCCGGCCGTCCCGCTCCACAGGGCACCGAAGGGTATACGACCAGGTGCCCATATGGTTTACGTAAGACTGGGAAACCGGCATCCCCTCTATGGTGCCGCCAGCGGAAAAATCCAGGCCCTCCTCGGTAAAAACCTCGCCGGTATTGGAAATCCCCTGGCTTTCCCCAGCAGGGATCAGGGACATCTTTACCATTGTCCGGTTTTTCTCGTAAGCCAGCACATAGGCCTCCGGGTCCTCTGCCCGGGCAATCTCTTGGGCAATAAGGGTCTGGTACTCTGCCTCGTTTCTAAGGATGGCCTCAATGGTGCTCTGGATTAAATCTAAGCTTTCGCTTAGGTTCTGAATTGCCGCCAAGGACATCTCTTGGGTAATTTTTTGAGAAACCGTCACCACAATGGTGCCAAACACGCAAAAGACCAGTATAATAGAGAGGAGCAGCAAGGAACCTCTGTGTTTTTTCCTTTTTTTCAGTTTCTTTGTCATTGGTACAGTCCACCTCTCTGTTCCGAAGAACACAGCACCTGCCTTTGTGGGGTTTAGGCTTTGTCTAAAAACCCGAAAACTCTGTCTTATTGCCCAAAAGCGGCCATCTTTCGCGTCGAAAACCCGTCATTTCCTCTATTTCCAAACAAGCCCTACCACACCAATATTATATCATTTCTTCCAATTTAGTGTCAATAGACGATATGGAAATGGAGAGAGAAACCGTCCCCTTTTCTGTTCTCCCTGCGGCGCGGCCTTTCATCCGTAAAGGCCGTCAACCATATCCTTAACAGGGCCCAGAAAAAACAAAGTTTCTTTTAAACTGGCAGCCATGCCGCTTATTGGCTATAAAACACAAGAGGCAGGAATCATCCCCCGGGGAGTTGATTCCTGCCTCTATTCCCTTCTATTACCCGCCTACAGCCCGCGAAACGCCGAATAGACCTCCCGGCGGGTGAGCTCCTCCATGGTGGGCTCAAAAAATTTAGCTGGCAGCTGGTCCACCGGCTTGCCAGGGTTCACATGGGCCGGGAAGAACTCCTGCTCCCGGCAGTACTCCAGCGCCCCAGCGTACCGGTGCTGGCTCTTTCCGGCTTCCCGCATTTTTGCCCAGCGCCTCTCCAGGGCCTCCTCTTTGGGGGTAATGAGCATGGCCAATTCCCCCCAGGTCATCCTCTGGTTCAGCCGCAGGCAATTGTCGGAGTAAACCACCGCCCGTTCCTGGGCCAGCTGGAGCATACGTTCAAAAAGAGGGTCTCCCCGGCCCAGGTCGGCAAAGGGGCTCTCCGCCATCAGCCGGTCTACTGTAACCACCTGGTAGCCGTAAGATTCCAGCAGCCACAGCTGCCGCTCCAGGCCCCAGACCACCGGGGTGCGCTTGGCCATATTGTACCCGTCCTTTTGAAAAATAATCTGGCCGCAAAGGGCGTCCGGATCCTGTTCCAGGGCCTGGCGCAGGGGGGCCATCATGGCCTCAATCTCCTCCTCCAGGGCCTGGGCCGGGTTCCGGGCCGTGCTGGGCAGCCAGCCCGCGCCGTCAAAAGACGCCCCCAGGTATTGGTACCCTAAGCGCTCGCATACATCGTAGCTTGTAAAGCCGCCGCCAATGCCATCCACATAGTGGGCTGGCCTGGCCATTCCCAACTGGTAGCCGTAGCGCTCTTCCATCAGCCGGTGCAGCCGTTCCAGGTCGGCAACCGCCTTGTCAAAGCTGCCCAAATAGACCCGCTTGCCGTAGACAAATGGCTTTTTGCCAAAAATAATATGGCGGTAGCCATGGTTCGTAATCTGGTGCCCTTCCTCCAAAATGCGGCGGATCAGCCGGTCGTTGTTTTTCGCGCCGCCATGCCGGTCCTCATCAATATCAGGATAATGGTCAAACCTTACCCCGCCCCAGGCAGGGCTGCCCAGGGCCCCGGCTTTGTCCGGGTAGTTCTCAGAGGTATCGCCAATTACATCGAAGGTACCTTTGGCGTTGTGGGCCGCCAAAATGTCTAAAATCACATCTGTAAGAGCCTGGCCCTGAAACTGGTCTGGGGATGGGGGAAGCGCCATGGGGCCATCGTCAAAGGTCATGGCCACCATCCTTTTGGGAGTGCTCACCCGCTGGATCCGCCGGGCATAGCCCAGGGTGGGGGCGGGGGACGGAAGAACCCGGCGCAAAGCTTTTTTAGCCATTTTTCCCATTTTCACAACCAAAGACATATTTTTTCCTACCTTTATGTTATTTTATGCTGCAGCACACAGTCCAGCCAGCCTCTGAAGCCGTTGTACCCATTACAGAGATTGCCGCATCCCAAGAGCAGGGCGGAGAGGGCGGGGCGTATTCCGCCTTTTCCATATAGTCCTCCAAAGGCAAAAGCCGGCGCGCATGGGGGATTTCTCCTCTCCCGCTTTATTTTCTATGGAACAGCGTCTGACGAAAATACGCCCTGGCTGGGCCGGGGTCGTCCTTGGCCCCCAGCGCCTCTTTGGCCCGAAACACATCCAGCCCCGCCGCCCAAGCCTCCTTCACCCGCCCGGCCTTTGCTAGGCTCAGGGCCGCAAGGGTATCGTTCAGGGCAAAGCGCATCCGTACCCCGGCCTGGTAATCCTGGCCCTGATACTCCGGAACCTTCTCACCGGCGGCCGCCTGGGCATACCGCAGGGCAAAGGGGCTGCCCGCCTGCTCTGTTAATGGAAAACTGCCCCAAACCCGGGGATTCACCTCTAAAATCCTGCTGCCCTTAAACTCTACCATTGCCAGGCCCACAAAGTTAAAAGAGCGGAGCAGCCGGTAAGCGGCCTCCACCTTCTCTTCATTGTACACGCTCTCGCAGCAGGCAGAGGGCCCGCCTAGAATGGGGTATTCCCGCACCCGCTGGTGGCAAATGGCGGAGATAAGCCGGCCTGTTCCATCCAAAAGCAGGCTTGCCCCAAAGCCCGCCCCCTCTACCTTTTCCTGCACAATGGGCTTTGGGTCATACCGGGAGAGGGCCTGTACCGCCGCCTGGTATTCCTGGGCATGGTTGGCCACCCGGTACCGGTCTTGGGCCTTTAGTCCGAACTTTTCCCCGCAGCGGGGCTTTACCACCACCGGATACCGGTCCGGCTCGCCGGCAAATTCCTGGGGCACAGGGAGGCCCAGCTCCCGGGCCCGGCGGTGGACCTGCTCCTTATCGTTTAAGGCGTCCAGAACCGGCCCGGGGGCAACCAAAAAACGGGCGGCCTGGCGAAACTCTTCCTGACGTTTTGCCAAACAATTCAAGGTAACGGCGCCTACAGGGAACAGCACCGGGCTTTGAAACTCCCTGCACAAAGCCAGCAGCCGGGCAGGGTAATCCGGGTTCTGGGCAGAGCCCGCCAGCCACCGGGAACAGGCAAACCGGGAGAAAAAGGCAGGAGGCGGGGCTTTTACGTCATCCTGGGCCTGGGCGGCGATCACCTGCCAGCCAGCCCGGCCTAACGCCCGGATAACCGCAATAGAGCTGCGGTATTTACAGTCGGTAACAATCGCAATTTTTTGGGGCATAGACAGCTCCTTTCCAGAACAGGGGAAATAAAGCACAGCAACCGGCAGGGCGCTTTAGGTGGGGGCCTTCTCTCCCCCGCCCCGCTCCTTATCTTCCCGCTGATCAAAGCCGCCCTTCTCTCCCAAAATATAGATTGGCCTGCGCTTTGTCTCCAAATAGGTTTTCGCCAAATATTGGCCTATAATCCCCAAAGACAGCTGGATAGAGCCGCCGATTAGCAGCAAAAGGCAGGCCAAGGTGGGAAAGCCCGCCACTGGGTCTCCCCAAAGAATTGTCTTAATAAAAATATATAGCATTCCCACAAAAGCCGCCAGGCAAAACAATATCCCCCATACCGAGGCAATGGAAAGGGGCGCGGTGGAAAAGGCAATAATCCCCTCTACAGAGTAGAGCAGCAGCTTCCAGAAGGACCAACAGGTCTCCCCTGCCACCCGTTCCACATTCTCGTAGGGGAGCCATTTGGTGGAAAAGCCCACCCAGCCGAAAATCCCTTTGGAAAACCGGTTGTATTCCCCCATGCGCAGCAGGGCGTTTACGGCTGGGCGGGAGAGCATCCGGAAATCGGAGGCCCCGTCTACAAATTCCGCTTTAGAAATCTTGTTGATCAGCCGGTAAAACAGCCGGGCCAAAAGGGAGCGGATAGGGGGCTCCCCTTTTCGGGAAACCCGGCGGGCCGCCGCAATTTCATAGCCCTCTTGGGCAATGGCCAGGTACATCTCCTCCAGCATGGCCGGGGGATGCTGGAGATCCGCGTCCATTACCGCCACATAGTCCCCCCGGGCGTGCTCAAAGCCAGCGAACAGCGCCGCCTCTTTCCCAAAGTTTCGGGAAAAGGAGAGATAGCGCACCCGCCTGTCCGCCTGGGCAAAGTCCCGCAGCAGGGCCAGGGTGCTGTCTTGAGAACCATCGTCCACAAACAGGAACTCGCTTTCCAGCCGATGGTCCGCCCGCAGCTTGTCCGCCGCTTTCTGCATCTCCGGCAAAAAGCAGGGAAGAGCCGCCTCTTCGTTATAACAGGGCACAACAACCGAAAGGGTTTTCACGCAGGTTCCTCCTAGCCGCCATAGTGAATCAGATCCCACTTTTCATCCAGCTTTACCAAAATAACCCCCTGGTATACCCGGATGGAATCCTGAGCCGGGTATACAGACATCTCCTCCAGCACGCCTGATTCCATAATCTCCTGGCGCTGCTCCAGGGAGGCGCAGCGCTTTTGGCCGCCAAGAAAAGCCCGAAGAAATGGAGTGCCGCAGTACTGGTTTACCAAAGAGGTGTGCATACCAGGGAATTCCTCCAGCTGGGGGAAGGGCACCCAGCCGCCCTGGGTATCTTTGCCAAAGCCCGCCAGCACAATGGGGGTATCCGGGGTATATTCCTCCATGGCCTCCAGCCGGGTAAGAATCCGGTTGGCCAGGGCATAGCTGTTCTCGTAATTTAGCTGTACCCGAAGATACCCGGCGTTGGTCAGGCAAAAATCATTCCACAGTAAAATTCCGCAGAGGGCCAGAACCGCAGACATTGGTGCCTGCCAGAGCCACCCTGTTTTCCTCCTATCCGCCTTTTCCTTCCCCAGCCAGGCGCAAAGGGCAGAAAGCTCTTGGGCGGCCATCTCCAACAGCTTTAAAACGAATACAAATACCAGTACAAAGGAATACTCCATCAGCAGATTGGTCTCTGTCTGCCCGGCGGCGATCACACAGATCAAGTTTAGGGCCACAGGCGCCAAGCCCGCCCCCAGGCAGGCCAAGGCAAGCCTGAAGGGCCGCCGGTAAATTTTTCGCCTGATCAGCAAAAACAGGGCGCAGCCCCCGGCAAAGCCCAGCAGCACCCGCTGAACCCCCTGCATCTCTGGGGTTAAGAAAGCGCTGTTCCAAAAAAAGTCCAGAAAGCTCCGGTAGGTTTCCGGCAGGGCGCGGACATAGTCCATTGCCCCGCTGTTCAGGGCCTGAGACATGTTCCTGTAGTTGGAAAGCTCCTGGCGGTTAACCGCTAAAAGCGCCCGCAGCACCCCCCTGTACAGCACCAGCCCGCCGGCCGACGCCGCAATATACCTTAGGCCCCGAAAAAGCAGAGAGCCCAGCGCCTCTCCCTCTAGCAGCAGCACCAGACAGTCCAGCAAAAAAAGGCCCACAGCATAACACACAAACGACTGGTAAATCCCTGTGCCCAAGGCAATTAGCACGGCAGAAAGCACCCAGCCAAACCGCCAGCGCTTGCCCGCGTACACCCCGCCGGCATTGAGCAGCAGGGCAAAAAAGTACGCGTCGGCAGTGTAAAGATAGGGAAAAACACAGCACACCGAGGGAAACGCCACCAGAAAACCAGCTGTTAACACAATGCACAGCCGGCTGTGTATGCCAAGCACCGCCACAGTAATCCCGGCGGTGCAGGCCAAGGCAAATACTGTTAGCAGGGCAATTACCACAGGCATCTCGTAGCACCAGCTAAACTGGGAAAAAAGCCTAGGGACCATCGCCCGCTGGTAATGTGCTCGTTGGCCGTGCGCAGGCTTACCACCCCATCATGGTTGATCAGCAGGTTGGAAAACACAAAAAGATGCGCCACAAAGCCCATGGCCATAGCAGAGAGAAAGCCTAGCCTGGCCTCCTTGGAGATTTTTGCCCACAGCCCCTCTAAATTGGGCCATACCCGGTTTTCCGGCATTGCCCCACCTCCTTTTCAGCGGATATCCCGCCGGCCGCCTTCGCTTCTGTGGATATTATACCACTTTAAGCCGCTATATGCAAGAAAAAGCCAGGCACTCTCTGGGAATGCCCGGCTTTTCCTCTCTCCACGGTTTACGCCGCGTCCTGTGTTTTAGCCTCTTCTGTTTGCGCAATTGCTCTGCCCTGCTCCACCATAGTTTCAGCAAATATCCCGTATCCCATGGTGGGGTCATCGGTAAACACATGGGTCACCGCCCCGCAGAGCTTCCCGTCTTGGAGGATGGGCGCGCCGCTCATCCCCTGAACAATGCCCCCTGTCATCTCCAGCAGCCGGGCGTCTGTCACCTTGAGCACCAGGTTTTTGGTGGGCTGATCTCCGCCGTTCACCCGCCTAATCTCCCCATCGTAAAGCTTGGGGCCAGAGGGATCAATGCTGGCCAGAATCTTTACTGGCCCGGAACGCACCGTTTCCTTTTCCATTACCAGCACAGGTTCTCCCTGGGGAGGCTGGTCAAGGGTGCCATACACGCCGGTTTCGTTGTTGTCCCACAGGCTGCCTAAGGCCTCGTCAGAGGCAAAGTACCCCCGCAGCTGGCCAGGACGGTCCGGCAGGCCCCGTATAATGCCGCACAGGGTAATGGCCGCGGGCTCCCCGCTTTTTAAGGACATCACGTTTCCTGCGTCGGCATCGCAAATACCATGGCCCAAGCCTCCAAAGCCGCCGGTTTTCGGGTCGTAAAAGGACAGGGTGCCTACCCCCGCCGCGCTGTCCCGGACCCACATACCGGTTTTGAAGGAGCCCTCCCCAAACACTGGGGTTACACAGGCCTCAAAATCCTCGTCCCCTCTGCGCACCCGAAAAACCACTGGCTCCCCCTGGCTTTTGCCGATATACCTAGCCAGAGCCTGGTTGCTCTGTATCTCCATGCCATTGGCCTCCAGCAGGTAATCTCCCGGCTTTAACCCCGCCTCTGCCGCCGGGCAGCACACCCCAGAAGCAGTATAAATATCAGAAAGGGAGGCAACAATAACCCCATCGGTAAACAGCTTAATACCAAAGGCCTGGCCCAGAGGCACTACATACTGATCTCCCGGCGCTTCCCGCCGCACCGGAGGCACCGGGGCGGAAACCGGCTCTGCCTGGGGCATTTCGGTTTCTCCTTGGTCCAGGCCCAGCAGCCCCAGCGTGGCCAACATGCACAGGGCTGTAAGCCCCACACTGCCGGCAAAGGTCCGCAGGGCCTGGCACAAAGGCGCTTTCCATAATTTCGATTTTTTCACCATGTTTCACCCTTTTCTGGAGCACAGACTAAAAGCCGTCAGGCTGGCCTATAAAACGAAGCCCGGGCTTTTTGCCCCGGTTTTTAATCTGCCACAGGAAAAGGGAATTATGATGGAAATTAAAAACGCCCCTGCACTTCACATGCAGGAGCGGGAATTTGTGGTCTGCCGCAACTACCGGGCAAAGCGGATGGCATACCGCGAGGTTTTTGCCGCGGCCCGCGACTCCGGCTGTTGCCGGTCTCGCCCGGTAGAAGGGACAGTAAAAGTTCGAACTTTGAAAAATGTAAAAGTTGATGAGTATTGACAATAATTGTTAGTTCAGCGCCCTATTGGGCGGCTGGTGCAATCTCTTAGCTTTTCACCTCCTTTGCTTTCGATGTCATTAGTCTACCCCCCAATTATGTCCTGGGTTTCAAGGGTTTTTGAAGAAAAGGTTAGTATTTCGTGAACACTTTTTAAACGGATTATGCAAAGTGCCGAAATCCGACAGGATATCCGCAAAACCGAGGATTTCCCCAAGTCAAATCCCAAGTGAATTCAGCTGCAGCCAGGCCCGCATGGGGACTGTGTGGCGCTCCCGCTCCGACGCTTCGGCAGCCCTCTATAGAGGAAAGGCGCAGAAATAAGGCCGCCCCATCCCACCCTCCCTTCTTGCCCGGTGCTGGCACATCCAGAAAAGGCCCCCCTTTTTCTTACCCTCTAAGTTTTTTTGCAAAAAAGCCCGAAAAAAAGCTTGACATTTGCCGGGACAAGAGATATAATAAGCAAGCACGAAAGAGAGTTGCTGGTGTAGCTCAGTTGGTAGAGCAGCTGATTTGTAATCAGCAGGTCAGGGGTTCGAGTCCGTTCACCAGCTCCAAACTGGGCGGTCCGGCTCGAGGACGAGGCCGGACAAGCCTTGTATAAAATTTCATAATTTATGGGGGAGTTCCCGAGTGGCCAAAGGGGGCAGACTGTAAATCTGTTGTCGACGACTTCAGTGGTTCGAATCCACTCTCCCCCACCAAAGACTGAGAAACCGCATGATTGTGCGGTTTCTTTGCTTTTTCTTAAGGCCGCCGGTTTGACTTTTGCAGTGCCCTAGCACGGCGCGGCCTTGTTTCTGTGCTGTTTGTGTTCTGCATATCTGTGTGGATATTGCGGATAAATTTCCGGCTTGCTTTTTTGTGTTGGCTCTGCCCGGGCTTACTCGCTTTTTGTCCTGACCCACACCCCAGTCTCGCCTGCCGGCTCGGTGGGTTCGCACATGAGCGCCACTGGCGCTCGCTCACCCCACACGCGGAAATAAACGGAAATGGCTGGGTACTTCCGGGGAGGAAGTTCCAGCCGTTTTTAATAAGTTTTACATAATCAAAAATGTGGAGAAAGTACATGAAACTATTCCTGACAAGTAAGATTGGTGCAACTATTCATAGAAATGGATTACGAACCCCAGGAAAAATTGATAATCGCTGGGGATTCTCAACACATTTCAAGGAAACGGTGAAGTCGACAAAGCAGATGATTTACATTTCTTGCTCCCCGGAAAACAACGAAAGGGTATCGGATTGGTTTGATAATACCATTGCCGCATTGGATAAAGCTAAGATTCATTTTGAGAGAAACATTTTGGTTAACGGTCAAAACGCAATGCTCTTAGGTGAGTTGATAGGGCAAAGTGACGTGGTTTTTCTGTCTGGAGGGCATCTGCCTACTCAGAACCAATTTTTCCAGGACATTAAGCTAAAGGCGTGGTTATCCAATTTCAACGGCGTAATAGTTGCACAAAGTGCTGGCAGTATGAATTGCGCGGGAACAGTATATGTGTGTCCAGAGTTGCCAGGCGAAAGTGTAGACTCGAATTTTCAACGTTTCCGACCAGGGCTTGGAATTACGGATATCAATATTATCCCGCATTACAACGATAACCGAGATCTAATACTTGATGGAAAAAAATTCTATGAGGAGATTGTTGCCCCGGACACATTTCTAATCCCACTATATGTTCTTTCAGATGGAGCATACTTCTATATACACAATAAAGAAACAGAGGCCTTTGGAGAGATTTACCTTTTTAAAGAAGGAAAATGGGAACAGATTTCGGGCTTTACTTCATGAGATGCAGTTCTGAACCATATGAAAGCTGGTTTAAGCATGAATCAACCGTATAATCATCCAAGCGGGCTACGTCCAGGTCTTTGGCATCGTCCATTGCCACAGCCAGCTTTTCTTTGACTTCTGCCTGAGTTTTGCCCAGAACATTTTTGATGATACGCTTACCGGTAGCTGGATCGTAGCCAGCCGTGTATCAGCCTTCCCAGCGGCCGTCTTTACGTTTGCGTATGTTTCCCTCGCCGTTTGCTCTTTTCTTTGCCATAAATCGGCCCCCTTTCTTGACCCCAACACTACCACATATTGCGGGCCTATGTCCAGAGAAATTTTCCGCCGTATTCTTTGTTTTGCAGCTCAAATTTTGAATAGAGTTATCCCTGCATATTGTAGTCGTACCCATAATCCTCCCCGCTGAAACTCTGCCCATGAGCCAACTTTTTCAAAACCTCTCGGCTGCGCCGCTTACTATCCGACCATGTCGGTATTGGAGGCAGCTCTGGTGTGACTTCCTATCCTCGCGAGGTATGTGTAGACCACAATTTCATCTCTATACCTACCAGTTCAGGCGGCCAATTTCTACCATGTATGAGCGTGTCAGCGCCGATGATAAAATGAAAGAAAACGCCGAGGAAAAAATGTAGTTTTGTGGCGAAGGAGGTAAAAAAGAGATAGACTCCCAATAGGGCGAAAAAGAGCCCGGAAAGGGAGTCAGGACATGAAAGGAGCACAGTGGATGGATATCCGAAGCGACAGACAAAAAGGGCTGAGCTATGTGGAGCTGGGACGGAAGTACCACATGGACCCACGGACAGCAAAGCGGTACGCGGAATCACCGCAGAAGCCGGAGTACACATTGAGCGAAC
>CAJUSM010000068.1 GCA_910588935.1 uncultured Oscillospiraceae bacterium
CCCCTAAGGCTTCGGCCACACCCAAGGCCACCCGGGCCCCCACCCCAGAGCCGGAAAAGGCGCCCGAGGCCACGCCAGCGCCTGCCCAGGCCCCTACGCCCGCGCCTACCCCGGCGCCCACCCCAGTGCCCACGCCGGTTCCCACCCCTGTGCCTACCCCGGAGCCAGAGCCCCCCGCGGCGGATCCCTACTCCTTTGTGGGCCAGGATGTGAACAACCTGTACAACGCCTTTGGCTACCCAAATGGCAGCGAATACGGCCCCAGCTGCATTGGCCCTGGAGAGGACGGAATCCTCTACTACGGCAGCTTTACGGTGTATACCTACCGGAACAATGGCAGCGAGATTATTCAGGACGTGGGGTAAGCTATGGTATTCAGCTCACCCGCATTTTTATTTGTGTTTCTGCCCGGGGCGGCGCTGCTCTCTCGGCTGGCGCCTGGCATACGGGGCAAAAACCTGGTGCTTACCCTGCTCAGCCTGCTCTTTTATGGCCTGGGAGAGCCAGTGTACATTTTGCTTTTGCTGTTCTCTGTGGCGCTGAACTATGGGGCCGGCCTGGCCCTGGGGGGAGAAAAGGCCCCCAGGCGTTGGGTGCTGGCCCTGGCGGTGGCGGCAAACCTGGGCCTGCTCTCTGTCTTTAAATATGCCGATTTTGCCGTTGCCACAGCAAACCGGGTGCTGGGCACAGAGCTGCCCCTGCCTGGCATTGCCCTGCCCATTGGCATCTCCTTTTTTACCTTTCAGGGCCTTTCCTATGTAATCGATGTGTACAGGGACAGAACCCTGGTAAGCAAAAGCTTTGGAAAGCTGGCCCTGTATATCTCCTTTTTCCCCCAGCTGATTGCCGGCCCCATTGTGAAGTATCATGATATAAGCCTGCAAATTGACAGCCGGGCCACCAGCCCCCGGCTTACGGCAGACGGCATTCGCCGGTTTATTTTGGGCCTGGCCAAAAAGCTGCTGCTCTCCAACACGGTGGGGCAAATGGCGGACCTGGTGTTTACCGCCGCCCCTGCCCAGCTGGATATCCGCTCTGCCTGGCTGGGAGCCCTTTGCTATATGCTCCAAATTTATTTCGATTTTTCCGGCTACTCTGATATGGCCATTGGCCTGGGCAGAATGTTCGGCTTTCAGTTTCAGGAGAACTTTCAGCATCCCTATGCCAGCGCCTCTATTCAGGAGTTTTGGCGGCGGTGGCATATCTCCCTTTCCAGCTGGTTCCGGGACTACCTGTACATCCCCCTGGGGGGCAACCGAAAGGGAAAGCTGCGTACCTATGGGAACAAATGCCTGGTGTTTTTCTGCACCGGCCTGTGGCACGGGGCTTCGTGGAATTTTGTGCTCTGGGGCCTGTGGCATGGGGCCTTTATCATTGGGGAGGACCTTATTCCCATGGGGGAAAGGCTGCGAAAAACCCTGGGCCGGGCGGTTACCCTTTTGGCGGTATTGCTGGGCTTTGTGCTGTTTCGGGCAGATACCCTGGCCGGCGCGGGGCTGATGTATACCAGGATGTTTACAGGCCTTACCTTTACCCTTTCAGGGGAATCCCTGCTAAGGGCTCTGCTCACCCCCCTAAACCTGTGGGCCCTGGGGATTTCCTGCCTGTGCGCCATGCCAATTTTGCCCCGGATAAAGGCCTGGGCCAGTGGGGACAGCGCCAGAGCGCTGGCGCTTCGAGGGGCCTCTTACTTGGGGGCGGCGGCGCTGTATGTGCTGTGCGTTATCAATTTGGCGGGCAGCCAGTTTAACCCCTTTATCTATTTCCGGTTTTAGGGCAGCCAAGCCTTGTTATAAGGAGCCTAATCTATGAAAAAATACTTTCATGCACTTTTTGCCTGCTGTTTTTTTCTGGCCTGCTGCCTTCCGGCGGCGGGCATGGCGGTGCTGGGGCCCAGCGGGCCAGGGTCCAACGAAATTTTGACGGGCCCGCCCCAGCCGGTTACGCCAGAGGGCCAGCCAAACCTTCGGTTTCTCTCAGATGCCGCGGAGTATTTTTCAGACCATTTTGCCTTTCGCCAAGAGCTGATTACAGCGGATGCCCGGCTAAAGGCCCAGGTGTTCGCCACCTCTGCCCAGCCAGACGTGGCCCTGGGCCAGGAGGGTTGGCTCTTTTACGGAGAAACCATAGACGACTACACTGGGGCGGATACCATGTCGCCCCGGCAGGTTTACTGTGTGGCAAGCGCCCTTCGCCAGGCCCAGGACTATGTGCTGGGCAAGGGGCGGGGCTTCACCTTTACCATTGCCCCTAACAAAATATCCCTGTATCCAGAAAAATACCACCCAAAAATCCAGCGGGCCCCGGCCACCGCCGCCGACCTGGTTCAGGACTGCCTAAACGAGTACGTGGTAAGCTATACAGACCTGTTCCAGCCCATTGGGGCCTATGAGGACTGCCTGTACCGGCAGCTGGACTCCCACTGGACCAACCAGGGGGCCGCCCTTGCCCACGACCTGCTTTTGGACAGCCTGGGCCTGCCAGGGGAAAAGGCCATGGAAAAGCCTGGGCATGTGGAAGAGCGCTGCCTGAAGGGAGATCTTTACGACATGCTTTACCCGGCTGCCCAGGAAACCCTGGATAGCCAGTTCTGCTTTGACCAGGCCCTGGATTTTCAGTACACAACCCCCATTCGGGGAGAGGATGACCTGCGTATTGAGACAAGCAGCGACGGGGAAAATCCCCCGCTGCTTATGTTCCGAGACTCCTTTGGCAATGCCCTGCACAGCCTGATGGCGGAGAGCTTTTCTAAGGCCCTCTTTTCCCGGGCCATGCCATACAACTTGGGGCTGATGGAGGAGATATCGGCCCAATATGTGGTGGTGGAAATTGTGGAGCGGAACCTGCCCCTGCTGGCCCAGGCCCCCTTTCTTATGCCCGCGCCCCAGGCAGAGGCCCCAGAGTACAGCCTGGCAGAGGAAAAGGCCGGGGGTACTGCCGGGCTTGGGGGAAACCTGAGGGGCTACCAAAAAATAGAGGGAAGGGTAGAGGCGGCCTGCGACTGGGATTCGCCTATATACCTAAAGATAGGGGCAGAGGCCTTTCAGGCCATGCCTACCAGCAACGGGGACGGCCAGGCGGCGTTTACCGCCTATGTGCCCGACTCCCTGGAGCTGGAAGGGGCAGAGGTGATCTACCGGCAAAATGGCCAGTGGCTGGGAAGCCCATGGACAGCAAAAAGCGCGGAATAAGCATAAAGCCCCCAAGATATAGGAGCAAAAACAAATAAAAAAGATGCCGGTGGGCGAAATAAAAAGTTCGCAGACTTCGCTTCGCCAAGTCTTGCCTTTCTCAAGGCTGCAGGGTTTGGGACAGAGTCCCAAGGTCTTGCCCTTAGAAAGGCGGCGCACTAAGAAAAAAGCCGAGGCAGCACTACCTCACTCCCCCGCAGTTGTAATACGAGCACAAAAAAGCGCCGCCAGAGAAGCCGTCAGCGCATCCCGCCGAGGCTTCCAATCCTAAGGATTGGAAGCCAGGCGGGGAGCGGCCGTCCAGAGCCGCTAAGCGTAAAAGGGAAATGCCGGGCCTCAAAGGAGCACATGGCCAAGTCCCAATGCCGATGGATCCAGGTAAAAAAATCCAAGACTTCGCCAAGGGAAGTCTTGCAGAGCGCGGAGGAACGATCTGCGCTGCCGCTCCGCTGGGTGCTGGACCTATGCCACTGGCACACAGCCTCCAGCCGGCAGGGGAGACCAGAGCCCCAGAGTCTTGCCGTAAGACATGAGCATTGCTAAGAAAATTCGGGATGAAATCCCCACAACGCCCTAAGCCCCTCCGCTGCAAACACAGCCAGAGCAAAGCCCCGCCCTGTCCCACAAAATCAAGGGCAACCCAGAACAGAATCCCCATAACCCCCAACCGCCCCCACGAAAGGAGCCTCCCATGGAGCTTTTCCCCATCGCCCATATCCACACCCCTTTTCCCGAAAAATTCGGCGTGCCCAGACAAAGCGGCATTGCCCCTGCCCTTCGGGCCAAAATCGTATTTCTTCCCCCCTATGGGGAGGCCCAGGCTTTCCGGGGGATAGAGGGGTTTTCTCATCTTTGGCTAATTTGGGGCTTTTCTAAAATCCCCCAGGGAAAGTGGTCGCCCACTGTTCGCCCCCCACGGCTGGGAGGGAACCAGCGGGTCGGCGTGTTCGCCAGCCGCTCGCCCTTTCGCCCCAATCCCCTAGGCCTCTCTTCTGTTACCCTGGAGGGCCTGGAGGAAACCAGCCAGGGAACCGTGCTGGTGGTGGGGGGCGCGGATTTGGTGGACGGCACCCCGATTTACGACATCAAACCCTATCTCCCTCAGGCAGATAGCCACCCCCAGGCGGCGGCAGGCTTTGCCGGCCAGGTTCCTTGGCAAGAGCTGGAGGTGGATTTTCCCGCCCCCCTGCTGGCCAAGGTGCCAGAGGCCGCCCGAGAGGCCCTGCTGGCCGTATTGGCGGCAGACCCCAGGCCTCCCTACCATAAGGACTCCCGCCGGGTGTATGGCATGGGCTTTCAGGGAATGGAGATTAAGTTTTGTGTAACGGCCGGGGTGCTCCAGGTGCGGGCGGTAGAAGGGCAAGAAGAGTAATATGCTGTAAAGAGGGCCCGCCGGGAGGAAACTGCTTTCCGGCGGGTTTTGCGTTCCAGTATTGACCCAATCATCCAGATTTAAGGAGAAAAACAGAATGAACAGAATAATACCCAGAATCGGGTCAGCAATGGTGGCTGTGGCCGTGTTCCTTTTCGCGGCCTGTTTGATCGTAAACTTTCCCTTTGGCTCCTACTTTGTATGCATGTTTCTGCCAATTGGCTATGTGATGATGGCAGCAGGGCTGCAGGGGGAATGCTGTGAAAACCGGCGGGTGGCGGCGAATGCCGGAATGGCCTTTGGGGTGGTTTACGCGGTTTTGATTTTGCTTGTGTATTTTGCCCAGACTACAAGCGTTCGCTTTGGGGGATTCAGCGCGCAGGCCCAGGATATTCTGGATTTTCAAAGAGGGGGGCTTTTGTTCAACTATGATCTGCTGGGATATGGAATGATGGCTCTCTCCACGTTTTTTCTAGGCCTTTCTGTTCAAGGTGAGAGCAAAGAGGACAAGTGGATGAAGGCTCTCATGATGATTCATGGCCTGTTCTTTTTCAGCTGCTTTTTCCTGCCAATGACTGGCATGTTCTCCCATATGGCAGAGGGGGAAACCAGTATGGAAGGCACTGTGGCCCTTGTCCTGTGGTGCGGGTACTTTTTGCCCATTGGAATACTGGCATACAGGCATTTTGGCAAGAAAAACTGAGCTCCCTTCGCGCTACTCGCAGGCCCATAAGGAGAAACCCGGCAAATAGCTTTTTCCACTTCAGGCAGGATCACGAAGAAGAATAAAGAGCAAGGCGCCCCCCTCGGGCTGCCTTGCTCTTAGAACCTGTACCTATAAGAGTTTGCACGCTGCTTTTCGGCAAATTTCGCCAGTAGCCGCGCGGTAAAACCTTGACAACCGGCCAGATTGCCTGGGGTTTTACGCCTTGCTACTGACAAAATCCGCTCAAAAAATCCGCGCGCGAATCCTATGGGTACAGGTTCTTGTTCTTTCTAAATAATAAACCCTTGCCCTCTAGAGTCTGTTTGAAAACCGGAGAAATGCTGGATTTTTGGCTTAAAACAGACTCTTGGGAAAGGCCCTTTTGACGGAAGAAATTAGCGGCAAGCTGAAAAAATAGGGGCTAAAAGCCCTCGGGCCACAAAAATCAATAAAAAATGTAGTGGCCTCGCCCGCCAGCCTCCACCCGGGTTCCCCGCACGCCGAAGGCCTGCCCTGCCCGGCCTTCCTCAAAAACCCGCGCCGGGGGACCAAAGGACTGCAGCTGGCCTTGGGCCACCAGCCCCACATAATCGCAAAGACCAAAGGCCAGATCCAGGTCGTGGAGCACCGCCAAAACCGTTTTGCCCTTTTCGCTGAGCTGGCGGAGCAGGGCCATTACCTCTAGCTGCTGCCCAATGTCCAGGTAGGTGGTGGGCTCGTCTAAAAGCAGGGCCTGGGCGTCTTGGGCCAGGGCCATGGCAATGTATACCCGCTGGCGCTCCCCGCCAGAAAGCTCCCGCAGGTCCCGGCCTCGAAAGGCGGCGCAGCCCGCCTCCTCCATGGCCTCTGCCACCAGCCGCCGGTCATTTTGGGTAAGCTGCCGGCCAAAGCTTAAATGAGGATACCGGCCGTGGGCCACCAGCCGTTCCGCGGTAATCCCAGGGGTTTCTCGAACCTGGGGAAGAAGGGCAGCCAGCCGGGCCAGCTCCTTGGGGCGATACCCTTTGGCCGGCTTTCCCGCAATTTCTACCCTGCCGGCCAAGGGGGGCAGCAGGCCGCCCGCCGTTTTCAGCAAGGTGGTTTTGCCGCAGCCATTGGGGCCAATCAGGCCGGTGATTTTGCCCTTGGGCACTGTAAAATGGATATCCCTAAGGATTTCCTGCCCAGAATAGCCCACGGAAAGATGATGAAAGGAGATCAAAAAAGCACCCCCAAAGGCTGAGAATCTGTGAAATGCCAGGGCAAAGGCTTAGCCCAGCCTTTTTTGCCTGCCTTTTAAAATGAGAAAAAGGAAAAATGGCCCCCCCACAAAGCTGAGAAGAATGCCCACCGGGATTTCGAAAGGGGCAAAAAGTACCCGGCTGAGCAGGTCGCAGAACGCCACAAAGCCGGCCCCCAAAAGGGCAGAGGCAGGCAGCAGCACCCGGTGCCCGGTAGAGGCCTGGCCAAACAGCCGCCGCGCCACATGGGGGGCGAGCAGGCCCACAAAGCTGAGCAGCCCAGAAAAGCTTACCGCGCTGCCGGCCAGCACGCAGGCAATTACAATTAGGATAAAGCGGTTTTGGGCTACACCCATGCCCAGGCTCCGGGCGGTTTCCTCCCCCAGGCAGAGCACATCCACCTGGCCCGCCAAAAGGCAGGCGCCGGCCAGCCCGGCCAGAATAAAGGCCCAGGCAGGGGAAAAGTCCTGGATGGATATGCCGGAAAACCCCCCGATTAAAAAGGTGCTGCCATTGTAAAGGGTTTCTGGAAAAAAGGTTTTTATGGTATTGATGCCAGCGGTAAAAATGCTGCTTACCGCTACGCCGGCCAGAATAATGGTGAGCCGGCCCGCCCCCGCCCCCGCGGCCACGGCGTACACAAGAAGGGTGGCGGCCAGGGCCCCGAAAAAGGCCCCTGCCGGCGCGGCCCCTGCTACCCCCGGAAACAGGGCCATTGCCATAAAGGTAAAAAAGCCCGCCCCCGCGTTAACCCCAATCACATTGGGCGAGGCCAAAGGATTGCCCAGCACAGCCTGAATCAGCATGCCGCTAACCGCCAGGGCGGCCCCGGCCAGCAAAGCCGCGAAAACCCGGGGCAGGCGGACATAGAGGAGGATTTTGCCGCCTGGGGACACAGCCTCTCCCTCTAGCAGCTCCCCTAAGGCGGCCCAAAAATCCACCTGAGAGGAGCCCCCCGCCAGGCCCAGGCCAGCGCAGAGAATGACAAGGAGGGCAAGGCATAAAACTTTACACAAATTGTTCCGGCCCGGGCCAAACAGCCCAGGGCGCCTTAGTCCCATGGGTCCCAGGCCTCTTCTGGGTACAATATCTTGCCAAGATAGCGGTAGCTTTCTCCCCAGCGGTTGTTGGGCTTATAGTGGAACAGGTCTTTTGGCAAAACTGTATAGCGATTTTCCTTTACAGCGCTCAGCCCGCTCCAGGCCGGGTTCCCGGCGATGACAGAATCCAGATACCCTAAGGCCTTTGCCTCGTCTCCCATGGTGGTGACAAAAATAAAATCAGGATCCGCGGCAATCACCTCTTCCAGGCTCAAATCCTCCAGCATAGAGGGGTGCTGGCTGGCAATATTCTGGCAGCCCAAATCCTGCAGGATGACCCCTGCCAGCTCATCCTCTGTTTTGGCCTTAATCCCGGTGGAAAAGGCGCGAATCAGCAGCACCCGAGGGGCCTGGCCGGCCTTTGCCGCCCCTTGGGCCCCTGTGGCCTTTGCCGCCTCGATCTCTTGGGCCACCTGGGTAACAGCGGTTTGGTAGGCCTGAGAATCGCCGGTGGCAAGGCAGAACTGCTCCATCATAAAGGCGTAGTCCTCAAAGGTGTCTACCCGGTAGCTGAGGCAGGCCAGGCCCGCGCTTTCCAGCACGTCCAGCATCTCCTGCTGGGCGGCAATATCGGCGGAAAGCACTACCAGATCTGGGTCCAGGGCAAGAATGCTCTCGGCGCTGGGCTCCTTTACCGTGCCCACAATGCTTGCCTGGCCAATATCCAGCTGTCGTTCCTCCAGGGCGTCCTGGGTAACCCCTGCCAGCTCTCCCCCGGCCAGAAGCCAGGCCTGGCTGTAAGAGCCGTAGAGGCAAACGGTTTTGGGGTTTAGGGGCAGGGAAACCCGGTTGCCCAAGCTGTCTGTCATGCTGATTTCCTTTACAGAACTCTCCAGGCTTTCTGGGGGCTGGGAGGAGGTGTTAAGGGAATCTTCTTTACGAGAGGGGGCAGAGCTGTAAAGGGAAGAGGCTTTATTTTGATCGGCCTCCCCGCAGGCGGCCAGGGCCAGCAAAAGGCCGGCTGCGGCGGCAGCCCCCCAAAAACGGCGGGATAGTTTCATAGGCGTCTCCTTTCTTCCAGCTGGTTAGGCAAAGTCCTCCGGCAGCAGCAGCTCTAAATCCCGCTGGCTTTCCTCGGCTTTCATGTTCCGCCGGGAGCAGGCAATAATGGCCGCCTCCACCTTGTTCCGGGCCATCCGGCCGTTTCCGTTTACCCTGGGATCACCGGTAAGCTGCATTTGCCGGTAGTACTCCAGCAAAAGATCATGGCAGGCGGGGTCTAGGCGGTAGCCCATGCCCGCCACCATGCGCTGGGTAATGGCCAGCAGCTCTTCTGGGGTGTAGTCTGGAAACTCAATGAGATTGGGGAACCGGGAGCGCAGGCCGGAGTTGGCGGACAAAAAGGCCTCCATCTCTCGAGAGTACCCGGCCAGAATCACCACCAGCTTGTCCCGGTGATCCTCCATGCCCTTTACCAGGGCGTCAATGGCCTCCAGGCCAAAGCTGTCGTCCCGGCCCCTGTATAGGGAATAGGCCTCGTCAATAAACAGCACGCCCCCCATGGCAGACTGAATGGCCTTGTGGGTAAGGGGCGCGGTGTGGCCCACATATTGGCCCACCAGGTCTCCCCGGGTAACCTCTACCAGCTGCCCCCCGGTGAGCACGCCAATGGCCTTTAAATACCGGGCGGCAAGCCTTGCCACAGTGGTTTTGCCTGTGCCTGGGTTGCCGGTGAAAATCATGTGCATAGAGGGCTGCTCTGATTTTAGCCCCCGCTGCCGGCGGAGCTGCTGGATTTTAAAGTTATCCTCCAGAGAAAGGATGTGCTCTTTTACCGGCTCTAAACCAATAATTTTCTCCAGCTCTTCCTTTACCTGCTCTACCTCTGCCTGGCGGGCCTGGTCGCCAGGGGTGAGCGGGCGGATTTGGCCGGAGAAATTTTCTACCGTATACTCTATTACCAAAGAGCTGGCCTGGTCCCCCTGCGCCACCAGCCTGCCCTGAATAGGGGGGCGCAGGGATTTGCGGAGCTTTTCCTCGCTCATGGCCCGGTACAGCCGGCGGCTGGCCTGGGCAATGGCCCCGGCGCCTGCCTCTTGGGTATAGGCCTGGCTCAGGGCCCGGGCCTCTTTGGGGCCAAAGGCAAGGGGAAAGCCCAGCTGCTTTTCCCCATAAAGGCTAAGGGCCTTTAGGCTGGCCTCCCCGATTTTTTCTAAAACCTGGGGGGTAAAATCCTGGGTGTGGAGCACATCGTCTAAGCCGGCCACAAAAGCGCCCCCAAAGGCGCCGGAAAGCTGGGCCAGGTTTTCCCCGGCCAGCAAAAACAGGTATTTTCCCCCAGCCGAAAGCCTGGATACCGCCCCTGGGGCCAGGGCGGTGCCCACATCCACCAAAAGGCCCTTTTGCTCTGCGTACCGGCCGGCCAAAGGCACCTCGCCGGTGGTAAACAGGGCCCCCACCATAGGCAGCACAGAGGGGTGGCATTTTTCATAATTTTCAAAAAGCAGGGCCGAGGCGCCGCTTTTTAAGGCAGCGTACAGGTCCTGAACAAACAGCTTTTCCGTGCCTGGGGCGCTGTAGTCCCCCAGGTTTAAAACTGTGGTTTTCGGGCTTTTCAGCGCGCCCTGGCGGCCTAAGGACTGGGTAAGGGCCTGCACGGCGCTGTGCCGCCCTGTGCCGGGCTTTCCCAGCAGCGCCCCCCGGCACAAAGGCTTCTCTTGAGAGGAGCCCGCCACAAAGGGGCGCTTAAAGGCCAGGGTGAGGCCGTTTACAAACTCCTCTTGGCCCAGCACCTGCACCAGGGTTTCTTGCCGGGCAACCTGAAAGGCCATATCCAGGTCCTGCACATTGCCCCCGTTGTTGGCCTGGGCAGAGGCCATGCCGTCCGCCGCCAAATGGAGCTCTAGGTCAGCCAGGTCAGACTGGGCCTCCCGGGTCATGCGGTCTATGCTCTCCTGCAAAGACTGGGAAAGGCCTAGCTGGGCCTGTTCCACAGCCTCTACCGCCTGGCCGGCCTGGGCCAGGCGGCCCAGATCAGGGGTTGGGGGAACAGGCTTTGGGGTTCTAAAATTCAGCCTGCCGTCCCGAAACATAGAGTCCAGCAGGGAGTCTATCTCATTTTTCATGGCTGGGCGCCTCCCAATTCTACGAGTAAAGTTTTCAGCCGGTTTGCCGGCAGCTGGCCGGGGGCAGAGGCGTTTTGCCCGGCCCCAAAGGTAATGCAGGAGCCGGTAAGCCCGCCGGAAACCCGGCTTAGCCTGCCTAGCTCCCCCATGCTCATGGTAACCACCGGCCCCAGGCGCTGGCTGGCCTCTAAGGTGGCCTGGAGCAGGGCAAGCACATCCTGGGGGCTTTGGGGGGTAACGGCCAGCTTGGGCAGGTGGGCCCCCAAGGACCGCATTTCCTCCAGGGCGCGGACCATCTGCTCCTTTGGGGGGGTCTTTTGAAAATCGTGAGAAGAAATAATTACCCCAAGGCCCGCCTTTTTTGCCTGGGCGGCCAGGCTGGCGGCAATGGAGCCAAAGCCCATTTCAATATCGATAAAAGCAAAGCCCCCCGCCTGTATCAGGCGGGTAAGGGCAGCCTGATATTCTCGCGGCTCAAGCCGGGCCTCACCGCCTTGGCCGGCGGTACGAAGGGTGCATAGCAGCGGCAAAGCAAGCCCCTGGCATAGGGAAGAAAGGGCGGGAAGAGGGTCGCCGGAAAAGGCGTCCAGCCGCCATTCCACAAGATCGGCGGAAAGAGATTGGGCCTGGCGGGCCTCCTGAAGAAGGGCAGGCAGGGTAGAGCTGGTGAGAGGCACGCAGATTTTTGGCAGGCCTTGGCCAAAGGTTAGGCCGGAAAGGTGGATTGTGTTCAGAGAGATCGCCCCCAGTAGCATATATAGGAATAGTATACTTAAGATGGAGAAAAAAGTCAATCGTCCCGATTTTAGAGAGTGTGTGCAACCGAGGAGATAGAAGAAAAAGCGTAACAAAACGATGACGGAGCGCGGCACAAGAAGGTTCGCAGACTTCGCGAAGCGAAGTCTTTCCCCCGCGCTGCCGGCGGGCAAAGCCAAAATCCTGGCAAAAGGCCCTTAGCGGCCTCCCGCCCCGCACAAGTTCTTGTCCTTTGGCGTAAAATAGCGCGGATCTTCTTTTTGCCTATGATTAAACCTTCCCTTTTTGGGCAACAATATCAACAATAAATACAGAAGTGGAGTGTGAAAAACCGTGAACGTGCGAAGAGGCGATATCTATTATGCCGACCTGAGCCCTGTGGTGGGTTCCGAACAGGGCGGGGTGCGGCCTGTGCTGATTATTCAAAACGATGTGGGGAACAAGTTTAGCCCCACGGTGATTGCCGCCGCCATTACAAGCCAGCACGATAAGGCCGACCTGCCTACGCACATTGAAGTGGACGCCCAGGGCAGCGGCCTTATAAAGGACTCTGTGGTCCTGCTGGAACAGGTGCGCACCCTGGATAAACACCGGCTGCGGGAGAAAATGGGCAAGCTGGATAAGGATTCTATGAGCCGGGTCAACCAGGCGCTGTCCATTAGCTTTGGTTTGGGGCCTACATAAAGTGAGGCCCAAAAAGCCGGTCCCTTAGGGAGGGGCCGGCTTTTGCCATGCCCGGGCGGCCTGGAGCAGGGCCGGCCGGCGGTTTTCCAGCTTTCCGGCCAGCACCAGCTCAAACAGCCTTTTTAGGGCAGCCCCCAGCTGGGGGCCAGGGGAATACCCCAGGGAGAGCAGGTCCCGGCCATTTAGGGCCAAATCTCTGGGGCTCAGGCAGCCCGCCTGGTTCCCAATTTCCCGGGCCAGGGCCTTGGCCCCCAAAACCAGGGGCAGCAGCCGCCGGGCCGGCTCCTCTGCCAGAGCCAGGGTGTGCGCCTGTACCAGGTCCAGCAGCCGGAACAGGCCCTGGGGCCCCCACTGGGCAAAAAGAGACCTTATCCTCTTTTCCCCTATGGGCAGGGGCTGGCTGTGGTGTTCCACCAGGCGTGTAATTTCCTGAAGCAAAAAAGAGGGGAACCCCAGCCGCCGAAGGAGCCGGCCGGCTGCCTGGGCTCCTGCCTGGCCATGATTGTAAAAATGGGCAATGCCGTTTTGGTCTATGGACTTTACCAGGGGCTTGCCGCAGTCATGGAGCAGGGCCGCCCAACGCAGAACAGGAAGGGGCGGGGCATGGTGCAGGGCGCAAAGGCTGTGGCCCCAGCAATCGTAACGGTGATAAAGAGACTCCTGGCCGCAGCCGGCTAAAGGGGCAAGCTCTGGCAAAGCGGCAAAAAGGATTTCCTGCTCTTCCCAAAGAACCCGGGCTGCCCAGGGGCCCGGCAGCAGCCGGGTAAGCTCCTCTTGTACCCGCTGGCCAGAAAGGCCTGGCAGCAGGCCCCGGCTTTGGCGGGCGCCCTGGCGGGTAAGGGGGTCAATGGTGAACCCCAGCACAGCGGCAAAGCGCAGGCAGCGCAGAATGCGCAGGGCGTCCTGGTCGAACCGCGGGGCCGGCTGGCCCACGCAGCGGAGCACCCGGTTTTCCAAATCCGCCAGGCCGGAAAAGGGATCAAAAAGGCCCAGGCCAGGACAATAGGCCATGGCGTTTACGGTAAAATCCCGGCGGGCCAGGTCTTGGGCCAGGCTGGGGGTAAACAGCACCTGCCGGGGCTTGCGGTGGTTTTCGTAGTCCCCGTCTACCCGAAAGGTGGTAATTTCGGCAGAGCCCCCAGGGAGCAGCAGGGTAACCGTGCCATGGGCGGCCCCGGCCAGGGAGGCCCCGCACCCTGGAAAGGCGGCAAGAACCTGCTGGGGCAGGGCAGAGGTGGCAATGTCCCAGTCCGCGGGGGCGCGGCCCAAAAGGGCGTCTCGCACACAGCCCCCCACGCACCAGGCCTGAAAGCCCTGGCGGTGCAGGCGAGAGAGGACAAAGGCAATGTGGCGGGGAGGGGAGAGGGTCATGGCAAATTTCCTTTCTACATAAAAAAGAGGGAGAAGCAAAGTTGACAAGCCCCACCCAATCGTGCTAAGATACTCCATGAAATTAAAAATAGGAGTGGTCATTTTGCCTTTGCTTGAACAGTGGAGAGCTTACGCCGAAGAACAGCAGAACGCCCGGGGGATGGCTTTCTGGAATGAGTATTTCCAGCGGGAAAAAGAGTTTTACCGCCAGATTCTCACCTCTAAGCCCCGGAAGAGCACAGTGAAGTCTTACGCCAAAAAGTTTGGCGTGGACCTTGTGACAATGGCCGGCTTTTTAGACGGCATAAACGACAGCCTGAAAACCCCCAACGACCTGGAAACCATAGAGGAGGATTCCGAGGTCAGCCTGACCTATGAGAACGAGCTGCTTTACAAAAATATGGTAGAGGCCAAGGCGGAGTGGCTCTATAACCTGCCAGAGTGGGAGCCCCTGCTTTCTTCGGAACGCCGCCAAGAGCTTTACCGGGAGCAGAAGCTCTCGAAAACCGTGGTAAAGGGTGAAAAAATTGGCCGCAACGACCCCTGCCCCTGCGGCAGCGGCAAAAAGTATAAAAAATGCTGCGGCAGAGACCAATAAAACCAGGGCCCGCGCCAGAGAAGAGGGCTTTTCCGTAATATGCGCTTTGCGTACATTATAGCACATTTTTTTCTGGATGAGAATTGCCTGGGAAGAAAAACTTCTGGCTTTTCAAAACATTTGAAAAAATTTTGGAAAACCCCTTGACTTTCCAGAAAAATTTGATATAATAGACAAGTACCTGGCGAGAGGTTCGAAAAAACTTTGCCAGGCGGCAAAAAGCGGTATTGTGTAATGGTAGCACAGCAGACTCTGACTCTGTTTGTCTGGGTTCAAATCCTGGTACCGCTGCCAA